>JBCBSK010000201.1:0-5140 GCA_039819185.1 Pseudomonadota bacterium | reverse complement strand
GTCTTGCTTGTTCTTTTCGGTGAACTTGGGGACGGGGAAGGTGTTCCAGCCTAGTGTGTTGGAGTAGCGGAAATCAGTCTTCATCTTTCCGCAAACGGTAGCTATCCAGATAAGATGCAGCTTCGAGGCAATTAGGGCCATGTTCCAAAGAGGGGCGTCGTAGAGGGCAAAAGCTAAGTCTGTGAGGATAGACCCTTTGGGTAGGAGGCCTACCGGTAAATATTCCCGCGTTTCAGATGATACCTTAGGAACGACAATTAGCCTTTCATTACCGGACTGTTTGACCTCTTCAAATTTGTGAGGCCATTCTGCTCCTCTTCTTGTTGCAACCTTGGGGCTCTTCAGACGCGCTTCTTTCACCCGCTTGAAGCGTTCGCCAAAGTCAGCGACTTCCAAAGCTCGATCAAGGTCCGCGTCTGAAACCCAGATGCAATACCGCACTTGGCCTCGGATATACTCGCTTGCTCCGTAGGCTCGCTTCAAGAAAGCACCGGCTCTTCGATCACTCTTCAGCAAACGCTGCGCTTCGGCAGCGCCAATGAGAAGATTGCCGCCCTCAACAGGTTTTCCACCTGCCTCAATTACACCAAGTCCCGCAGATGGCTTTGAACGCTTGGAAACAATTACGTTCGGAGCGCTTGCAAGATAAGCGTTTATATTCGCAGCCTCTTTGAGAACAGTTCGGTGTTCGTCATTCAAGGAGAACAGGTGACGCACCGGGCCTATATCATTGGAAATCCCAATGATTGCTACCGTCACACCCGCGTTGTGGCTTGCAAGGTTTGCCCACTTGAAGCTGGTATGGGCAAAGCTGATCTCGTGCCCGGTCTGAAAAATCAGCGGCCAGAGGATCGGCACCTGTTGCCCCTGACAGATTGAGTTAGTGGCCACGAAAGCGGCGCTGCTTTTCGTGTGCATTCCGAAGTCAGTCGCCTTAATGAACCAGCCCGCCACGTAGTCGAGCGACTTCCAGCTCTTGGTTCGATTTCCAAATATGGCTTCGAGGTCCGACTTTTGCTCTGTCGATTGCCAGGTCGAACCGAGATATGGCGGATTGCCACATATATATGTTTCGCCGCCCTCGTTCTCGAAGTCGATCTCGGCCTGATCCACCGGGGACATGAACAGATCATCTGCATGATGCTTTACGCCCGTCCCCGTAGGCGGGCAGATACTCAGCCAGTCCAGCCGCAGGGCGTTGCCGCAGGTGATCCAGTTCATCGCGTCAAGCGGCAGGAAGTCGGCCAACGCCTCCTTCTGACCGCGATAGGTAACGTCGCACTGATATTCGGCGATGATCAGCGCCAAGCGCGCGATCTCGGCCGGGAAGTCGCGCAGCTCGATCCCCCGGAAGTTCGTCAACGGAATATCGGACTTACGCTCGGCCTCGCCGCGCCGCGTGTTGATCTCCGCCTCGATCGCCCGCATCTGCTTGTAGGCGATCACGAGGAAGTTGCCGGAGCCGCAGGCCGGGTCGAACACCCTGATCTTAGCCATCCGGTTGCGCAGATTCAGAAGCTTGCGGCCATTGTCTCCGGCCTCTTCCAGCGTCTCGCGCAGATCGTCCAGAAAAAGCGGGTTGAGCACCTTCAGGATGTTCGGAACGCTGGTGTAGTGCATCCCCAATGCGCCGCGCTCCTCGTCATCCGCGACAGCCTGGATCATCGACCCGAAAATGTCCGGGTTGATCTTCTTCCAGTCGAGCGTGCCGATGTGCAGCAGATAGGAGCGCGCGATCTTGGAAAAGCGGGGGACATCGGTGCTGCCGGAAAACAGACCGCCGTTCACGTAGGGAAACACGTCGGCCCAGCGGGGCAACTTAGCGGACGCGCGGTCGCGGATGGGCGTGTTCATGGCCCGGAACAGCTCGCCGATCACCGCATGCATGTTGGAGCCGTCCCGCTCCGACATCTGGTCGATCGTCGCCGTGAACAGGTCGTTACCGTTCAGGATGTCCGTGTCCTCGGCGAAGAACAGGAAGATCAGCCGCGCCATGAAGTGGTTCATGTCCTGGCGACGCTCCGCAGTCCCCCATTCGGGATTGTGGCGCAGCAGTTCGACATAGAGCCGGTTGAGCCGCCCGGTGGCCTTGATGTCGAAGGCGCTCTCGCGGATTTGGCGGACGGTCGAGATGCCCGCGAGCGCCAGGAAGAAGCCGAAATGATCCGGAAAGTCCGGATAGTCGCACACGACGATCTCGCCGCTGCTTAGGTCCTCGGCATGGAACTCCTGGCCATCTGTAGCGAGGATGAACTTGGCCTTCGCCTTGGCCGTGGCGGGGCTGGCCTTGAGGGCGGCGAGCGTCTGCGCCGTCTGCCCGACCGGCGCGACGGCGATGTGGATGTTGTTGCGCTGGAGCACGCCGCCGTCCATGTCGGAGGCGTTGGACGCGCCCTTGCGCAGGCGCTTGATCGTCGTGGCCTTGTTGCCGAATGCTTCCAGAAACGCGAAGGGGAACTCGGCCGCGTCGAATGGCTGTTCAGCGAGTGCGGATATGGCCTCTTCAATCTCGACCGCGTTCATCGAGCGCCCCACGGGTCGACGATCTCGATCCCGCACCCCTCGAAATCCTTGGCGTTCCGCGTGGCGATCCTCGCGCCCTGGGTGCGGGCGATGGCGGCAATCTGGCAGTCGAACTGGCTGATCGGCCGGCCCGCGTTGCGGCGTTCAGCCCCGATGATCGCATAGGTCTCGGCCGCGGCGCTGTCGAAGGACAGGATGCGATCCCGGAAATCCTCCCGGAGCATGCCGTCTATTGCCTGGGATAGGGCATCGCGGCGTTGGCCCGCCGCCAGAATGGCGACGCCAAAGCGCAGCTCGGCTTCGCTGATGCTGGTCAGATAGACCTGCGCGCCCTCCTGCGCCGCGAGCCACGCCTCGACCTTGGGCTCCGGCGCCGGGCGCAGCAGTTCTGAGACGATGTTCGTATCGAGGATGATCATCGCCTCAATCGAACCTCGGTGGCTCGCGCATCGCTTCGCGCTCGGCAAGCTTGAGCTCGACGCCGCCTAGGTCCGCGACCCGCGAACGGATGGCTGCGGCCAGATTGCCTGGCGGCGTTGTCTCGCCGACCACGTCGCGCAGGATCTCCCGAGCCTCCTCCTCCATGGATCGCCCGTGTTCCGCCGCCCGAATGCGCAGGCGGCGCTTCAGACCATCATCAAGATGTCGAATGGTGATACTAGCCATAGGCGGACTCCTGATGCGAAAGATCTGCGATAGATTGCAAAATAGGCGATGATTGCGTTGCAATCAATCTGTATTTGCCCGGTGCGCTCTTCGCATAGAACCGTTGTCGCCCAGCCCGGCTGATTTCCGGCTGATTGGAAGTCAATAGGCCGCCAATTGGGAATGAAGGGGCCGCGGCCTGGAAGCGTCGCCCAGGAGGACAAGGACGGGGAGGACATGCGCCAGAAGGTGAACCGGTGCGCCCGAGAGGAAGAGGTCTGCGGCTGTCGCCGTGACGGGTTTGGAGGTCGAGAGAGAGGCTTTCGGCCGCCCGTCGCGGAGACGATCCCATGACCAATGTTGAGATTCTGGACGGCCGGCGCGACGCGAGCGGCGGCTACAAGGTGGATGTGTCCCGAGGCGGCCATAACGGCCGGGTATCCTCGGAGTGGTTTTCGCGGCCCGACGACGAGAAGTATCTCTCGCTCGCGGACCTCTACGCGTCGGTGAAGGGCCGCGCCGAGCAAAGCCGGACGCGAACGGTCGAGAGCGCGGCGATCCGCGTCGAAGCCCATCGCGACGATCCGGAAAAACTAGCGCTGGTTCTTCCAGACGCCGAGGCGCCGTTGGCACCGACCCATTGGAGCTTCGGCCAGCTCGCGAGCCTCGTCAGCGCGCCGGCGGCCTATCTGCGCCAGCTCCCGGCGCCGCTCGCCGGCATCAACCTGCAATACGGCCTCACCAACCACCGCGCCGAGCAGGTGAAAACGCTGGAGACCGAAGACGGCCGTACCGAACTGCGCGCCGTCACCGGCCCGGACTATGGCCGCATCTACGATCATGAGCTGGTCGCGGCCGTGCAGCGCATAGCCGGCGACGGCGTCGGCGACACGCGCTGGAAGGTGCCGGGCGTGCTTGACTGGTCGACCGACGTCTACAATCCGATGGTCGACGTCACCAAGGATACGACCACGCTCTACGCCTCGGACCGCGATGTCTTCCTCTTTCTCGTCGACGATCTCAATCCGATCGAGGCGGGCACGCTGCCCGACGGTTCGCCCGACCTGTTCTTCCGCGGCTTCTATTGCTGGAACTCCGAGGTCGGGGCGAAGACGCTCGGCATCGCGAGCTTCTATCTCCGCGCCGTCTGCCAGAACCGCAATCTCTGGGGCGTCGAGGACTTCCAGGAGATCTCGATCCGGCATTCCAAATACGCCGCCAATCGCTTCGCGCATGAGGCGGCGCCTGCGCTGGCGAGTTTCGCGGACTCCTCGCCGCAGCCCTTCATCCAGGGCATCCGCGCCGCACGCGAACGGGTCGTCGCCCGCAGCGATGAAGACCGGACCGACTTCCTGCGCAAATGCGGGTTCTCGAAGGCGGAGAGCGGCAAGATAGTTGAGACGGTGCTGGCCGAGGAAGGCCGCCCGCCCGAGAGCGTGTTCGATTTCGTGCAGGGCATCACCGCTGTCGCGCGGTCCAAGCCGCAGCAGGATGCGCGCCTCACCATGGAGACCCGCGCTAAGAAGCTATTGGATCTAGCTGCGTAGCTACAGCTGTTCCGCCTGATCCTCGATCATCCGTTCCCGGTCCATCTCCTTTTAGAGGAAGAGGTGGGCCGGGGATTTCGTGACGGGTTTGGAAGATCGAGAGAGCGTCTCGCGGTCGCCCGTCGCGGAGAAAACCGATGACGAAGTCCAAGAAGATCACCCTCAGCGCCTCGCGCGACATTCCTTTCAACAAGCTCCTGCTTAGCCAGTCGAACGTCCGCCAGATCAAGTCCGGCGTCTCGATTGAGGAGTTGGCCGAGGACAGTGCCCGGCGCACGCTGCTGGCAAGCCTCACCGTCCGGCCCGTGCTGGACGAGGACGGCGGCGAGACCGGCATGTTCGAAATCCCCGCTGGCGGGCGTCGCTTCCGGGCTCTCGAACTGCTGGTGAAACAGCGCCGCCTGAACAAGACCGCGCCGGTGCCC
>JBCBSK010000200.1:0-5223 GCA_039819185.1 Pseudomonadota bacterium | reverse complement strand
CGCGTCGCCGTGGTCGGTGGCACAGCCCATGAAGCGTTCCTTCAAGCCTTCTACAGCGAGAGCGACATTGTCCCCTATGAGACATTGCCAGAGGCGCGGGATGCGTTGCGATCCGATACTGTCGATCTTCTGTTTGCCGATGCGTTGACGCTCAGTTTCTGGCTCAACGGCACCGCTTCTGAGGCGTGCTGCGTATTCCGCGGTGGGCCGTTCCACGAGAGCTATTTCTTCGGCGAGGGCATGGCTGTTGCGGTCGCGCGCGACGACGACCGTCTGCGACAGGCAATTGATGCGGCTCTTTGGGAACTCCAGAACGACGGTAGCTATCTTGAGATCTTCGTCCGCTCGTTCCCGCTCGGGTTCTACTGACCCTTGGAGGTGGCTGGATCTTCATGTGCCCGAGAAACGTCAGGCCGGCGGGATAGTGATCGAAACGGCACCAACAGCGTCCAGACAAGTTGGGTCGGCCCGGTATGCTGGGCCTCGCTGAGACCAATCGTCATCCCGTCATGGCCGCCCTTCGGTTGCGGCACATAGGTGCCGAACAACCGGTCCCAAAGCGACAGGTTGAAGCCGAAGTTCGAGTCCGTCTCACGGTTTAGGATCGAATGATGCACCCGGTGCATATCCGGCGTGACGATAAAGACGCGCAAGACCCGATCAAGCCACAGCGGCAGGCGCGCATTGGCGTGATTGAAGATCGCCATGCCGTTCAAAACGACTTCGAACAAAAAGACCGCCAGCGCTGGTGCACCAAGAAGCACAACCGCCGCCATCTTGATCGCCACACTCATCAGGATCTCGATCGGATGGAACCTGAGCGCCGTCGTTACGTCAAAATCGACATCGGTGTGGTGCATGCGATGCACCCGCCACAGAACCGGCACCTTGTGAAACACGAGGTGCTGCAGCCAGATCAGGAAATCCAGAACCACAAATGCGATCAGGCCCGCGATCCATCCCGGCACAGACATTTGATTGAACAGGCCGAAGCCCGCTTGTTCGGCCCACAGTGCCGTGCCGACCACGGCGACGGGAAACACCAGCCGCACAGCAATGCTGTCGATAAAGATGATCGCCATATTGGTAACCCAGCGCCGCCCACGGCTGACAACGCGCTCTCGTCGTGGCACCAGCGCTTCGACGATGGCCATAAGCGCGAGAATGCCCGAAAACGCCGCCATCCGAAGCGTCACTTCACCGATGTCGGCGACAAATGTCATGGCAGCTCCGTGCGGCCCAGACCCGCGCTTCCCGTCTGTGTTTAGAAAGCCTGTAGACGCTCAAGGCGGGATCGGGCGGTCGGCAGCATCACGTGGGACCCGGGTTCCCACCCGGATCCCATTAAGAATACTTAGTCTGCGGTTGCACGATCGGCAATTGCGGCAAATATGCCGTCGAGTTCAGCGGCCATATCCTGCAGCGCAGTGCCGCCTTCGTCCATGTAAGGCGCAAAGACGAAGCTCGGCAGCTTGTAAGACAGTGTCGCGCCGCCGTCAGGGTCTTCAGTAACGTAGAACTCGATCGGTGCTTCCATGCCCGCGGCGATGCTCGCCTCCAGCATGCGCACAGCGAAGTCGTTGCGATAAACGCCCATCACCATGTTGCCGGGGATGGTTATGCCACGTCCAGCGGCCCCACGTGAGGCGCTTGCAACGTAGAGCCTAATCATGCCCTCGTCCTCGATCGCGGTTCCAAGCCGCTCGGTCAGATCGGCGAAGGCGTGATCGGTTTCGATGACCCGCCATCCCTCACGCGGTTCAAGTGACGACTCCGCAAGCACAGGTGCTGGAGCAAAGGCAAGGGCTACAAACAGGACGGCCGCAACCACCCCTTTCGACACAGCGTTCAACATGGCGCACTCCTTTTCGAAGGACCGCGCCGGAGTTGATGGCAGATAAAGCGTTTAAACGGGCGCGGGTCAGAGCTTACGGTAGCGCGCGCGGGCAGCCCGTTCGATTGCCGCAACGGTCAACTTGTCGAGATCAAGCCGGTCGGCCAGGAGCTGTAGAAAGCGCAATTCTTCCTGCGCGACATGAAGGTCGACAGCCGCGATATCGACAGCAACGGCATACGCCGTGTCACGCAGCTTTTCCGGCATGCTCTCGGCAATCATTTCGAGCACATGGTCGAGGCCGTGGTCATCGCTCGACAGCAGTTCGCCGCAATCCTCGGCAATACGCACGAGCGTCTCCTTGTCGAACTCTCCAAAAGCTGGGAGGTGGTCGACAAGCGAGCCGATCCGGGCAAGCTCGGTATTGGTGATCTCGCCTTCGGCGGCGCTCATTGTCACCATTGTGTAGATCAGGGCTGCTTCGGGACTGAGGGTCTGACGCATGGGTTTGTCTGGTCCTAGCGCGGCGGGCGCCGCTGGCATCGTTGCAAGATGGCCGGAAGCTAGGATGTGTTTCCTCAGCCCGCAAGTGCAGGAAGATTGTGTCAGCGGCAGAGATGCATTGAACCAGGATTGATCGCGCCTTGCGCTTGCAATCGGACCGTTAAGCGCGCCGTACCAAGGTCGATTGACGCCGGACAGGGCGGCTCCTACGGTCCCGCCATCTGCCGACATGAAGGAGACACGCGAAATGGTGTCGCGCGATACCGTCCATGACCGCTTTCGTCCCCTCGCAGGAGAAGCCCGCGCGTGGCCCTTCGAAGAAGCGCGCAAGATTGTCGGCCGGCTCGACCAGACGCCAAAATCTGAGGTCATCTTCGAGACCGGCTATGGTCCGTCCGGCCTGCCGCATATCGGCACATTCGGCGAGGTGGCGCGCACGACCATGGTGCGCAACGCCTTCGAGACCCTGTCAGATGTGCCGACGCGGCTGATCTGTTTTTCCGACGACATGGACGGGTTCCGGAAAGTGCCCGACAACGTTCCAAACCAAGAGCTTCTGGCAGCACATCTCAAGAAGCCACTGACCCAGGTGCCTGACCCCTTCGGCACCCATGAGAGCTTCGGTCACCACAACAATGCGATGCTGCGGTCGTTTCTTGATCGGTTCGGGTTCGCTTATGACTTCATGAGTGCGACAGACTGTTATCGCTCGGGCCTGTTCGATCAAACGCTGATCCGTGTTCTTGAAGAGTATGACCGGATCATCGAGGTGATCTTGCCGACGCTCGGCCCCGACCGCCGCGCAACCTATGCACCGGTTCTGCCGAACTGTCCGCGGACTGGCGTCGTGCTCGAAGTGCCGCTCGAAGAGGTGCGGCCCGCATCCGGCACCGTGATCTACCGTGATCCCGAAACCGAGGCGCTCATCGAGACACCGGTAACTGGCGGACATGCCAAGCTGCAATGGAAGGCCGATTGGGCGATGCGTTGGGTAGCGCTTGGCATCGACTATGAGATGTCGGGCAAGGATCTGATCGACTCGGTGAAGCTGTCGAGCCGGATCGCAACGATCCTTGGCGCCAAGCCGCCCGAAGGTTTCAATTATGAACTGTTCCTGGACGAGAACGGCGAGAAGATTTCGAAGTCGAAGGGCAATGGCCTGACGATCGACGAGTGGCTGAGCTATGCCAGCCCCGAAAGCCTGTCTCTGTTCATGTATCAAAAACCGCGCGCAGCGAAGCGGTTGCATTTCGACGTCATTCCGCGCCAGGTCGACGACTATTTTTCCTTCTTGTCGGCTTATGGGCGCGAGGAAGATCCCAAGCGGTTGGAAAACCCGGTTTGGCATATCCATTCTGCTCAACCACCCGAGGACCTGCCGCCGGTCTCGTTCTCAATGCTCTTGAATCTCGTCAGCGCGTCGAATGCCGAGGACGCCGAGGTGCTCTGGGGGTTCATCGGCCGTTACGCGCCGGGTGCATCGCCTAAGACCGATCCCAAACTCGACGAGCTGGTCGGTTATGCGGTGCGCTACTTCCACGATTTTGTACGTGCAACCAAGGTGTTCCGGCCGCCGACCGACCAAGAGCGCGCAGCCCTGGCCGATCTCTCCGAGCGGCTTTTGACCCTTCCTGACGATGCCGATGGCGAGACGATCCAGAACCAGGTCTATGCGGTCGGCAAGGAGCACGCGTTTGAACCGCTGCGGGCTTGGTTCTCGGCGATCTATGAGGTCCTGCTCGGCCAAAGCCAGGGGCCGCGTTTTGGGTCCTTTATCGCACTCTATGGCATCACGGAGACGCGCGAGTTGATCGCCAAGGGCCTGTCCGGGGCGCTGGTCGCCGAGGCCGAAGCCCCTAGAGCATCATGCGTTTAGATTGGATCAATCCGAGTCAATCCAATCGGATTTTACTCGAGCGCTGCTGAATAGCCATCAACGATTGCGCCAATCCTCAGACCATTGGCCGCGTGCCTCGGCGCGGGCCAGTTCCTCGGCCTCGTGATAGAGTTCGGGTGCGCCAGCGCGCGCCGTGGCCCAGCCGTGTTCGATCAGCCAGTGATTGATCTCGAAGCCACCGACCGAGCAGATGAGAGACAAGTCAATCTCCTCGGCAACGCGGGAGGCGAGTTCGTCCGGCGCGATGTCACACGTAACGGCCCGACCTCGGATCAGCCGCATCAGCGCATGCCGCGCGGCACGTCCACATGGCCAGTCATGATCGGTGCCATCGGTGCAGGTCTGATCCGCGCCCAGAGCCGTTATGTGCGCGAAAGAAACCGTATAATCGCGTTGCGTCGCGATCATCCCGGCATCAACGACCCCGACGCGAAAGAAGCGTGCTGGCTCCGGTGTCGGCTCGGGAGCGGGCGGCGGCTCTAGGCTTGGTGCCCGCTCCACCGGCCAGGCAATCTCCGGGGCCGGCGTCACGCCCTCCGGCGTGACGTCGCGGCGGGCACGATTGGTCTCAAGCGCACCAATCTCGAAATCAGGCGGGATGTCCAGTGCTGGCGCGCGCGACGGGCTTGTCGCTGTATCGGGCGTCGTATCGGCCATGCCGTTGGTTGCTTTGTCGGCCTCCGATGGCACATCGGTCTGGCTGACATAAAACAATACGGCGGTGCCGATCAGCGCCGCCGCGATAATCCCCCGCGCGATCCACAGAACCGAAGACATGTCGGTAAGTTAGCACCCATCGATGTCAGCGGTAAGAAACTACGTCACTGGCTGACCCAGATGATGCGCGCCATCCAGTCGATCTCTTCTTTCGTCAGGACACGAACGGGATGATCGGCATTCATCGATTGCAGTTCAATTGTCTTGGCGGTCTTGCGGGCGAGGATTTTGGCCATGACCTCACCATCATGCGTCTTGACGACAATCCGGT
>JBCBSK010000199.1:0-5251 GCA_039819185.1 Pseudomonadota bacterium | reverse complement strand
GATGGGCCACACGATGCGCCACCTGCTGGCCCATTCGCCAGCCAGTTTGGAGCACCTAAAGGAGGCACGCGCTACGTTCGACCATTTCGCCGAACGACGCCTCGCGCACCTTAGCGCGCTCGCCGTGACGGATCTCGATCAACCCCATGCGCTCGAGTGATTGCAGCGCCTCGCGCACCGCGGGTCGCCCGATCCCGTATGACTGCATGAGAGCGCGCTCAGACGGCATCGAATCGCCCGGCTGAAGCGCGCCGCTGCGAATCTCACCCAGCAGGTTCGACAGCACTCCTTCCGACAGCTTGCGCCTTTGCGCCGGCATGCGCTCCGCCATCGCTTGATCCTACCGATCTCAGTCCAACCCGCGAAAGTCTATTTGGGATATGCGGGCGCGTCGAGGCGGGCAACGTCAGTCTTCCGACGGTACGTGCTGTGTGCAGGCAGTGCTGGCCGAGCACGGTGCTTTTGGATTGGATGGCACCCCCGCAAGCGGCCGCTGCTGCAACGCCCGACCCTCCACTAACATTTGCGATGTATCACCTCGTGGGGGCCGCTCAGGCAACAAGCGCAGCGCTCCACCCCACCATCAACTCAGAGCGAACCAGACAGCAGACCCCGGCAATAGCTGAAACCAGCGCCCGAACCGTTCAACCCACGGGGAGCGCTTCAAGAATCGCCACCGCTCAGGTCACGGAAGGCCAACCCGCTGAGTGAGTGATACCTTTGTAGGCGCTCATTCCTATTCGGGTGTTGTTTCGTGGCGCATTCTTGCCTCATTGCCGAAATGGAAATGCCTCATCTTAGCCCGAGTAAAACCTTGCTTGGCAGTCAAGTGATCTGCCCGAACGCACGGATGAGGAATCACGAAAAAGCACCATAGCGCAGGAACCTACATGCCGTTACTGCGCCATCAACTTTGGGTTTACTACGCTGGGCCCAACTAGAACTTGCGCGGCCGACGCTCTCAGCCACGGCCAAATGGGAAAATAAATCGCAATGCCACCACACATGAATGATGACATGACGGCCACCATATCGCTGCCGACGACGCCTGTGGAGGCGGATGCGTTTGTGGCGGGGGTCATGTCGGCGCCTGAGGTTCATGCGCATGGCGCAAGTGCGGGCATGGCGATGGAACACATGCAGTTGCTCGCCCTGGTCGATCGGGCCGAGGCAACCCACGTGGCAATCGCCCACGGCGATTGGTTCGACCCTGCAACCTGGCATGAGGGCCGCATCCCCGAGGCGGGCGCGCGGGTGCTGATCCCCGACGGCGTGCGCGTCACCTATGATGGCGAGAGCGATGCGTCGCTGTTTACCGTGCGCGTGGATGGTGAACTGTCCTTCGCCACTGAGACCGACACACGCATGGTGGTCGATACCTTCGTCGTCTCCCCCAGCGGCCGCCTCCAGATCGGTACCGCCGACAACCCCGTCGATGCCAACGTCCGGACCGAGATCGTCATCGCCAACAATGGCGATATCGACGTCGGATGGGACCCGCTGCTGCTCTCGCGCGGCCTCATCTCCCACGGTGAAGTGGAGATCCACGGTGCTGAGAAGACGACCTTCCTCAAGGTCGACAGTGCCCCCATGGCCGGCGATACCGAGATCACGCTGCAGGAGGTGCCCCAGGGCTGGCAGGTGGGCGATACCATCGTGCTCACCGGCACCCACAAGCAGGGCTGGGGATGGGACAACACCCTGGGCCGTGTGGTCCATCGCGAAAGCGAGGACGAGGAAGTCACCATCACCGCAATTGACGGCAACCTGATCACCATCGACCGCCCCCTGCAGCATGATCACGACACGCCGCGCGATGACCTTTCTGCCTATGTCTCCAACATGTCGCGCAACATCACCGTGCGCAGCGAGGACGGCGAGGCCACCGAGGTCCCTCACCGCGGCCACGTCATGTTCATGCATTCCGACGAGGTCGACGTGCGCTATGCCGCCTTCGACGATCTGGGCCGCACCGACAAGTCCATCCCCGCCGCCGATGTCGGCACCTTCTCAACCATCGAGGCCGACAGCAACGTCAAGGGCCGCTATTCACTGCATCTGCACCTCACCGGGACCGAGGACCAGGACGATCCCTCCTTCCTCGTCGGCAATGCCGTCTCCGGCTCGCCGGGCTGGGGCATCGTCCAACATTCCAGCCATTCGGTGATCGTCGACAACGCCGTCTTCGACGCCTTCGGCGCCGCCTTCGCCGCCGAGGATGGCGACGAGACCGGCGTCTGGGGCAGCAATATCGCCATCCGCAGCCAAGGCGCCGACTGGGGCGAGGCGAGCGCGAAACTGCAAAGCGACCTCGCGCGCCATGACAATGGCCGCACCGGCGATGGCTTCTTCTTCGCCGGCCGGCTCGTGGAAGCGGTGGACAATGTCGCCGCCAACACCACCCATGGCTTTGTGTGGATGCACCGCTCGGCGCCATCCGACCCACTCTCGGCCAATCTCGAGCACCCCGAGATCGCCTATGGCTCCGACACCATGCGGCTCGACCAGGCACCCATCCAGGGCTTCCGCGACAACGAAGCCTTCGGGACCCAGGTCGGGCTGATCGTCATCAAGGCCGATTCCCGTCAGGAACACGAGGTGCGCACCGACCTGGACGGCTTCCTGAACTGGGAAACCTATGGCGGGATGGATCTGACCTATACGTCGCATTACACGATCAGCGACGTCGATCTGCTCGCCGCTGAGGGCTCCTACGCCGAGTTCGGCTATCGCCTGGGCGGCAACGCCTTCGACATGGTCGTCAACGGCATGCAGATCGAAGGCTTCGACCGCGGCGTCGACTTCACCACGAACATATTCACCTTTCCCGTCACGGACGCCGATGTCGGTCATGTCTTCATCGATGTCGAGCAGACCGGTGTCGGCTCCGAATATGTCGGCTTCAACCCCGCCCGCCACAGGATCATGAGCTCCGATGAACTCGTCGAGGGCCGCCTCGCGTTCGACATGACGGGCGATCTGACCCTTTCGCCGGGGGAGACCCTGTTCTTCAACGGCACCAAGACCGATTCGCTCGGCAGCCGCGATCGCCAGTTCGCCAGCATGGACGATATCCAGAGCGCCTCATTCCAGGAAAACATCGTCCCGCTCTTGCAGAGCGAAGGCTACTACACCGCCCCGGACGGCCGGCATATCCTGCTCGTGGAGGATTTTATCGCCGATCGCGCCACGGGCGAACTCCTAAAGTTCGCCCACCAGGTCACCCTCCAGATGTCGGACGCCCAACTCGCCAGCCTCGGTGCCACCAATAACGGTCCCATCACCCTCGGCGGGTCCGCACCCATTACCACAGACGACACCGCCACCGTCGCTCCCGGCGAGGCCGTCATCATCGACGTGCTCGCCAATGACCGTGACCCGGATGGCGGACCGCTCCGCGTGGACGGCATCACCCAGCCCGACCAGGGCTTCGCACAGATGGGACCTGGCGGCACAATCGTCTTCGTCGCCGGCTTCAACAGCGAGGACACCGAAACCTTCACCTACTGGGCTGCCGATGCCTCCGGCAACTTCACCCCAGCACAAGTCACCGTCACCATCGATGCAACCGGCACACCCCCTCCACCGCCGACCAACACAAACCCCGTCGCCCGAAACGACACCGTCACCGCAACGCTCTCCAACGGCGCCATCCTCGTCGATCCAAACCAACTCCTCGCCAACGACACCGACGCCGACGGCGACACCCTCTCAATAGCAAACCTCCTCGGCGCTCAAATCCAAAACAACATGATCCGTGTCACTGCCCCCGTCACCAATGGGCAGGCGACCTTCCAATACACCGTGAGCGACGGAAATGGCGGCTCCGATACCGCAAACGCCATCGTCATCGTCCCCGATCAAGGAAGCGCGCCGATCACCGAAAACGGCACGTCGGGCGACGACACACTTGTGGGAGGTCCGCTCGATGACAGCCTGTTTGGCGCAGGCGGGGACGATCTGATCAGAGGCAGGCAGGGTGACGATCTCCTGCGTGGCTCACGCGGAGAGGATACGTTGTTCGGGGGCCCTGGCGACGATGAGATCATTGGGGGCAAAGGCCGAGACGCCATTAACGGTGGTCGCGGCAACGATAGCCTCATTGGCGGTGGGCAGGATGACAGCCTGTTTGGCGCAGGCGGGGACGATGTGATCAGAGGCAGGCAAGGTGACGATCTCCTGCGTGGCTCACGCGGAGAGGATACGCTTTTCGGTGGCTCTGGCGACGATAAGATCGTTGGGGGCAAAGGCCGAGACGTCATAAACGGTGGTCGCGGCAACGATAGCCTCACAGGCTCAAACGGCGCCGACACGTTCGTCTTCAAGAACGGCTTCGGCAACGACACCATTACCGACTTCAGTCTGTCGAACCGAGAGAAGATCGACCTTTCAAGCATTACCGGGGTTAGCGGCTCCAACGACCTCTTCAACGATCACCTTCGTCAGGAAGGCTTAGATGTTGTCTTCGACGACTTGCGCGGCAACACCATCACGATCGAAAACACAAACCTAGGCGCCCTCGTCAACGGCGATTTCATCTTGAGTTAGCGTAGCTCGCACGGTGACGGTGAAGGCCTTGTCGAACGGGCGCACTCAAGCCACACTCCACGTTGCCGTCGACGGTGACCCGACAAGGGCTTGCCGCATTTTGGATGCACTTCGGGGTGGACTTGCAAGCCAGATATGTGAGGTGCTCCTCGGAAGTTGGCCAGTGTCATAGGCTATGAGATGGGCCTGCTGGTCTTCGAGGAAGGAGATCAGCGAATGACGGCACGCAAGCAGCACAAGGCGACGTTCAAAGCGAAATCGGCGCTGGAGGTGTTGCAGGGTGAAGAGACGGTGGCCGAACTCGCCGCCCGTTTCGGCGTCCACCCGACGATGATCCATCAATGGAAGCGGCAGTTATTGGAGGGCGCTTCGGACGTCTTCGAGCACGGCCGCACAGGAAACCCGCTGGAGATGGATGGCGAGAGGATCCGCAAACTCCACACCAAGATCGGCGAGCTGACGGTGGCGAACGGTATTTGTCGCGAAAGCTCAAACCAAGTTTTGACAAGGGGTGGGCGAAACGTGCGGCGGGGAATGGTGGAGAAGGACCATTCTGCGCTGCCGGTCACGGCGCAGTGCCGCTTGCTTTCGACGCTGCGGCCGACCTTCTAGAGCGCTTCGCGCTCAGTTTGGGTCATATCCGGCGGCCGCGAAATAGTTTTTGGCTTCGTGGGGTGTGATGAGATCGAGGATGTCGCCGATG
>JBCBSK010000198.1:0-5463 GCA_039819185.1 Pseudomonadota bacterium | reverse complement strand
GCGCCCACGCTGGGCCAGTGGCGGGTGGTGTAGATCGCGTGCTCGTCCCGCCGAAACCAAGGCTCGGTCCGCTCGATCGAGGCTGACACGGTGTTGTGCAGCTTCCACAGGAACAGCCGCAGCGACGCCCCGTCGGTGATGACCGACAGCTTGTCTTCGATCGAGACAAGCAGGTCGGCCGTGCCGGCCTTGTCGCCGAGACGCGGGCCGAGCAGGAGGTATTCCAGCGGGTACATGTCGATCTCGACATTGCGCACGACATAGAGGTTGAGGTGATGCCGGCAGTAGGGGCAGGCATAAACCGTCGCGAAGACGCGGAAGAAGTCCTTGAAGAGGTCGACCAAAGCGGGCTGCGCGTCGGGCTTTAGCGCCGCGACCAGTTCGGCGACGGTGTGCAGGAAGCGCCAGGTCGGGCGGCCGATATAGTAGGGAAAGCTGACCCGCATCTGGGCCTGACGCACATCGCTGCGGCCGAGATAGACGTCCAGGAACGCGACATATTGCGACAGAAAGCCGGATTCGCGGCCGAATTCCTCGCGCTCGCGTCGTTTTTGCACGCCGTTCATGTAGTGCCGGGTCAGCCGCCAGGCCTGGCGGATGGCGAGCTTTTGTGCTGGGTTGCAGGCGGGGAAATGCCCGGCCACGTCGGCGCCGTAATGGTCGAACTCGCCATCGTCGCGTGCGGTCGCGAACCAGCGGTCGAGCGCCGCGGTGTCCGGTGCCGTGTTTTGCGCGATGTCATCGGCGCTGGAGACGCTGCAGGCGGCCAGCAGCTTGGGCATGAAATCCTCATACCAATAGGCCGCCGGCATCATGGCCCCGTCGATCGCCTCGTCGCTGGAACTGATCAACACCCGGTTCCAGACGGCAAGATAGGCGGCCGGATCGGCGCCGTCGGTACCCGGCGGGGCGGCCATCTCGTGATGCAGTTCCAAATGGCGCAGGCGCGCTGCCTCGTGACGGGCCATGGCGTCCGACCCGAGATCGCCCAGCGACAGGTTCTTGCGGCGCAGCGTCAGCGCCAGCTCGACACCCGCCATCAGCGTTTCGGCAACCGACGACTGGGCCGTGCGCTGGCGTTCCATCGCCGCGGCCGCCTCCACCATCGCCTTGGTCTTGGTCACGTTTGGCCAGTAGGCGATGCGGTCCTGCAGGCGGGCATATTCGGCGTTCACAGACGTGGTCACCGCGTCGAGCACGGGGAAACAGGCGGGATCAATCACGCCCACGGCCTTGTAGAGCGCGATCGCCCGATCTACGAAGGCGACGAAGTCAGGCATCGTGTAGGGCAGGGTGCGGGCCCGCAGATGGGTCATCGCGTGGGCCGAATAGCTCTCGCGAAAACAGCGATAGGCCGCACCCTGAAGCAGGCGGAACAGGCCGATCTGCATTTGCAGGATGGACGTACCCTGGCCATAACCTGAGCGCCGATGACCGGCCTGTGCGCGGTGCGCGGTGTCGCCGATCGGCGCTGGCGCAGGCTGAGAAGCTGCGATCTCGGCGGTTGACGCGCCGCCGCGGCGGATCGTGCTGGCGAACGGTGTGGTGTGGTCGCGATAGCACGTGCTCGGCCCAGTGTGGCCGTGCGGGACCAGCGCGCGAAACTCGTCGACGTCGATATTGCCGTCGCCGTCTCGGTCGGCCTCGGCGAAGACCGCGTCGAGATCCACGTCGCCGACGCTGAGCCGTCCAAGAAAGTGCCGCAGCTCGTCCCGCGAGATCCGGCCGTCGCCATTTACGTCCAGGACGTCGAAAGCGATCCTGACGCGAGTCTCGGTATCGCCGTGCAGCGAGGCCAGCAGGGCCGCGAATTGGGCATGGCCGATACCTTCGCGCCCGGCGACGTCATCGGTGAGGTGCCGCACTTCTTCATCGCTGGCGTCATGGCCCAGCTCGGCCAGCACGTGGTGCAGCGCCGCCAGCCCGATCACTTCCGTGCCCGCGGCCCCAATCGTCCTGAACCGCTGCCACATCGCTTCGATGGCGTCGGTGTTGAGCGTGCCGGTCATGCGCAAAAGCCACTTGTTCGTCCGGTCAAGGCACTCGCATTGTGCGCGGGAAACCGAGGCTGGCAAGTCGGAGGGGCGGCCGACGCCTGCTGGTCGTCGGGATGCGGCGTCCGCAGCGCGCCGATCGGGGGAACCGCCATGAAAGTGCTAGAACACCGGCCATGCTGAAACTCGACCATCTGACCGTTATAGCGCCGACCTTGGGCGAAGGCGTTGCGCACGTCAGAGACTGCCTCGACATCGACGTGCCGTTCGGTACCCGGCACCTTTACATGGGCACGCACAATCATCGGCTTCGGCTTGGAGACTCCGTCTATCTCGAGATTGTTGCCCTCGACCCCGAGGGGGTGTCACCCGGGCGGCCCCGCTGGTTTGGTGTGGACGATCGGGACACGGTCCGGTCGGATTGGGAGGACGGGCGGCGCCTGCGCGGCTGGGTGGCCAGCACCGTGGACATCGACCGGGAATTGGCCGACCATCCGGGCGTTTTCGGTGAGCGGGTCGCCTTGCCATTCGACAAGCCGGCGTTCAATTTTTCCATCCCGGCGGATGGCTCTCTGCCACTGGACGGTGCCGCGCCTTCGCTGATCGATCATCGCCATGATCTGTCCTTTCTGGCGAACATCCCGGATTTGGGCGCACGGCTGCAGTCCCTAACGCTCGAACACCCGGAGCATGCGGCCATTGCCGCGCTTTACGAGGAGCTCGCGATCGATCGCCCGCCAGAGGTCGTGCCTGGTTCCTGGGTCCGCTATCGGGCCCGGATCGAGACACCAGACGGATTGAGAGAGCTGATCTGAACGGTGGTAGGTGACGTCTGGTTTGTCAGGTGTGCTGCGGTGCCTTTGTGCTGGGATGAATGTTGGCTCTGAGCCGATGCCGACATCTGCCCGCGGTGGAGAAGGCATACGATGCGCACCTTATGCGAGGTCAATGTTTGGTGCGCGAAGCGGCACTCACATTGCAACGGTGCCGACGACGAGCCCGTTTCGACGGGTCGTCCACAACACCCCTCCCGCCTGTCCGCTTTCCTCTCTGATCAACTCGGCGAGATGGTGGGGGACGGCGCACTGTTGCTCTAGGTCGTCGCGATCATAATCGCCGATCATGGGTTCACGCCATGCCACGTCTGACGCGTTTTCCAGCATCAACTCGGTGAAATGGCATTCATATCGCTGCGACGAAGGTCCCCTTCGTCCGCCGTTCGAACCCTCACATCGCCCAGTCGCACGCGTAATCGCCAGCATGCTCTTGAGCATTCGCGAGGCTTGTCGGTCAGGCTTGCTGGCGTCGGTTAAACCGCTTCTTTGACGCGGGTGAGATAGGCCACCGCGGGCGAAACCGAGTGCTTGATTTTGTCGCGCTCCGCTTTCAGATCTAAGCTTGTTTTCATCACGGACAAAGCGACGGCCGCCAGTGACCCCACAAGCAGCCCGGCAGGCCCGCCGATGAAGCTTAAGGCGACCGCGGCCAGCCCACCTGCCGCAAGCTTCTTCTCCGGCGCCTCGAGCAGCTTTGGCCAGAACTTGTTCCGAAGCGCGGACATCTCGCCTCGATAGTGCCTAAGCCCTTCATTGAGGCCCTGTTCGATATTCTGACAGGCCTGCAACAGTTCCTTCGAGTTGCTGGGCGTCGGAATATTACTCGTAATTTTGGATATCTCGGCCACGGCCTCCTGACGCAACGCCTTGGTGTCTTGCCGAAAGCGGAGGATCTGTTCGAAGGTCACGGTTTTCAGGTTTGCCTTGGGGACAAGAGATCTCAGGACCAACGAAGAAACAATCGCCGCTAGATCCTTATCGAGCGTTTCCGCGTCGAATACATCGTTCTCCGCCGCCCTTTCCGCGGCCTTGCTGACCAGAAGGCGATGATGGAGATCGCTGTCGGTTATGGGTGCGAGCCCCAGTCTTTCCGCAGCCGCCAGATGCAGGTTTGTTGTGATGGACGACCCGGCTGCATATGACAGATCCCAGGCGTGGCGGTCGCCTCCGCGATGAAAAATGTGCTTTTCGGATCTTGGCAGCCGGTCAAGCCCGTCAATAAACTCCGTGGGCAGCTTCGGTCGAAAGATCTGCCAGGTTGGCGTGGCATTGTCGTCCGCGATGCCATGGGGCATTCGAAATCTCGACGGCGTGTTCGCAAATCTCACCCATTTGGCATCGCAGAGGTCGCTTAATGACGCTGCCGAGGCAAGCCTAGTCTCGGCATCTGTGAGTATATCGGGCACGTGTTTTTGGACGGCGCCTTCTTGCAGCAGCATAGGTAAGGCGGCATTGACGCCTTGATACGCCAGAAACCGGTCACCCTGCCGGTCCGCCATATCGAGAAGGAGTTTTGCCCGCCACTCGTCATCTGCGACGGGGTCCAGGAAGGTGATGCTATCGAATATAAGCAGCATCTGTTTGAGTGCCTCAATTTCAAGAGGCCTGGAAAAAGGGAAGTATAGACCGGATAGTTCTTTCATGTCTTTCTCTCCGATCATCTCTGTTGCGTGTCAAGAACCAGAAAACGCGCGACTTTTTTTGATAATACTTGGTGCGCTACCATTTTTGAGCGATAGATAAATAGGCGAAATGCCACGAGATGTCGATCCCGGCTGACCCTCTTAACCGCTACGGGACTTGATCTGGCATCTGGACGCGTCCGATTGTCCAATTCCAACGTCTCTTCCAGCGCCAAGGCGGCTTTTGGGCATGTTCCCGACGGGGCCTATGCGCGACAGCCAAAAGGCGGGTCGCCGTGCAATGCCCTTCGTCTATGCCAGCGCCTACGCGAACGGGCTGTCGGTTGCGACATTCTCCATGCTGTTCGCGCCTCTTCGGTTTTCTGAGCCGGCGACCCGCGTTATCAGTCTTGGAACACAGGCTGTGTACGACAATCGACCTGCCCCGACCGTGTCATTGATCTCGCCCAATTGGGATCTCGACCAATTGTGCGGTGATGGGATGAACGCGGGCGGCGTGGGCGTGCGCACGCCTCAGGTCTAATGATGGGTCTTGCCGATGTCACAACGCGCTTACATGCCGGACTATCTGCGGCTCTTCGCGCTTTTTGGAATCGTGGTCGTGAACGTGCAGTCCATGGCCTTCCCGATCCTTGAGGGTTTCTTTGCCGCGTCGCGATCCGACTCGATCGATCAAGGGGTGATCTGGCTGGTCGACGGGCTCGCTTACTTCAAGACCTACGGCCTGTTTTCCTTCATGTTCGGGGTCGGCCTGGCCTTTCAGATGCGCTCGGCCGAGCGCAGGGCGCTGCCTTTCGGCCCGATGTACCGCAACCGCATGATCGGGCTGGCTTTCTTGGGCCTGCTGCACGGTTGTCTGTTGTTCCCGTACGATATCCTGGTGCTGTACGCGGTTACCGGGTCGATCCTCTATTTCATGCGCAACTGGGCGGTACGGCGCCTGGTGCGGTGGGGGATGATCCTGCTGGTCGTGCAAATCGTGCTCGCGTC
>JBCBSK010000197.1:0-5577 GCA_039819185.1 Pseudomonadota bacterium | reverse complement strand
GATCAGCTGCCCGGCTCCATTGATGCGGACCAGGCCAAGCTCTACGCCCTGATCTGGAAGCGCGCCATCGCCAGCCAGATGGCGTCAGCCGAACTCGAGCGCACCACGATTGAGGTCACCGCGACGGACGCGTCCGGAACGCTTGGCTTACGTGCCTCCGGCACGGTCGTGCGGTTTGATGGCTTTCTGTCACTTTATCAGGAAGGTCGAGACGACGCTGACGACGAGGACGGCGGCAAGCGCCTGCCTGCGGTCGAAACAGGCGCCGCGTTGGAGCGTCGTCAAGCGGTCGACGCTAGCCAGCATTTCACCGAGCCCCCGCCGCGTTATACAGAAGCCAGCCTGATCAAGCGGCTGGAAGAGCTCGGCATCGGCCGCCCTTCGACCTACACCGCCACGTTACAGACGCTCAGCGAACGGGGCTATGTTCGCACTGAAGGCAAGCGACTGATCCCCGAAGACAAGGGCCGGCTGGTCACCGCCTTCCTGATGAGCTTCTTTTCACGCTATGTCGCCTTCGACTTCACTGCCGATCTTGAAGAGAAGCTAGACAAGATCTCGGCCGGGGATATTGGCTGGCGGGATGTCTTGCGCGAGTTCTGGACGGGTTTCATTGCTGCCGTCGATGACACAAAGGAGCTACGTGTCGCGGATGTCCTCGAAGCGCTCAACGAAGAACTCGCAGCACATGTTTTCCCGTCGATCGGGGATGGTGACCCGCGCGCCTGCCCGGCCTGCGAAGGTGGGCGGCTCAGCCTGAAGCTTGGGAAATTCGGCGCCTTTATTGGCTGCTCGAACTATCCCGACTGCCGGTATACGCGCCAGCTTGGCGTGCCCGGCGATGGCGACGCCGAGGCAGCCCAGGGGCCTCGGGTGCTCGGCATCGATCCCAATTCCAGCATGGAAGTGACCGTGCGCGATGGCCGCTTCGGCCCCTATATCCAACTGGGCGAGGCGGTCGACGGCGAAAAGCCAAAACGATCCTCGATCCCCAAGGGGACGGACCCAGCCACGCTTGAGTTCGATATGGCGTTGAAGCTTCTCAGCCTGCCACGCGAAGTCGGCCTGCATCCTGAAACAGGTAAGCCGATCACGGCAGGCCTTGGGCGTTATGGCCCTTTCGTCGAGCACGAGAAGAAATATGCCAACCTAGAGAGCGTCGAGGACGTGCTCACCATCGGCCTCAATCGTGCCGTGACCGTGCTCGCCGAGAAGAAGGGACCGCGTGGCACGACCGCAACCGTCCTGAAAGAGCTTGGTACAGCAGACGGCTGGACTGGCCCGATCGTGGTCAAGAGCGGCCGCTATGGACCCTATGCCACCGATGGCAAGGTCAATGCGACCTTACCCAAGGGCACAGATCCTGAAGCTATGACGCTGGAACAGGCGGTTGAGCTTCTGACCGCAAAAGCGGCCAAGAGCGGTTCTGGCACCAAGCCAAAAGCCAAACGCAAGACCACGGCAAAGGCCAAGGGCAGTTCGAAAACAGCTGAGAAGTCGACCTCGAAATCCGAGGCCAAATCCTCCAAGGCTGCGGCCGAGTGAGCAAACGCTCCAAAGCGGCCTCGCACAAGGCGGCATCGAAGCTTCCGAGCCGGCAGGACATCCTCGACTTCATCGAAAAAAGCTCTGGCAAGACCGGAAAACGCGAGATTGCCCGTGCCTTTGGGCTCGATGCGGTTGGACGCATTGCCTTGAAGCGGCTTTTACGCGAAATGAGCACCGAGGGTCTGATCGACAAGACTGGCCGTGGCCTGTCCCAGCCCGGCCAGTTGAATCGCACAGGTATCATGGACGTTATCGCGCGCGATGACGACGGCGATCTGATTGCAGTGCCCGCCGAATGGGACCAAGCGGATCACGGCGCCCCGCCACGTATCGTCCTTCTTCCCTACAAGCCGCGCGGTCGGACGCCGGCGCCCGGCATCGGTGACCGCGTTCTGGTCCGCCTGGAAGGACGCGAAGCGCACGAAGACTGGCACTCCGAGGGTGATCCGCAGGAATTGCCACGTGGGCGCATCCTGCATGTTCTGAAGTCCCGTGACGTTACCATCCTAGGCGTATTCCATGAGCAGCCCGATGGCAGCGGTTGGCTCGAATCTGTCGACAAAAAACGACCAGACGAGATCCTTGTTCCAAAGGGTCAAACCAATGACGCCAAGACCGGAGAGTTGGTCGAAGCCGAACTTCAGCGCGGCAAGCGTCACGAAGCACGGTCGGCACGCATCATTCGCCGCATCGGTGACCTCAAATCCGAAGGTGCGATCAGCCTCATCGCGCTCTATAGCCATGATATCCCGATCGACTTTCCCGAAACCGCGGTGGCGGAGGTGGAAGACATCGCACCCATCGGACCGGCCGGCCGCACAGACCTAACCGCCCTGCCCTTCATCACCATCGATCCCGCCGATGCAAAGGACCATGATGATGCGGTGTTTGCCGAGCCGCTGCTAGACAATGGCGGTGCAGAAGTTGGCCACAAAGTGTGGGTCGCAATCGCGGATGTCGCGGCCTATGTCCGTCCCGCAAGCGCGCTCGATCGCGCCGCTCGTATTCGTGGCAATTCGGTCTATTTCCCGGACCGTGTCGTGCCGATGCTGCCCGAGCGCCTGTCGACCGATCTCTGCTCATTGCGGGAGAATGAGATTCGGCCGGCGCTTGTCGCCGAGATGCACTTCGGCGCGGACGGGCGCAAAACGAAAGCAATACTTCATCGCGCGATGATCCGATCACACGCCAAACTCGCCTATGAGGAGGCCCAGTCGGCAATTGACGGACAGCCCGATGACCGCACCAAACGGTTTGTCGAGCCAGTGCTGCGTCCGCTTTGGACGGCCTATCGTGCCCTCGCTGCGGCACGAGACGCACGCAGCCCGCTTGATCTCAACCTGCCGGAACGGCGTCTTGTGCTCGACGACAAAGGGCATGTCGATGCGGTGGTGACACCTGAACGCCTCGATGCCCACCGCCTTATTGAAGAGTTCATGATCCAGGCCAATGTGGCAGCCGCTGAAGCGCTTGAGTCACAAGGTTCAAAGCTGATCTATCGGGTGCATGACCAGCCCTCGATCGAAAAGCTGGCCTCCTTGCGGGACTTTCTATCAACGCTGTCGATAAAGCTCGCATCGACGCATCAGATCCGCCCGCAAGCCTTCAACCGCATTCTGGCCGCTGTCGCTGATACGCCGGTCGAAGGCCTCGTCAACGAAGTGGTTCTGCGTAGCCAGTCGCAGGCGGAGTATGCCGCCGAGAACTACGGCCATTTCGGCCTGAACCTTCTGCGCTACGCGCATTTCACCTCACCGATCCGGCGCTATGCCGATCTCATCGTGCATCGCGCCTTGATTACAGCCCTCAAGCTCGGCGACGATGGGCTGACGGAGGCGGAGACCGAACAGTTGGACGATACAAGCGCGCATATCTCGATGACCGAGCGTCGGGCGATGGCAGCCGAGCGGGAAACGACCGACCGTCTGATCGCGCATTTTCTGGCCGATCGTATCGGGGCACGGTTTTCGGCACGCGTTTCCGGTGTCACCCGAGCAGGACTGTTCGTGCGCCTCGCTGATACCGGTGCAGATGGGTTCATCCCGGCAGCCACCATTGGTGGCGACTACTGGCGCTACGATCAGATTGGTCATCAATTGGTCGGCGACGATACGGGACGCGCTTTCCGGCTCGGCGACAGTGTCGACGTCAGGTTGACCGAAGCGGCCCCCGTCGCCGGTGCCTTGCGGTTTGAGCTGTTGTCAGATGGCCGTAAGCTATCCGGCCCCGAACGCAGCGCTGCACGCAAGCGGTCGGGCCGCTCCCAGGACGGCGGTCCGCGGCGCAGGGCCGGTCCACCACGTGGCAGGCGGCAAGGCGGACGGCCCGGCAGATGAGCGATGTTATTGCAAAACTGACCGAACCTGAGCGCGACCGGCGCTGGCCGAACCGTCGCCCGGTCGATGCAGCAACCCTGATCGTGGTCGACGAATCCGCAAAAAAGCCCAAGGTCTTAATGGGCCGACGCCGCGCAGATCTGGCCTTCATGCCGGGCCACTATGTCTTTCCCGGTGGCCGGGTTGACCGTTCAGACGGCGATGCACCGGCGCTTGATGCCCTCGCCCCCGATACCGAGACGCGACTTTTGCGGGATATGAAGGGGCGCCCGACGCGCCGGCGCGCCCGCGCACTGGCGATGACGGCGATCCGCGAAACCTTCGAAGAGACCGGCGTTCTGATTGGCCGAGAAAACGATGCCTGCCCGATCACACGCGCCGCAGACTGGCAGGCGTTCCTTGATCACGAGGTGATGCCGCTTTTATCGGGTATCGGCTTTTTCGCCCGTGCTATTACGCCGCCGCGCCGTCCTCGGCGCTTCGACACGCGATTTTTCGTAATCTCAGCCTCGAACGTCGCCAAGACACTTCCGCTTGACGAACGCCCGACCGACGAACTTGAAGATGTGGTCTGGGTAACCCTCGACGAGGCGAAGGATCTCGATATCCCGGTTATCACAGAGGTTGTCTTGGACGAACTTGCCGAGCGCCTCAATCAGACCGGCAGCATCGGACCCGCTGATGTTCCAGTACCGTTTTACTACATGCAGCGCGATGCCTTTCGTCGTGAGATCTTGTAGCGCATCAAACAGCGTGCGTTTTGTTTCCCTGGCATGCCACATCTGCGCTTGCCGAAACCGCCACGCAGTGGCAAGCGGATCTGTTGCCGGCATTGATTGACCGGCCAACGCAATGGGGCTGAGGCGTTTCCTTGGCAGAGCAAACCGTTACGGGTCTGTCTTCACGGGATTTGCGCGGCATTATGGCAGCGATCGCCGCCATTACCGCCGTCGGCATCTCGCTGAGCCTTGGCCTGCCACTTCTCTCGGTGGTTCTGTCCGAGCGTGGCGTGCCAACGAGTTGGATTGGAATCAACACCGCTGTTTCCGGCCTCGCCGCCATCCTGATCACGCCCTTCGTCACGCCGCTGGCCAAACGTGTCGGCACGGCACAGTTGCTGATCTGCGTCATCCTGATAGGCGCGGTCGTCTTTATGGCGTTCTATTTCGTGCAGCCGTTCTGGGCCTGGTTCCCGCTGCGCTTCGTGTTCCATGCCTGCCTCGCAGCGGCGTTCGTTTTATCGGAGTTCTGGATCAACGCGCTGGCACCACCAGCCAAGCGCGGCCTGATCATGGGCATTTATGCGACCGTTCTGGCATCCGGCTTCGCGATCGGCCCTCTCGTTTTGTCGCAAACGGGCTTTTCCGGCCCTGAGCCGTTTCTCGCCGGTATGACGCTGTTTCTTCTGGCCGCCATTCCGGTCATGTTCGCGATCCGCTCAAGCCCTGTGATAGACGGCCATGGCCGAACATCGATCTGGCCGTTCCTGCTCGCTGCGCCCATGGCGACCTTAGCGGCAATGGTCTTCGGGGCGGTCGAGTCCGGCGGCTTTGCGATCGCAACACTCTATGGCATCGAACTGGGGTTCAGCGAGGCGGCATCTGCCGGGCTGATCACGGCCATCGCGCTCGGCAATCTGTTCTCCCAGATCCCGCTTGGCCTTTTGGCCGATCGGATGAACAAGCGCACACTT
>JBCBSK010000196.1:0-5604 GCA_039819185.1 Pseudomonadota bacterium | reverse complement strand
TCGCCGAAATTATGGTAGAGCGCGCCGCGCGTCAGGCCGGCCTCGGCGGTCAGCGCGTCCATCGAGGCGGCGGCATAGCCCTGCGCGGCAAAGGCCTTGCGCGCGGCCGCGATCAGCTTCGCCCGGTTCTCCGCCATCGTCTCGACACGCCGCTTCGCGCTCATCCCATCCCTCGAAACTTCACATACGCAACGTATATGACTTGACATACGCGGCGTATATGACCTATTTCACATACATGGCGTATATCAAATCATGCGGGGGTCTGTGAAGGCCCCGCGGCCGGAATTGCCCGCGCCGAGCGCCGCCCGACACGCCCCAGTCACGGCCCAGACACGACACCCACCCGACGCCACGGCGTAACGACACGACACACTCACGGCCCTGGCCGACACGACGTCCACCCGACACGACCCCTATTCAAAATGACCCACTCAAACCGACACCGAGAGACCGACCGATGACCAAGCGCGACGCCATCTTCCCCGCCGACCGGCATGCCCTGTACGACGCCCACGGCTATTCCGCCGCGATCCGCTCCGGCGACCTGCTGTTCGTCTCCGGCCAGGTCGGCAGCCGCCCCGACGGCACGCCCGAGCCCGATTTCGCCGCCCAGGTCCAACGCGCCTTCGACAATTTGCAGGCGACGCTGGCGGCGGCGGGCTGCACGCTCGACGACATCGTCGACGTCACCACCTTCCACACCGACCCCGAAACCCAGTTCGAAACCATCATGCCCATCAAGACCCGCCTGTTCCCCGAGCCGCCCTACCCCAACTGGACCGCGATCGGCGTCACCTGGCTCGCCGGCTTCGATTTCGAGATCAAGGTGATCGCGCGGATTCCTGAGGTGGGTTAGGGTTGGCGCGGGCGGAGCAGTTTGGGTAGATTGTGCGAAGGACGACAAACAGAAGGCCAATCGGGCCTTGCTGTGCGCCTAAGTCGACAATCTCGGCAAGGGCGCCTCAGGCGCCGCCGTGCAGAACCTGAATCCGATGCTGGGGCTTGATCCGGCGGCGGGGTTGGGTGAGGGCTTGGTGGAGGCGGCTTAAGTTACACAGTAGTGTATGCCGGCCGATCAACTTAGTAGGCACTTGGCTCGTGCGGTTCAGCGAGCAGAAGCAATCACGGTGATGCACGATCGCTCGGCCTGATCGCATTTCCTTCCAACACCAGAAACGGGTCGAATGGCGAGACCAAACAGCGCTGCAAAAGACCTATGGCAACAAGTTTTCAAGAGGTCTGCAGAGTCGCCCAACGCCGCGTTGCAAAACCCAAACGGGCCGACTTTGGAAGACACTGAGAAGCGCTTCGCTGAAGGGCTTCGTGAAGCGGGTTGGACAGAGGACGAGATCACCGGCCGAATAGCGGTCTTCCGTGATTTCTGTCAGGTTCCCAATTTGAACAGCCCCAACGTCGCTCCTGGACTTGAGGGATGGCTGTGCCGCATTTCGAAGCGCATATCGCAGGAGCTATCTGCAGCCGGAAACACTTCACATGAAACTGTCGAGACTGCGATTGATCCGCTACCAGGCGTCTCAGCGTCTCTAACCAACGTGATCATGACCGACGAGGCAATACTAACTGTTAGGTCGTTCTTCTTTAGATGGTGTGGGTTGGTTGCACGTGCCTACACACGGACGCTGATGCAGGATATTGCTTACTGGACAGGTCCCTTGCACTCGAAAGACGACGACATCCTGTTTCTCCTGAGGCGACCCAACCTAGCTCGGTATTGGGGTCAGATCTTTGTTTCCTTTGCAGCGACCGGCACACACGCAGCTGTACCTTTTCAACCTTCAAAGAAACACGAGGTGTTCGTCGCAGAACAAGTAGCCTGGTCCATGGAGTACTTTGCCGTTGCACATGAATACGGCCATCACGTGCTCAATCATCGGTCAGCAGAAGCCGATTCGCTCAAGCAAGAATTCGAGGCTGACCGATTCGCGATACGCATATGCGAAAAACTGCCGAACGAGCCGGTGGGAACACACAATCCCTACATTGCGACTGGTGCAGGCGCCACCTTGATGCTCATGACACTAGATATATTGCGATCTACGGAGAATGTGATTGCCGACCGCAACACCTGCGGCACGCATCCTTCGACAGAGGGACGGATCAGGCGGATCATCAATCGTCACGCAATGCAACCCGACCAACTTGCATATGACCTCGAGTTCAATCACGTGGTTTCCAGGATCGCCAACGCGGTGGGCGGATTTGTCAGTCGTTTCCTGGACTTAGGTGGCAAAGAGTTTCTTCGAGAGATTAATACCGCTGTTGATAGCCACAGCTAACGCCAGTTCTGCCAACCACTGCCATAAAGTGTCGGTTCCATATTCCGGTCTCCGTCACATTGCACATCGGCAGATAGGTTCGTTCTGGCCATGTGCAAAGCGAGAGGCATCGTTTCCAATGCCTTCTCAACGGCGTTGCAAAGCGCGATTGAGCCTCGTGTTTGCAAGCGAGGGCAACCTAGACATGCTGTTCTTCCGTCGCTGGCGCCTAGACGACGGCTGGCTGTCTCCCCAGGCTGCCGAGCAGGCACTGGAAATCTTCCACGATCCACTTGCTATCGCGATGCGGCGTGCTGTCGTCGAAGGACTTTATGCGGAGGCACCTGTCTAGAGAAGTTGAACAACCGTCGGGTTACAGCAGCGTCGCCGACTTGGTCGAGGCCGCGTCGATGGCCGTGCAGGAGCCAGAAACCCTCACCGACACCAACCATCTGCGCCTCTACGTCTTGGCCAACCGCGAAGCCGCCCATGCCATTCCCGTCCAAGCAGAAGCGCGCAATCTTCATCTTTTTGCGAGCGCTGATCTGCGCTTGACCAAAAAGGAACGGGCGCGCTCACCCCAGATTGGCTCTATTTGCCCAGCCTCGTGAAGGCGACTTCTAAGAGAGCGAAAAGCCTCGTCACGGAGATTCTCGTCCTGAATCTGTTCGAAGGCATCGAATGCTTCCTTGATCTTTAGGTGGCGTCGATGCGGGAGACGAATCCCGTGGATAGTCAATGCGTTTCCAGTGACAACTCGAGGTACTCTCGCCGGGAAGTACCTGCACTTGTGAGATCTTAAGCCGTGTTTTGCAATAATTCCGCGCACACGGAAAAGCGTTGCCCGAACGGCGTTGCCTCCGCTTAGGCACATGTCATCTACGTAGACCGTGAATTGCAGGTCAAGCTTCTCGGCAAGTTCGGCGATCTCGTCAAACATCCGTTTGTGGGCAAAATACGATAGAATTGGACTAACTGAGCTGCCTGTCGGCAGATGTCCGTCAACTGTCAACAGCTTGGCTATCAGCATCGCTGCGTCCTTGCGACAGTTCATGGTGTTCGCGAAGAACAGAAAAACCGCATGAATACTGACGTTCTGGAAGAAGGACCGGATGTCGACCTTAATCAAATCCGTGTCTGCACAATGGGCTTTGGCATTGGTTATGTAGGAGCGTCCGCGTACTGCTGAGTGGAGGTAGTCAGGCGTTTCGATGCGACTGAGCCAGCGCGAGACCTTCAGATGGATACTTTTGAGTCTATCCTTGGGCTCTTGGACTGCGCGCCTCTTTTTCTTTCCGACCTCAAATCGCTTGTAATTGTCTCTTCGGTTGGCAAGGTCTTCCAGCTCGGCCAACTCCAATTGGAAGCGCTCGGCGAGGTTCGCCGGTGATGTGACTTTGTAAAGATTTGATTGATTGAGCGGATATCGCTTCACGGCCCAACCTCGGGATTATGATCTTTGCGCGAGATGGTCGAAACCCAGTCGAGCATCTTCAACGCTTTACCAGCGACATACGTTCGTGCTCGCTCAGTAAAGTCGGCATCACCTGTGCGCTCAGCAAACAGCATTAGGGATGAAACTGGAATCTCAAAGTAATTTGAATATCGCTCGAGTGTATCCAGCGTGACTTTCTTTTTTCCGCTCTCAATTTCGGTAATAAATGAACGTGAATACTCGAGTTCACGAGCAAGTTCCGCCTTGCTCATGTCGTGATAAACCCGAACCAATCTCAGTGCTTCGTTCAGCATCCGTTATTCCTGCACGTTGGTAGCTTAGAGGTTCTCGAACAACCAGCGGATCGAGCGGAACATCGCCACGATAATCGAGACCATCTTCCACACAATCAGCAGAATGCGTCGCATCCTGCGTCCACGACCGCTCCATTTTGAGCGCGCCGCAGGTTTCACGAGAGAGCTTGACCCGGCGACCGGGGGACCGTCGTCTTTCGACATAGCTAGATCCTTTTGTCTCAAAGCACCGAACACGATTGTCCGGCGTCACGCTCTTTGAGACAGGCTCAAGCCAAGCACCTCCAAGCCACCGTGATCGCCCGCTCACGCGGGGCGATCCTTACCGGGCCGCGCTACCGTGCTTTCGCGTAACAAGGCACGCCGTCGCTGCGCCAATAAGAGGAAGAGACCATCGTCTCCAAGCGTCATAGGACGCCGCATTTGCGTGGTGCCTTCCCGGCCGCACGCTATATCTAGTGGCCCGTTCTCCACACGTCAAGGTTTGTTCGCCAACTGCGAACAAGATATCCTGCCTTTTCCCACTCCTGATACTTGAGGTCACCGACGCTTCTGGACACGTCGCGGCGTTCGACGCCAAGGTATGCACCGTCAAGGTATTCACAGTAAGGCTTCACGCCGGCTCGGCCACAAACCAATTCATGCGTCACCCCCGCCCCGTCGACCGCCCGCGCCCCGCCCAAACCTTCAAATCAACAATCACCTTCCCCGTCGCCCCGACCGCCGCCGCGCAGAGCAGGACCTTGGACACCGTCTCCATGGTGCCCTCGATCAAGAGGGCGTGGGCCACGCTGGCGATGACGGTGATCAGCGCCAGCGTGGTGTGGATGCGGCGCCAGGTGCGGGGGCGCAGCGCCAGGCTGGTGCGCAGGGCGGCGATGAGGGCGGCCAAGAGGACGGCCCATAGGGCGATCACGCCCCAGAGCGCGAACGGGGTCGGTGAGCGGAAGAGCAGGACGTCGACCACGTCCGGCGGGCTGGTGATCGCCAGTCCACCGACATGGACCGCCACGGCAATCACCAGGGCGATGCCGATCCAGCGATGGAGGCGCCGCCCCCGCTGCCCCGCCAGGCCCGGCAGATAGCCGCCCGCCAGCAAGGGCTGGAGCAGCAGAAACGCCATGGCGAGGACGCCGGCGAACCCGGCGGCGATGTAGACCGGCTGGCGCCAGGCCAACAGCGGGCTGAACGTGGCCGCGACGATCGGCACGGCGATGACGATGGCCAGGACGGCCCAGATCAGGATCGCGCGGGGGCGGCCGGTCTCGCTTAACGGCGGTGTCTTTGGCTCTGCCCTGCCGGGGTCCGACTGCGAGACCCCAAACTCGGGCGAGCCCGGCCTGCTTGAGCCCGGCCCGCCTGAACCCGATCCCGGCGAATTCAACGCGGGCGTACCGGACGCCGGCAGCCGCTGGCTTGCCGGTCAGACCGGCTGAAGCACGAAGTGGGTTTCCAGGCTGGTGTCGCTGGAGCTGGGCATGATCGGGCGCAGGAAGACGGTTTCGTACCTTCCGTCATGCTCGCCGGCAAAGTCGGCGTCATAGGCCAGGTGGCCGTGCGGCTGGCCGAAGGCGGG
>JBCBSK010000195.1:0-5794 GCA_039819185.1 Pseudomonadota bacterium | reverse complement strand
GAGGTCGCGCTCGTCACCGGCGAAACACGCCCTGCGGGGGTCAGCTTCAACGCCTCGACGGCCGATGACGACACCCGCACCATCCGCATCGAGTTGACCGTCGACAACGAAGATCAGGCGATCAAGAGCGGGTTGACGAGTCGCATCTCCGTTAAGCTACCGCCGACACAAGCTCATTACGTCAAACCAAGCGCTCTGACGCTGGCCGATGACGGCACGGTCGGGGTGCGCGTTGCAGTCGACGACAGTGCCCGCTTCCTGCCGGTGACCATTCTCGGCGGGGACCGTGACGGCATTTGGCTCGGTGGTCTGCCCGACCAGATCGACCTCATCGTCGTCGGCCAAGAATATGTCACCGACGGCACCGCCCTTGACATAACCCGCGTAGAGCTCGGAGCAGGCTCATGACCAATGCGCTCTCTACTGTTCTCAACGCGCCGCGCGCGGTGATGACGATCCTTGTCGCGATGGTGATCGCCGGCACCGTTGCCTACATCACCATTCCCAAGGAAGCCAATCCCGACATCGACGTGCCGGTCTTCTATATCTCCGTGTCGCAGCAGGGGATCTCGCCGGAGGACGCCGAGCGCCTGCTGGTGAGGCCGCTGGAGACACGCTTGCGTGGTCTTGAAGGGCTGAAGGAAATCACCGGGTCTGCGCGCGAGGGCAATGCCGGCATCACGCTCGAATTCGACGTCGACTTCGACAAGGATGCAGCGCTTGCCGATATCCGCGCCGAGGTCGATCAGGCGGCTGCCGAATTGCCGGACGAAGCCGAAGAACCGGTTATCGTCGAGACCAATTTCTCACTGATCCCAACAATCATCGTCGTGTTGTCCGGCGACGTGCCGGAGCGGACGCTGTTTCAGCACGCCCGCAGACTACAAGACGAGATCGAGGGCATCTCAACTGTGCTTGAGGCCAATCTGTCCGGCCAGCGCGAAGAACTGCTCGAAATCGTTATCGATCAGACCCGATTGCAGAGTTACGGCGTTTCACAGCAAGAACTTCTGGCGGCGGTCGGCAACAACAATCAACTCGTCCCGGCCGGCGCGCTCGATACCGGCGGCGGTGCCTTCAACATCAAGGTCCCAGGCCTGTTCGAAACCCGCGAAGACGTCTTGACCCTGCCGATCAAGGTGTCCGGCAACGGCGTCGTAACGCTGGCCGATGTCGCCGATATCCGCCGCACCTTCAAGGACGCAACGACCTTTACGCGGATCAATGGCAAGCCGGCGATCGCGATCGAAGTCGTCAAGCGGCTCGGCGAGAACATCGTCGAGAACAACAAGCTCGTCCGCGATGCCGTTGACAGCCACACCGCGGAATGGTCGGACGCGATCGAGATCGACTTCATCCTCGATGAATCGAGTTACATCTTCGAGGTGCTCGGCTCGCTACAGGCATCGATCCTGACCGCGATCGCGCTCGTCATGATCGTCGTCATCGCCGCGCTTGGTCCGCGCGCCGCGATCCTGATCGGGTTTTCGATCCCAACGAGTTTCCTGATCGGCTTTCTGATCCTGTCGCTCGCCGGCATCAATGTGAACATCATGGTGCTGTTCGGCCTGGTGCTGACGGTGGGCATGCTGGTCGACGGCGCGATCGTGATCGTTGAGTTCGCCGACCGGAAGATGGCCGAAGGCTTGGGCCGGCGCGATGCGTATATCGCAGCCGCCCAGCGCATGTTCTGGCCAATCACGGCGTCGACAGCGACGACGCTGGCCGCCTTTCTGCCGATGCTGCTCTGGCCCGGAGTGCCCGGCGAGTTCATGAGCTATCTGCCGATCATGGTGGTGATCGTGCTGTCGGCCGCACTCCTAACCGCTATGGTCTTCCTGCCGGTCATTGGCGGGCTGATTGGCGGCACATCGGCGAGCAAGAAGGAAATCGAGGCCGCGCGCACGCTGTCGGGCAACCACAAGCTCGATATCAGCGAGTTTCATGGCCTGACCGGCTACTATCTGCGCTTCCTCAACGTGGTCATCCGACACCCGGCCAAGGTTCTGCTCGTGACCGGCGTCGTCGTCTTCGTCATTTTCGATGCCTTTGCGACCCATAACAACGGTGTTGAATTCTTTGTCGAGGAAGAGCCGGACCGTGCCGTTGTGCTGATCTCAGCACGCGGCAATCTCGCCGCGACGGAAATGCGCGATCTTGTCATCGAGGTTGAAAACGAGATCCTCCAGGTATCGGGCATCCAGGACGTTCTGACCAATGCCGGCGTGCCCGGCGGTGGCCAGCAGCTCGGCGATGTCGAGGATAAGCCGGTCGATACGATCGGCCAGATCACGCTCGAATTCGTCGATTATTGCTGCCGGCGCAAGGCGGAGGAGATCTTCTCTGACATTCGCGAGCGCACCGCCGATCTGTCCGGAATCAATGTCGAGATCCGCAAGATCGAGGGTGGACCGCCGACCGGCAAGGATCTCCGCCTGGAGATCACCGCCCAGAGCTACGACCGGGTGCTGGAAACCACGGCCCGTGTCTATGACCATCTGAACACCGGCATGGAGGGTCTACGCGACCTGGAGGACACCCGTCCCCTGCCCGGCATCGAATGGCGGGTTGATGTCGACCGCGAACAGGCAGGTCGTTTCGGTGCGGACGTCGTTTCCGTCGGCGCAATGATCCAGCTTGTCACAAATGGTGTCTTGGTTGGAACCTACAGGCCCGACGATGCCGAGGACGAGATCGATATCCGTGTCCGGCTCCCAGAGGAGGAGCGCGCGCTAGATCGAATCGAGAGTCTCAGAATCGCAACCCCGAACGGGCTTGTGCCGCTGACCAATTTCATCGATCGCACCGCGCAACAGAAAGTCTCCTCGATCACCCGCCAGAACGGCCGCTTCGCCATGACGGTCAAGGCCAATACGGTCGATGGTGTCCTCGCAGATGACAAAGTGCGCGAACTGACCACCTGGCTCGACGATCAGCAATGGCCGGATGGTGTTGGGTTCCGCTTCCGGGGTGCCGACGAAGAACAGCGCGAATCGGGTGCCTTCCTGCAGCAGGCCGCCATCGGCGCCCTGTTCCTGATGTTCGTGATCCTGGTTACCCAGTTCAACAGCTTCGGCCAGGCGATCCTGACGCTGTCGACCGTCGTACTCGCCGTTTGTGGCGTGCTCATTGGTATGATGCTCACAGGTCAGCGGTTTTCGATCATCATGACCGGGACTGGAATCGTGGCGCTTGCCGGCATTGTCGTCAACAACGCCATCGTTCTGCTCGACACCTATAATCGCCTCACGCGCGAACGCGGCGTCGACCCGATCGAAGCCATCCTGAAGACGGCCGCCCAGCGCCTCAGGCCGATCTTCCTCACCACGTTCACCACGATCATGGGCCTGATCCCCATGGCGACCGAGATCAACGTCAACTTCTTCAACCCCGAGACAATGCGGCCCGAGATCAACATCGGCGGCATCACGTCGGTCTGGTGGGTGCAACTGTCGACGGCGGTGGTCTCAGGGCTGGCATTCGCGACACTGATCACGCTGATCTTCGTGCCGACCATGGTTGCCATGCCGACGATCTACAAGCGCCGCTACCAGGAGATCCGTGACAGCTGGCGCGCCAGGCGTTCCGGCAGCGCGACCCCGGCTGGTCGGTCGGAAGCACCTGACACGACGCCCGCGCCGAGCAATGATCCCGTGCCGTTTGGCGATGAACGCGATGCTGAGCGTCGGCAGCCCTACCCCGTTCCAGCACAAGCCGCGGAGTAGCATCGGCTCAACGCCTATGACGACAACGGCGTAGGGTCCTGATGGGAGCCGCGAGCGTCGGTGGTCACGTTGATCACATGATGCTCTGACCACGCCTGCAGAGCCTCCAACACAGCAAGCGCAGTGCGGCCGTGATCGGTCATGCTGTAGCGGACCGACACCGGCGCCGTGGGCATAACCTCACGCCGTATAAGGCCATGAGCCTCCAGATGGCGTAGCCGGTCTGCAATCATCTTCTTGCTGGCGCCGCCGATCATCCTGGCAAGGTCGTTGAACCGAACGGGGTCGGCTCGGAGATGCCAGAGGATTGACCCGGTCCACTTGCCGCCGAGCACGCGCATGCCTTGCTCGATTGCGCAGGGCTCCGCACAGGGTTCGGCAACGATCCGGCGGCCTCTCTCGTCTTCCTCAACACGCGCGCGCAAGGGTCTCTCCTACAACATGGTCGCTGCTTGTCGGGTCGCTGACGCGCTCAACGTGTCTGCTTTGGCGAGATAGCGGGTGGTTTTCCGCTCGCTGAACAGCGGTGATACCAAGCAAAATAGTGCCAGGTTACAAAAAGCATACTGGTTGCTTTTCTATACCCAAGACGGCAAATCCTCAAGCACACCCTGTGCAACCCGATAAGAGGGCTGAGCCAATGGCAACGCCAGACATTCACCTCTACACCGCCGCGACGATGAACGGCTACAAGCCGGTCATTTTCCTTGAAGAGGCGAATGAAGCCTACGACCTGACCTTCGTGGACTTTGCCAAGAAGGAGCAGAAAGCGCCGGGCTATCTCAGGCTCAACCCGAATGGGCGCATTCCGACGATCGTTGATCGCGGCAACGACAATCACGTCGTTTTCGAAAGCGGCGCGATTCTATGGTATCTCGCTGAGAAATACGGACAATTTCTTCCACCCACAACGAACGCCAGATCCGAGACCCTGCAATGGCTGATGTTCCAAATGGGCGGGATCGGCCCAATGATGGGGCAAGCCATGTATTTCCAGCGGATTGCCGCGCCGAATGGCCAAGATGAGCCATTTGCGATCAAGCGCTACGTGGATGAGTCCCGCCGGCTTCTCGAAGTTCTGAACACGCGGCTTGAAGGTCGCGAGTGGCTCGCTGCCGATGACTATACAATCGCCGATATGGCCACCTATCCTTGGGCGCGGGCCTATGTCTGGGCCAATGTCTCCATTGATGGCCTAGATCATCTCAAGGCATGGTTTGATCGCATAGACGCACGCCCCATGGTGCAAAAGGCTCTGACTATTCCAAAGGCTCAACCGGCCTTCTGGGATCGGTCGGAAGAAACTGCATTTCTGGAAGAAAATGCCGCTCGGTTCGCATCAGACGTACGCTCCTGATGTTCAACGGGCGTTTACATCCGAACCGCATTGGCAGCCGACCGCCGCACAACCCAGACATAGCCGCTCAGTAAAATCGCCGATGCGGAAACCAGGGTCATGACCGTTCCGGGGACGAAATTCGCAAAGCCCGCGAGATCGATGAAAACGAAGTAGCCGAGATCTGCGAGGCCCCCGACCATGGCGGTGACCCAGATTGCCGTCATCACACCGCGCCAGATGAAACCCGCGCCGATGATCGTCACCAGACCGAACCACAACAGGTTCCAGGCGTGCTGGTTCAGAACGCCACCAATGGCTGCGTGATAGGATCCGGTGAGTTCGGCCGGATCCACCGCATCAGCGATCGCCTGGAACCCTTCTGTGGTGCTTCCCGAGATGATCAACACACCGGCAAAGGCGTGAACAAGGCCCCAGATCACCCAGAGACCGGCGGATGTTTTCAGCGCTAGTGTCTCGAACCGTATCATGTTGATCGACCTCGTTTTGCTGCCCGCATGTGGACCATCGGCATGTCAAATCCCCGTGCCGGTTTGACCCGAAAGGCCCGGCGCAATATGTTGATAAAGTCAACTATCGACAGATAGTGGACTATGTCAACTATTTATCTGCCGTTCCGAAAACTGCATGCCTGACATCGAAATCGCCCGTCTGGTCGACCGCCTGATGCGGCGTATCCACGCCTCATTGAACGCAACGGCACCCGACTTCG
>JBCBSK010000194.1:0-5951 GCA_039819185.1 Pseudomonadota bacterium | reverse complement strand
GCGGGCGTAGCTCAGGGGTAGAGCACAACCTTGCCAAGGTTGGGGTCGTGAGTTCGAATCTCATCGCCCGCTCCAGTTTCCAGACATCTCGTGACCGGTTGATCGTGCCTCTGCGACCAGGCAGGTGCACGATGCGGTGTCGTCAAGCCGTCCACCATCCCGCTCGATCAGTCGGCACCAAAATCCTCCGACACGGACTGCGCGATCGCCCGGAACATCGCTACGGTCTCGTGGTCGCGATCGTCGAACCCGTCATCGGCGCTGGTCTTGACGATGACCACGTCACGCATCGGAGCGACATAGATAAACTGACCCCAGATGCCGATGGCGAGAAAATCACCTTGCGGCTCTTCAGGGATCCACCAGTGATAGCCATAACCGAAGGTCAAGAACGAGGCGGGGTTGTCGCCCGGCTCGAGATGTGGCGCACTTGGCTCGGTCGAGCGCGCGATCCAATCCGTCGGAATGATCTGATCTCCGTTGCGCGCGCCACCTTCCAGATAGAGCCGTCCGAAGCGCGCATAATCCCGCAGGGCCGCATTGAAACAACAAAACGGCAGAACAGAACCGATGCGCCCGGTGTTCCAGAACCCGGCTCTTTCCGCCCCCATTGGTCCCCAAAGGCGGGTCGCGAGATAGTCCTCGGCCGGCATGCCGGTCGCAGCTTCGAGCACCAAGCCAAGGGCGATGCTGTCCGAACTGATGTAGTTGTTGTATGAGCCGGGCGCGCGATCACGACCGAGTTCCGCAAGTATCTCTTGCAGCGGCGTTCCGATGGCCAGACTGATGAAAAGCTGGTTTACGTCCGAGAATGCATCGTCATAGTTCTCATCGAAGGCGACGCCCGACGACATGGTCAGCGCCTGTTCGATCGTCACGCCGGCATACCCGGAGCCCGCAAACGCAGGCACATAAGCCTCGATCGGATCGTCAAGGCTTGCGATATGCCCGTCTTCGAGCGCGATGCCGATAAGTGCCGAGAGGATCGACTTGGCGACCGACCAGGACGTGAAACGCGCAGTGTCATCCGCCCCGAGGCGATAATCCTCATAGGTGATCGCACCGTCATGCACGACGAGCAGACCCGTCGTCACCGTCTCGCTGAGAAAGACGTTCAAGTCTTTTGTCTCACCGTCGAAAATGTAGGTCTCGGGCAAGGGTTGCGGGTCACTGGCAAAGGCCCAGACATCGCCATCTCGCGGCACATCGCGATAGGGGAAGACATCCTGCATATTGCGGAAGTTCTCGACCCGCTTGCCTTCCGAGAACAACGTCACGCCAGCCCAATATGGCGTCGTGCGCAGCCAAAGAAATCCGGCCAAGCCAGAGAGAAGGAGGATTGTAAGACTGATCAATCCGATGCGGAGCACGCGGCCGCCTGCCGTCATACTGATTTCCTGTCATATGTTGAGAATGGTCCTATACGCTGTGACCAGATGTGTTCGCCGGCAGCAAGCGGCGTTTCGCCAACGGCATGGGTGATTTCGTGAGCGACACGTCGCTGTCTTACACCTTGCGTGAGGCGCACGACCTTGCCCGGCGCCGGCGATTCTGGATCGTGCTCGCGAGCGTCATTGCGATCCTCGCGATGATCGGGCCGTTCGACACCTATGGCACACTGTCTCTGGGGGAGCGGTCGCTGTATTGGGCGGTTGCGGCAACGGGGAGCTTCTGGCTCGGCTTCGTGACCTCAATGGTTGTGGCTTCGACACTCGAACGGTTCGCCATACCGGACCTCATGGCAGTGATCCTGGGCGGACTGGTCGCAGGCCTTCCGATCGCCGTGCTAAACGCAGGCCTCAACAGCCTAGTCTTCAACGCCGCATTTGGCTCGGAAGCACTGTCCGTCCTGCCCTATGCGTCGGCGATCGCGATCATCATCGCGGTGCTGTTCGAGATCGTCGACAGTCAGGGCGATGGCTCCCGTGACTGGCAGGGCCAAGCATCATCCCAAACATCAGCGCTGGCTGTATCGCCAGTCTTATTTGACAGACTCCCATCCGAACTCGGCAGGGATATCGTCCATGTCCAGGCACAGGATCACTACATCCAGGTCCGCACGATGCAGGGCGCAACCCTGGTTCTCGGCAGTTTAAGCGAGGCCGAGCGTGATCTCGCGTCGCTGGGCGCTCGGGTTCACCGCTCCTGGTGGGTGAGTCGCGATCATATGAGCCATCTCACCTCTGGCAGTGGCGGACTGAAGCTCGTCACGAGTCTCGGCGATGAGATTCCGGTCGGCCGCACATACCGCCAGACCGTACGCGCCTTGTTCCGCGATCATGCAGCCAATGCCGGAACGGCGTAGCGGCCGTTCACGGTGATCCGCCGCCCATGTCGCACCCATGCGCATTCCTTCTCGCGGTGCTACTTGATCGTGAGCCCCTGCGACACGCCGCGCCCTTGACGTTTCGAGTGCCACAGCGATTTATGAACGTATGACGATGTCATCGACGCCAGATTTGGATTTGCCCGTTTCCTCGCCCAGTTGTTCGAGCGATGAGACGCCTTCTGACAACGTTGACCGCGCGGTGAAGATTGTCACTGTCGCCGGCGCACTGCTTCTGTTTGGCGCAAGTGGGATGGCGTGGGCCGCGTATGGTCAGGACATCGCCTTTGACCGCATGATCGGTGCAATCTGGAACTGCTTCTAAGCTGACGAGCAAAACCACTGACACGGATATCGGTATGACGCAGCGTAGCCGTCTTCATTTGATTGCCGGCCTGTCGGTGCTGGCGCTTGGGCTGATCGCCTTCGGGCTGACCTATTATGTCGCGATCAGCCGGTCGCCCGAGGCTGGACTGGTACGGACAATCGCGACGGAGTTCGAGATCGGTGGACCGTTTGAGCTCACGGATCACCAAGGCCAGACGGTGACGGAGGCCGATTTCGCCGGCAAACCAAGCCTTGTTTTCTTCGGCTTCACCCATTGCCCGGACATTTGCCCGACAACGCTTTACGACATCACGCTCGTGCTGCAAGAGCTTGGCGATGATGCCGACAGGCTCAACGTTCTGTTCGTTTCAGTCGACCCCGAGCGCGACACGCCGGACTTCCTCGGCACGTATCTGTCAAGCTTTCATCCCGGGATCACCGGGCTGACCGGAACCGCCGAGCAGGTCGCAGAGGTGGCCCGGTCCTATCGGGCCTATTATCGTCGCGTTCCGCTCGACAACGGCGACTACACCATGGACCATTCGGCAGTGGTTTACATGCTCGACGCTGAAGGGACGTTCATTTCACCCTTCGTCCATGACCGGGCGCCGGAAGAGTCGGCCGCCATACTGCGCCAGGTGATCGAAGGCGCTTGAGGCAGGTCAGGACTTAGAACCGGAAGGTCGGAACCACAATCGGATGCCAGGCCATGCTCGGTCTTGGCCCAGTGGAATGGGTTGGTGATGAGCCCCGTCAGCGCACGCGACGCTCCGAACACTGTCAGCGCCCAATAGACTGGCGTCGTCCACAGACTCACGATCAGACCGGGTGTCTTGCGGGCCATACAGCCTGCTGCCGCGACCAGAAGGGCGATCGTGTAGCCGAGGCCGAGATTGGCGATCCAAAGCCCGAGCAGCGCATCCGTCACGTCACCATTGACGGTGAAGGCATTGCCGAACATCACTTGCCAGGTGAGGCCGATCAACGCAACCGGAGCGAGAATTGGTGCGGCCACCCCGGTCAACAGGATCACCATCAGGGCTATGGCGCGGCGCGGCCCGAGGTCACGGCACAAGGCCCAAGGATCACGCAAGTGAACCAACAACGTCTGCAGCCATCCCTTGATCCAGCGGCTGCGCTGACTGATCCAAGGGCTGAGGCGTTGCGGGGCTTCCTCATAGGTCGTAGATGAGAGAATCCTGGTGCGGAAACCGCAGCGCGCCAAACGGATTCCAAGATCGGCATCCTCGGTGACGTTGTAGGGATCCCAGCCGCCAACCTTGCGCAGTGTTTCGGTTCGGAAATGGTTCGACGTACCACCGAGCAGGATCGGGATATCGAGGCGCTCAAAGGCCGGGAGCATGACATCGAACAAGGTCGCGTATTCGATCGCAAACTGCCGCGTCAGCCAGCAATGGCGCCAATTGGCATAGGCCAACCTGGCCTGTGCGACCCCAAGATCGGGCTCGGTAGCGAAAGCTGCCAGCGCCTCGCGCAATTGCCCCGGTTCCGGTCGATCCTCGGCATCAAAGACCGTGACGAACTCACCACGCGCGAGCGCCAATCCAACAGAAAGCGCGCTTGGCTTGGTGCGCGGCAGGTGGGACGGCAAAACGATCACGTCATAGGCTGAACCGAGCGCGTGATTGGCCAATGCCTGACATGTCTCCCGGTCGTCGGCTTCGAGCAGCAGTTTGATGTCGAGGCGGTTTGTTGGGTAATCGAGCTGATCAAGGCCTGCGATCAATTGCGGCACAATGCGTGCCTCGCGATAGAGCGGCACCAGGATCGTATAGATCGGCAGGTCTTGCAGTTCAGAACCTGGAGCAGACACGCGGCGCGGCGCGACGAGGCCGGTCAGCACGAGACCGCGCAGCCAACTGCCAGCCAGGAACAAGCCGCCGACCAACGCCAAGAGCGCGATCAACACTGTTTGTGGCGCAAGCCAGGCGAGACACCCGGTGACCGCAAGCATAACGAACAAGACACGTGCTTGCGATCGCGTTACCGCCCGCGAGGCCGAGAAATGTGGCAAAGCCGTGCGCAAACGGTCCAGGGCGCCAACCATCAGCTCGGCATACGGATCGTCGACAATGAGCTGACGGATGGCCGCCGGGGTCGTGATGATCAGTGGCGGGAGCCCATCCGTCCAGCCGGCCAGCATGGTACGAATGCGCGGCAGGTCGCGTGGTCCGGGCGCAATCGCAACGCGCCGTCCCGCCGGTGTCTCTATGCGGACGGCCGTGGCTTTGGCGGCCACCGCGCGATAGCTCTCAGGCGGTATGGCGCGGTCCAACCGCGCATCACCAAGCAATGAAAACGGCAGACCAAGCTCGGCGGCGTAGCGTTTGTAAAACACTTCCGCCCCGGTTGCGTCCGGCTTTGTCTGGACGCCGACGGTAGCACGTAGCACCCGAGGCTTCAGGCTGCCTGGCCTGGGATGTCCGAGATATGGCGCGTGGTGTGGAGTTGAACCGACACGCGCGACATCGCGGTGCGGCGCATGCGCAGCCTGCCCCGGTCGCAACACACCCCTCGAACCGCCACCGGACATGGCGGTCTCACGCATTACTGACGGGTTCGACAAGTCCCCAGCCACCCGATAGATAGTCTCCGGTCGAGAAGGTTAGATAGACCACAGTTATCGTTGAAGTTGCGACAACCACGTAGGAACAACATGCAGGGTTTGTGTTTTTCGCGCACTGCTCAAGTCCTAACTGGCGCGCTGGTGCTGTTTGGCCTTGCGTTGACAGGTGCAGATCCTGCGCAAGCACAAGCCCCACAAACGCCGCAAGCTCCAGCTGAAATCACGGTACCGAACTACTGGGATCCGAACCGGCGCGCGCCGAAGCCTGATCTGACAGGCCTGCGCACCATCCGCTTTCTCACCGAGATCGAGGCTCCACCGTTCAGCTACCGCGCTGCGGATGGCGAGTTGACGGGCTTCAATGTCGAGATCGCCCGCGGCATTTGTCGGGCACTTGAGGTCGCCTGCACGATCCAGGCGCTACGCTGGGACCTGCTGCTGAGCGGAATTGAGGATGGGCGGGGAGATGCGATCATCGCGGCTGTACCGATGACCGGAGACAGCCGGCGTTCGTTTCAGTTCTCGAACCGGTTCCTAGCCTTTCCCGGCCGGTTTGTCGCCCGGCGTGACAATGCCGGCGGAGATGTCGCGCCCTCGGCGCTGTCAGGCGCACGCGTCGCCGTGGTCGGTGGCACAGCCCATGAAGCGTTCCTTCAAGCCTTCTACAGCGAGAGCGACATTGTCCCCTATGAGACATTGCCAGAGGCGCGG
>JBCBSK010000193.1:0-5993 GCA_039819185.1 Pseudomonadota bacterium | reverse complement strand
GCCGTCCATCCTATCCAGAGCGCCTGTATATTGATTTCGATGGGTTTTTTGCGTCGGCTGAGCAATATCTCGAGCCGGCTTTGCGGGGGCGGCCTGTTGGCGTCCTGCCACTCGACAGCCCGCATACTGCGCTGATCGCGGCGAGCCGTCAGGCCAAGGCACGTGGCGTGCGGATGGGGATGCGGCGCAGCGAAGCGCACGATATCTGCCCCGACATCGTTTTTCGGATTGCGCGTCATGATGCCTATGTCGCCCTTCATCACAAAATCCGTGCGTGTCTCGAACAGCATGTCGAAGTGATCGGTGCGCGCTCGATCGACGAGCTTGTCGCGCGCCTGATGGTCAACGAGGCAGCGCGGGGACGGGATCTCGGCCAGCGCATCAAGCACTCCTTCGCCGAAACGTTTCATCCCACCCTGAGCCTGTCGCTCGGCATTGCCGCGAACGAGCTTCTGGCCAAGATCGCAGCGGAGATGGACAAGCCGGACGGGTTGCGCGTGCTCTGGCCCGGCGAGGAACTCGGCGCACTTGAGGGCCTGGAACTCAGAGATATTCCTGGCATCTCATCGGGCATGGAGCGCAGACTTCACGCGGCGGGTGTGCGCGATGTCCGAGCGCTCTGGGCGCTTGCGCCGAAACAGGCGCGCCAACTGTGGGGTGGTGTTCAGGGCGAGCGCTTTCTGGCGGCACTTCACGGGCATGCGGTCGAGCAGCCGGGCACGCGGCGACGCATGTTCGGTCATGGCCGCGTGCTGCCGCGTGATTGGCGGTCTCCGGAGCGGGTTTTTCTCTGCGCCCGGGTTCTCCTGAGCAAGGCGGCCCGCCGGCTCAGGCGGGAAGGGTATCTCGCTGGGGCTCTGAGCTTTTCGGTGCGTCCGCAGGAGGGGGAGCGGTATACTGAGTCACGGCAGTTTCCGGCGGCCCGCGATGATCATACATTTGGCTCTATTCTACAGAGCCTGTTCGATGAATGGAGGGGTATTGATCCGCCTGGCCGGTCGCGCAGCGTGAGCGTAACGCTGCACGATCTAACGCGTTTGGCCGACGCGCAGGGCGACCTGTTCGATCGCCCAGGCGACGGCACGTCCGACCGCTGGTCGCGGATCTGTGACATGATCGATCATGTTCAGGCACGTCATGGCGGCAACAGTCTGAGATTGGGCCCGCCCGTCGCGCTGCCGGGTGGCTATGCCGGCGGCAAGATCGCGTTTGGCCGTATCCCTCACGATCACGACTTCTATTAGTCCGCCGCCTGATACCGGGGGCTGGACCTTGTCGACAACTGTCTTGGTTTCAACAGGCCGCTGTGATCTGGTGTCAGCTTGTGGCGAGAGTTTCTCACGTATGGCATGCAATTATTGCAGCCGGTGTCCGGTTGCAGCCCAGATCTCGCTACCATAGCTCTTTCGGGACCCGATCCCACCCGAGGCAATAGGAGACCGATGTGACCCAACCGATTGACCTGCACTACTGGCCGACGCCGAATGGCTGGAAGATCACCATCCTGCTCGAAGAACTCGGCGCGCCCTATAAGGTCAATTATGTCGACATCGGCGCAGGTGAGCAGTTCGATCCGGAGTTTCTCAAGATCGCGCCAAACAATCGCATGCCGGCGATCGTTGATCCTGACGGCCCTGATGGTGCGCCGGTCTCGATCTTTGAATCCGGCGCGATCCTGCAATATCTCGCCCGCAAGCACGGCAAATTCTACGGCGACAGCGAGCGTGAGCGTATCGAGGTCGAGCAGTGGCTGATGTGGCAAATGGGCGGTTTTGGTCCAATGCTCGGTCAGAATCACCACTTCAACAAATATGCGCCCGAGCCGATCCCTTACGCGATCAAACGTTACACCGACGAGACACACCGGCTCTATCGGGTCTTGAACACGCGGCTCGCCGACCGCGAGTTCGTTGCCGGCCCGTATTCGATCGCGGACATGGCGATCGTGTCCTGGGCGACGCTGTGGGAAGGCCAGCAGATGAAGATCGAGGACTTCCCCCATGTCGGTCGTTGGATTGAGCAGCTAAGAGCACGCCCCGCCGTCGAGGCGGGTCTGGCGGTAGGCCGCGAGCGGCGCAGCAACATCGCCACAGACGAAGACGCGAAAAAGGTCCTGTTCGGCCAACGCTGATCTATTGACGCGTTGGCAGTTCCTTTTGACCCAAATGCGCGCATGGCGTGTTTGGGTCGGGGGGCGGCTAAACCGCGCCAATCTCGCGTGTGGTTTCTAAGAGATAAATGCAAATATTCATACTCTGTATATTGAATCGCGCGAAGCGTTACAGCGCAAGGACTGCTATAATGAATGCAATTTAAGAGTAACGATCTGTTCTGAATTTGCTCAGAGATGATTTACGCTGTCGATTTACGCGTGTTTTAGCGATTGCCTCCAGACTTCTCCCCGTCGGCGCCACAACGCCGGACGAAACAGATCACCGGCCGGCAAACTCAGAGATCGCGCCGGAAACAGGGTAGGGGTCAGACACATGGCACGTTACGAACGGATCGAAGACGCAAACATTCTCTCGGGCGGCACCACCGATGCCGAGGTTCTCTTCAATATGGGCATGATGTATGCCACCGGCCGGTCGGTCGAGACCGATCTTGTCGCGGCACACAAATGGTTCAATCTCGCAGCTGTTCGCGGTCACGGCCAGGCGGCGGGCCTGCGCCAGGAGATCTCTCGCGAGATGAGCACTGACGATATTGCCGAGGCGCTGCGTTCAGCCCGTGAGTGGCTCGCGACAGTTCACTGAACGCGGCTACTTGCGAGACGTCCTGAGCACTGCGGCAAGCTCCGCGTGCCCAAGCGCGTGCACGGCCAGCGGCTCGGTCCGCCCGCGCACATCGACCAAATGACGGGACGCGCCGCCAACGGGCAGATTGGCGGCCTCCAGGGTCTCCGTCGAAACGATGATGGCTTGGCCAAGGTCCTTGGACAGGCTCTCAAGGCGCGCGGTGGTGTTCACCGTGTCGCCGATCGCGGAGACGAGGCGCGCCTCGGGCGGCCCCATCTCGCCGACGATGACGAGCCCGCTATGAATGCCGATTCCGATCGTAAGCGGTTCGTCGAGCGTCTGCGTCATGTCACGGTTCAGAGCGTCAACGCGATCGAGCATATCGATCGCGGCATGAAGCGCGTCGCGGGCGCCTCTTTCTCGATTGCCTGACAGTCCAAACAGCGCCATCAGGCCGTCACCGGTGAAGTTCGCGTAGTGTCCGCGTTGACCGTTGAGAGCGGCAACCATTTCCGCAAAGAACCGGTTGAGCAGAAACAGCACATCGTAGGGCAGGCGCTTTTCTGCCAGCCGTGTTGACCCACGCAGATCGATGAACATGACGGTTAGGTCGGTTTCCTGTCCGGCGAGCGCGGGCCTGTCCGATTTGCCCAGCACAGACTTGGCCGGAACAAGCGGTGTTGCGGCAAGCGACATGCGTGGCCGGATCTGGCAGGCAAGCCGGACACCGGCAGGTGCGTTGATCCGATCAAGAGCTGCTTGTTCAAGCGTGTTGGGCATGGCGAGATCGTCGCCACCATGAGCGACCAGGACCCGACAGGTCGTGCAGCGCGCGCGCCCACCACAGATCGAGGTGTGCGGCACGCGCGCGGCGCGAAGAGATTCAAGCAGGGTTGCACCGGCGATCAGCGGGACAGGGCCCCGGTCGGGCAGGGCAATCGCGCCAGGTGATGCGCGGCGCATGACCCATGATCGGGTCACCGGAACCGCTGCCAAGACAAGGTAAGCGGCCAGGATGCCAAAGGTGGTGTTCGCTGCAAGCTGCGAGAACAGGGCGGTCGCGTCAGGCGTCCACTTAGCGCGCATCAAAACAGTGGCGGCAAAATCCGGATCTGCCAGCGCTTGCGCCCGGATATCGAGCCCGCGGCCAATGAACCCAGCCAGAACCAACGCCGGTAGGCCGATGCCGATGGTGAGAACGATGTGTTTTGTCGCTTCGAAAGCGCGCGTCTGCTTAAGCCAGTGCCAAAGCCCGATCATTCCATGTGCCCAGACAACGATCACAAGCGCTGCCTGAACCACAGCCGTAAAGGGCCGCTCGACGAAATGGCTCAAGAGGATTACGGAATAATTTGTTCCTGTGCCGGCAATCTCATACATCACCCGGTTCATGACGACGTGACCGGCGAGCAGAAGTGGAATCGTCAGCCCCAGAATGGTCTGCAGCATATGCCAGCTTGGCAGATGCAGGTCGCGCCGGCGAAGCAGGGTTGCAATGCTGAGGCTCGCATGGATCACGGCGGAGACGCCGAGCAATGCCAGCATAAGCGGGGCTTGCCAGACCGACATAACCGCCCGTAGACCCTGGCTCGAAACATCAAGCGACAGCGTCAAAAGCGCGTGTGCCCCAAGATGGCCCGTAACAAAGGCCAAAAGGACAAACCCCGTTAGCACGCGGAGGCGGGCGAGAAGGATGGACAGGTGAGCACTCCCTATCGTCAATCAGGCGCGCAATGGCCAGTCGGCCAGCGTCATCGACGCAGAATGGCTCATGGCGGCTGAACTGGCCAGCCAACCTAGCGGATATGTGCGTCGGTGGATTGTACCGGCGGCGATCATCGCCTATGTCTTGGCGCATGCGCTCGTGCGCAGCCTGGGGCTTGTCAACATCTCGAACGACGATACGACATCGGCAATCTCGGCGCAGAGTTTCGAACTCGGATACTGGCTGAAGAATCCACCGCTCTATGACTGGGGCATCTGGCTGGCCTTCCAGGCATTTGGTCCAGGAATCGCCGCGATCCAGCTTGCAAAGGCTGTGTGTCTCGCCGGCGGCTATCTGTGTCTGCATTTGGCAATCCGTGATGAGATCCGGGACGTCCGGGTCCAGGCGGCGATTGCGGTGTCCTATGTCGTCACCGCTTATTTTGGCTGGGAATTCCTGGTCATTTACTCTCATTCCTTCGCGATGTTTCTCGGCCTTGGCGTTCTGGCCTTGGCGTTCATGCGTGTATTGAAGCATGGGCAGCTTGGTGATTTCGCACTGCTCGGGATCGGGATCGGCATCTGCCTTCTAGGCAAGCCGATCGGCCTGATTCTACTGGCCTGTCTGTGTCTTGCTGCCCTATGGGAGCGTCGGTTGCCAAATGTCTTCTGGCTGGCCGGTGCGGGCGTGCTTGGAGCGGCAATCGGCTCTCCCTACTATCTCTGGCTTCTGGGCGCTGCCGGTGCAGACGACGCTATTGGTCGGGCGCTGACCGGCGGCAGCGAACGTACGCTGATCGAAGCGATGATGCTTTATGCACAGTCGGTCACTGCAAGTGCTGCGATTTTCCTGTTGCCCGTAGGTCTGTTCGCCGTCATCGCGTTCCGCGGCGTTTATGACCGTTTCGGGTTGTCGGGTGGTTGGATCGGCAGTGATGGGCGTGACGTCGTCAGCCTGTCACGCAAGGCGACGCTGATCGGCATCGTGATCGTGCTCATCATCGGGGTGATGCGGTCGGGCGACATCGAATACCGCTATGCCGCGCCGGCATTGATCCTGTTGCCTGTGGCGCTGTTCGGTCGGCTCGATGCGTCCGATCCGGTGGTCGCTCGTGGCCTCAAGCGCTTTCTCGTGCAATGCATCTCCGTGACTCTTTTGATCCTGGTGTTCCGCGCGGGCATGCTGATTGCCGCAAGTCCGCCGGTTTGTGTACCGCGTTGTGCCTCTTTCCATGACTATGCGCCGGTTGCCGCTGAGCTTAACCGACTCGAACTTGATCGGGCGGTTATCGTCACCGATGACCACTACCTCGGCGCAAATCTGGTGCGACTGGCCCCCGACACGACCGTGCGCTGGGTCGCGACCGACCCGGTCCCGCGCCGCGAGGTATCTGGCCGGCGCTGCGCGCTGATCTGGCAAGTAACCTGGTATGATTGGGAGGGGCGGCGCGGCCTCAATGCAGCGTTTGGTCGAGCCTGGTGGCGCGATGATGTCGAGACGCCGAAGCGGATCGGTTCGCGCGTTCGCGTCGAGAGTGGCTGGATGCCGAG
>JBCBSK010000192.1:0-6011 GCA_039819185.1 Pseudomonadota bacterium | reverse complement strand
GGGCGTGCGCGTGAGCGAAAGCGTGTTCAACAGCGTCCGCGCCGACAAGCAGGATGACGGCATCATCCAGAACGATATCGTCGCGACCAAGGATCAGGGGCTTTTGGAGCCGACCTATGTCCTGCTTGTCGGCGCGGACGCTGTTGAACACGCTTTCGCTCACGCGCACGCCCCATTGCGAGACAGTCTCGGTCTCGCCGGTTTCCTCGCTGGTGATCGGCAGGCTCAGCCGGTCTCCCCCCGGCCCGATGGCCTCGACGATCAGATAAAAGTTCTGCCCCTCCGGATTGGCTTCGGGAACCCGCCAAACGCCGGATAGTGCGCCCGGGCGCGTGACGATCGTTAGTGCATAGACGCGGTTCAGATCAGCGAGCAGTGCGTCGAGACCGTCGGCTGCCTGGCGGGCCTGGTCGGCGTTCTGAGCCGAAATCGCCGCCCTGCCCTGCGCTGCCAGTTCCTCAGCACGGGCTGTGGCGTCCGGATCACGCGACACGGCGTCAATCTGTGCCAAGGTTCCGTCGATGCGCGACGGCAAGGTCTCGGAAAGCTCGATACGCGCCTGTTCGACTGAACGTTCGGCTGGCCAGACAACCAATACCTGATACGCAAGCCAAGCCGCGACGATCAGCGCGATCAAGCCAAACACCACCTTCGCGATCGCGCCGCGGCGGATGTAGAGCTTGGCGAGCGTGATCTGAAAGCTCGGCTCGGGCGGGGTGTAGACGAAGCGGTTTTCCTTCAGCGCCGCAACGCCTTCAAGCAGGATCGCATCGGACACAGGAATCCCTTGCGCCTCATAGATGTTGCGCAGGCGCGCGATCAATTCGGCATCGCGCATCTCTTCGCCGAGTTCGCGCTCGACGAGATGCTGACGATGGCGCAGCGTATCCACTACATCCATCGCCAGCATGATCTCATCAAGCGGACGGTCAGCCTTGGCCACTTGCTGGGCCGACGCCGCATCTGTCGCAATGCTCATGATCGCGCAATACTCATGATCGTGTGCCTGACGGCCGATCCATCACTCTGTTTGGCCGAATTAGGTTCCGAGCGCATTGCCTTCAGCGGCGAGCCTGGCGAGGCGGCGCTTGCCATCTTCGACCGCATCGCGGATCTCGTTGGAGTTCTTGGTCGAGGCCGTGCGCATTTCGTTGATGATCTCGCGCGAACGCTCCTGGAAGCCGATCACCGAGTCAACCAGCTTCTGCACGGATGCGGCCTGGATCGTCGGACCATAGCCGGAGCGGACGGCGGCTTCCTGCACCTCGCTGCCGACGTCTGCCAGCGTCTCAAGGCTTTGATTGATGCCTTCCTTCATGGCGTCCAGCGTCTTGGTCGCTTCATGCAGGCCGAACAGCCCCGTGAAGGACGCCTTGAGCGCCGTCAGCACGATCTCATTGGTCGAGAAGAAGCTGACCGACTGCTGATAGACCCGCTCCTTGGCGTTGGTCGTCTGCATCAGCCGCGCCATGATGACTTCGGACGTGTTGTAGCTGACCGTCAGATTGTCGGAGAGGTCCTTGGCGATCTGGTAGCGCTTTTCCTCGTCCTGCATCTCACGCAGGCGCTCATCACGCGTCAGCTCGAGGCGGGCGCGCTCCGCCGGATCGCCTTCGGCCGCACCGGCTACCGCATCGGAGGCAGCCTTGAGCGTGGTCTTGGCCTCTTCGAGCTTACCGTCCGCTGTCTTGAGGACTTCGAGTGCCATGACCTCGGCATGCTTCAGCGCGCCGCGGAAATCGCGATAGGAATCGAGGATGATGCCCTCGCGCTGAATCTGGTCCTGCGAGTCTTTTGCGACTTCGAGATAGGTCTTCTGGATGGAATCAAACCGGTCGGCGATGTCGCCCCGGGTTGCTTTCATCCAGACATTGCCGAAGCGTTCCCAGGTCGAAATCTTGCCATCGGCAAGCTGGTCGACCATGCCCTTGGCGTCGTCGCGGATCGAGTCAAAGGCGTTGGTGATGTCGTTGTAGCGCTCGCCGATGTTCATCGCGGCGACCTGTTCGCGCACCACCTCGTTGAAGAACGAGGCTTGCGTCAGCGTGCGCGCGATCGCGACGACCTTGTCCGGCTCAAGATCGGAGATCTGGTTCAGGAGCGGCACGATCGGCTGTTCGGCGCTATCTGGCTCGGGCACGATGCCGACGTCCTGGAGCATCGTCATGGCCCGGTCGAGATATTTCATCGGGCTGTCGAGCAAGTTGGCCGGCGCTGTGGCCTGGGTGGCTGTCTCGGTGGTCATTGCCTGTTTCTCCGCCTGGCTCTCCCTGAGCCGTGTTGTGTCGGGGACGTGCCCCGCCCCTCCTCTGATGCGCCCCCTAATCTGGCACTTCGGCCAAAGGCGCTTTCTCCTAACACTCTGTGGCCGCGTCTGTCATGACGGTTGTATGACGGGCCGGAAATTCTGACCGCAGCATACCGCAAGCGCTGGTCATGGTGTTGCTTGGTCTGTATCTCTGTTGCCGACACGCTATCGCATGCAGGACGCCCATGGCCAATCCCCTGATCATCGCGCCGTCGATTCTGTCGGCGGATTTCGCCCAGCTCGGCGACGAGATCGCAGCGATCGAACGCGCCGGCGCCGACTGGGCGCATGTCGATGTGATGGATGGTCATTTCGTCCCCAACATAACGATCGGCCCACCGGTGGTTCAGGCCGTCCGGCGCGTCACCGATCTGCCACTCGATGTGCATCTGATGATCGCGCCGGCCGACCCTTATCTCAAAGCATTCGCAGACGCCGGGTCGGACATCATCACGGTCCATGTCGAGGCCGGGCCGCATATCCACCGCTCGCTGCAGACCATTCGTGCGCTCGGCAAACAGGCGGGCGTGACGCTCAACCCCGGAACGCCGGTCGATACGCTGGCACATGTCATCGATCTCGTTGATCTGATCCTGGTCATGACGGTCAATCCAGGGTTTGGCGGGCAGAGTTTCATTGCGTCACAGCTTGAGAAAATCGCCGAGATCCGGGAGTTAATCGGCGACCGCGACATCCGGCTTGAAGTCGATGGCGGGGTATCGCCGGACACGGTGCGTTCGGTTGTTGCCGCCGGCGCCGATACGCTGGTTGCGGGCTCGGCAATCTTCAAAGGCGGCACGGAAGATGCCTATCGCGACAATATCGCGGCCATTCGCGCAGCAGCACAGGGCTGACCCCCTAAGACGACGCCCCAAACGATCGGAGATTTGAGATGGCAGTGATGGTCGCAGACGGAGACCTCGGCATGGCAGCCCCGGACTTCCGGCTCAAGGATCCAGGTGGCTCCGAGGTGGGGCTACAGGATGTGCGCGGCGAGAACGGCACGCTGGTGATGTTCATCTGCAATCACTGCCCCTATGTGAAGGCGATCGCCGGCCGCATCGCACGGGACGCAAAAGACCTGAAAGCCAAAGGCATCGGCGTCGTCGCGATTATGCCGAATGACTACGCGTCCTTTCCCGATGACGCGCCGGACAGGATGGCCGTGTTCGCAGACAGCCACGGCTTTGACTTCCCCTATCTCGTCGACGAAACACAGGGCGTCGCGAAGGCCTATGGGGCTGTCTGCACGCCGGACTTTTTCGGCTTCGACAAGGACCTCAAGCTCACCTATCGCGGCCGGCTCGACGAAAGCCGCGCCCAGCCTGCTGCGCCCGACGCCAAGCGCGATCTGTATGATGCGATGGTTCAGGTCGCTGACACGGGTGCTGCGCCGGCCGAGCAGCACGCCTCGATGGGCTGCTCGATCAAATGGCGCACGTGAGAGGGTAGCCGTTACTGGATGACCAGCCCCTCAACCTCGGCCAATGCCGGGAAGGTCTCCAGCAGCCAGAAGGCAAATGCTGTCATATGACCAGTCAGGAACAAAACGCCGGTCAGGACCAGCGCGCCGCCCATAGCCTTTTCGACCTTGCCCATATGCTGGCGGAAGCGGGTCATGAAGCGGAGGAACGGGGCGGAGAATAAGGCAGCCAGCACAAACGGCACGCCAATTCCGAGCGAGTAGGCCCCCAGAAGCGTGGCGCCCCGGATAACAGAATCCTCCGAGCCCGCGACGAACAGGATCGCCGCCAGGACCGGCCCGATGCAGGGCGTCCATCCAAAGGCGAAGGCAAGGCCGATGACGAACGAGCCGAGATAGCCTGCCGGCTTGTTCTGGACATGGACACGCGCTTCCCGGTTCAACAGCCCTATGCGGAACACGCCAAGGAAATGCAGGCCCATGACGATAATGATCGCACCGGCGGCATAGGCGAAGAGATCGAGATTGCGCGTCAGCGTCTGGCCGATCACTGAAGCACTCGCGCCAAGGGCTACGAACACGACCGTAAAGCCCGCAACGAAGGCCAATGCAGACGCGACCACCCGCGCCCGCGCCGCACCGATTTCCTCGCGCTCGGACAGCTGGTCCAGGCTGACGCCCGCGAGATAGCACAAATACGGCGGTACCAGCGGCAGAACACAGGGCGATACGAAGGACAACAGCCCGGCCAGAAAGGCCACGCCTAGCGTCACGTCGACAAGCATGCCGTCTCACCTCGCTGCGCACCTATCCGATCCGTCACAGATAGTCGCATCGACATATGGACGAACGGAACCAAGGCCAAGCCCCTTGAGCATCATGCAATCCGATCGCAGCGCTTCGGACGGGACTCTGAACACGTGAAGATGCTCTCGCGCCTTAAGATCTAGAGCACACCATGTCGGGGGAAAATCGTGGATGTCACGACACGTTCAAGTGACATCCAGTGATCGAACTGCCGGGTGGCGCGCAAGACGACAATCCGAATTCAGCGGCGCTGACCCGCTGCGGGCACTCGAACCGGAACCAAGCTGGCATTCTGTGAAGCACGCGCAGAGTCCGACCGCTCGCGATGACCACCCGTCTTGTCATCATCGTCATAGGGCAAGCTCATCACGGCACACCCCATAGTGATCGACCCGAAGGTGACGACAAAGGCACCAATCAGCATCGCGATCGGCAGCCAGGGATGCTCCGAGCCGAAGATCAGACTGCCGATGCGGTGCGCGTCCGATGCGATGAGCCCGACTACCAGGATAACCGCTACGACGACACCAATGCCGGCGTTGATCGCGAGAAACCGCAACAGCGATGGCTGTGTGTCCCCGGTTCTTGTCGCATTTTCGGCCATGTTGATCTCTCCCCGCCGCGTCATCACCACACCATTTACGTCCCATAAGCTGCGCCGGACCCAATGGCCCCCGTAGCCTATTCTGAAGATTACCCCGAAGCCGATGTCACAAGCGGGGCGCGGCGCCGCGACAGAACAGCGCATCATCGTGTCATAGCAGCAATTCCAAACAACAGATCTGATCCAACTATATCGGATTAGCATATATCAGTATTGAATATATCAGACTGAAGGAGTATGGCGTGCCGGAGGTTGGTAGCGCCCTAAGGCAACCCAGTTGACATGGCTGCACGTCTCGGTGCGAGCGCTGGGCGCCGTCAGGGCCCTTAACGCCTCGTGCGTGATCAGTCGATCTCCTTGCATCGCGCTCGGCGTTGGCTACACGAGACCGACGAACATGGCGCATCACGCATGCGCGACTGGAGCATAGTGATGAACACGCGATCGATTTGCCTGGCAGTGCTGAGCTTTGGCGAGCATTCCGGCTATGACATCCGCAAGATGCTCACAGAAGGGCCGTTTTCCTCTTTTCTGGCAGCAAGTTACGGGTCGATCTACCCTGCCCTTTCCCAGCTTGAGAGTGAGGGGCTGATCGCCGGTCGGGACGAGACAGAGTCGGGACGGCCGACGCGTCGGGTGTTCACGATCACCGATCAGGGCCAGGTGGCGCTACAGGCCGATTTGCTCGACGTACCCAAGCCGGACGAAATCCGTTCCGAATTCCTGCTCTATGCCGCGCTTAGCCCGCGCCTACCGCGCGATCATATTGAGGCCATCTTGTCAGAGCGGATTGAGCTCATGCGTCGGCGACTCGGAGAATTCGAAGCTCTGGCGGAGACAGAAGGCAAGGATTGCGGGTCGAGCGCCTG
>JBCBSK010000191.1:0-6083 GCA_039819185.1 Pseudomonadota bacterium | reverse complement strand
GAAGGTGCTCGCCTCACTTGATCAGGGCCGGACGCATGTCTTTCTCAATACGCATGAGCAGTATCCGGGCGACTTTGCGAAGAACCCGGATTTCTCGCTGCCCGGCGAACGCTTGAAGCGTGAGATCCGCCGCCGTGCTGGCCAGGGCCGAACCAAGATGATCGATGCCACGGGGCTGGCCACCCGGCTCTGCGGCAACGCGATCATGGGGAATATCTTCATGCTCGGCTTTGCCTGCCAGTCGGGCGCGCTGCCAGTGTCGGTCACAAGCCTCGAAGAGGCGATCCGTCTCAATGGCGCCGCCATCGACGACAATCTGCGCGCTTTCGCCTGGGGCCGGCTGGCCGCGGTGGATGCCGACGCGGTCGAGGCTGCGGCGGCTGAAACGGACACCACGCCAGCGGACCGCACCCTGTCGCAATCGGTCGATGAGATGATTGCCCGCCGTGTCGAGTTCCTGACCGGCTATCAGAACGCGGCGTATGCCGAGCGTTACAGGGCGCGCGTGACAGCCGTGCGCGACACCGAAGTCCGTGCTGTCCCAGGAGAGACCGGCCTAACCGAGGCGGTCGCGCGCTACCTGTTCAAGCTGATGGCCTATAAGGACGAGTATGAGGTTGCCCGCCTCTATACCGACGGGTCGTTCCAGCGCCAGATCACCAGTCAGTTCGAGGGCGATTACAAGCTTGAATTCCACCTCGCCCCGCCAATCATGGCCAAGCCGGATCCGAAGACCGGTCCGCCGCAAAAGACTGGCTTTGGCCCCTGGATGATGACGGCCTTCCGCGTTCTCGCAGCGTTCAAGGGCCTGCGCGGCACAGCGTTCGATCCCTTCGGGCGCACGCAAGAGCGGCGTATGGAGCGCAAGCTGATCACCGATTACGAAGTGCTGCTGGAAGACCTGATCTCCAAGCTAACCCCGGAGACCCATTCGATCGCGATCGCTCTGGCCTCGATCCCCGAAAAGATCCGTGGCTACGGCCCGGTCAAGGAAGAGCATCTCGCCCGCGCCAAGGCGGAAGAATCCGCTTTGCTCGACCAACTCAGGGCCGGACCCGAACCCCGCCGCGAGGCGGCGGAGTAGCCGGCGCCCAAACGCTTTTCAGGGGTTTGTAGGTCCGGCGTGTTCTGCTGCCTGTTCCAAATCCAGTCGCCCCTTGGGACTTAGGCTGTAGATGCCGCGTTCGATCCGCTCGAACCATCCATAGTGATCGTCGGCCATCATACGGGTGGCGCGCTCAACGCCCGTTGCCTTCGCCACATCGGCCCCGCGGGTGGGGCCGTTTGCGCTTAAATAGGCGGCGCAGCGCATGGCGTCTTGCCGGTAGGCGGTCACAAGATGTCGACGTGTCGACCCGCCCTTGTTTGGGTCTCCAACCCTCCGCGTAAACTCTCTCAAGAGCCGGTCGCGGCGCGATTTGGATTTGCGCGGCGCGTAAGGAGCCGGATCCAGATGCACCTCGACCAAACCGTCCGAGAGTCGGACGGTCATCAGGCCAAGGCCGAGCCGCCGGGCCAGCTTGATGTTGTTCCTCAACGCCAATTGGAACCGACGCCCCGACCCCCGTGCGACGGCGATATAGACAGCATCCGTGACGGACTGTCGGGCGATGGCCTGATGAAACAGGCTGAGCGAGAAACCGGTCTTCAGTTCGACAATCACGGGATCGGCGTCGCTCCGGCAGGCCACGACATCGGCCGCACCAACTTCCGCCTTCACCTCGTAACCCTGCCCGATGAGAAGAGCCTTGATAGGCTCGTAGAGTGCGGTCTCTGAAGTCCGCTCCATGTTGAGACCCCGTTCGTGCGACGACTCATCCACACTTGCTAGGCGTTCGCTTTCTTGTCCGACCATTAGATACCGATATTCGTGGCATGTTTGGAACGACAAACGACGTTTTAGCGTCGTGGCGCTGAATCCCGGGGTGTGCGGGGGCGTCCTGGAACTGGAACGACCGGGCATAGATGCCTTCAACGCAAACCAGGCCTTTGGTCTCTCGTGACGCAGCCTTGGATGCGCTCCAGACTGCGATCATCGGTACCGCATGATCGATGAGGGACAGTCCGCATGTTTTGCCGATGCGGCGAGCCTGCTGAAGAAATCATCGCGTCGATCGTTGAAAAGGCCGTTGCCACACAGGTCTCGCTTACGCGCATGTCTGTGACACGTGCTTTCCACGAGGGTGAGATCGCGTTGGCGCTCTTGCCGCTCGTCGCCTGCGCATGATGTTATCCGCGAAACCGCAGCCCGTCTGTGGACCGGGAGGCCCAGCATGTACACGCTCTACTCGATGCAGTCGTCAGGCAACTGTTATAAATGCCGGCTAACTCTGAGCCAGTGCGAACTGCCCTACACGCTTGAAGACGTCGATATTCGCGAGGGCGCGACGCGGACGCCGGACTTTCTTGCCATCAATCCCAATGGAAAGGTGCCTGTGCTTGCTCTGCCTGACGGGCGGACGCTTGCGGAATCGAATGCGATCCTGGTCTATCTCGCGCACGGCTCACCGCTTTTGCCGGAAGAACGTTTTGAGCGCGCCAAGGTCATGGAATGGCTGTTCTTTGAGCAATATAGCCACGAGCCCTACATTGCGGTCGCGCGCTATTGGCTGTCGCTGCATCCGGGTGGACGCGAGATGCAAGCCGCCCGCATCTCTGACTGGCTCGAACACGGCCACCGCGCACTCGGCGTGATGGAACGTCATCTCGATACCAATGGTTTCTTCGTGGGTGGGCGGTATACGATCGCTGATACCGCGCTCTATGCTTACACCCATGTCGCCGAGGATGGGGATTTCGAGCTTGAGCGCTATCCCGCGATCCGTGCCTGGTTCGAGCGTGTTAAAGCCCAGCCGCGCCATGTCACGATGGATACCCGGCCTGCGTAATGGCGTCTGGCGCCACAATTGTGGTTGAGTCGGGCTGATTCTGGCCACAACAATTGTCCGCTGCTGCCCGAATGACGGCCTGATCCTGTCACGCGGCAGAAGAAGACTGGCTTCCGACGCAATCAGACCGGAAGCTGTCCATGATCCCTTTTGCACGCCATGCCGCAGACCGTTTCGCACCCTGGGGCCTGCAGGCTTCCAAGGTCGTTGGCATCGGTTTCGCCCTTGTTCTGGCGTTGGCTGTTGCTCCAGCCTTCGCGGCGATTGGGCTTGACGTGGAGATCCTCGACCGAACACTGACCGAGAGCGTGCGCGGTGTGACTTCGGGTCATCGTGAAGCCGCTCTCGCGATTTTAGGCGGCGGCTTCGGGCTCGGGCTTGTTGGGCTGACCCTTATGCTGCGCGACCTTGTCTCTCGCATTGATCGCACCGCATGGCGTGAGGAGCGCGAGCGGGCGCCTGAGTGAGGTTAAAACTCGCAGTCGTGTGACTGGCGATCTTCAGCCTGATCATTATGTTCGGTGCAAGTGCAGCGGAGCGCGGGACCGGACAGTCATGACCTGGATCAATCGACTTGAGCCTGCTGGTTCGAAGCGGTGCGCTGTTGTGCTCGGCGCTGCCATGCTGACCGCACTCTCCAGTGCCGCGTTCGGGCAGACTATCGCGACCGATACCGGCGACATCATTGTCGAGACTGTTGCCAGTGGGCTTGAACACCCCTGGGGTCTCGACTTTCTCCCCGACGGCTCGATGCTGGTCACCGAACGTGCGGGACGCATCCGACATGTCCTGCCTGACGGAACGGTCAGTGCGCCTTTGTCTGGCCCGCCTCAAACCGAAGCCTGGGGCCAGGGTGGCATGCTCGATATTGCGGTCGCACCGGATTTTACCGAGACCGGCGACGTCTATGTGACCTATGCGGCCATTGAGCGCGGTCGCGCTGGCACGGCGCTGTGGCGCGGCCGGTTCGATCCGGCGGCAGCGCAAGGCTTCTCGCAGGGCGAAGTTCTGTTCCGCATGGACCGGTTGACCCGCGGCACGCGGCATTTCGGGTCGCGCATCGTGTTCTCGGCGGATGGCGAAACGTTGTGGTTTACGATCGGTGATCGCGGCGAACCGGATCGGTCGCAGGATCCCGACGACCATGCCGGATCGGTCATTCGTTTGAACCGCGATGGGTCAGTGCCCGCTGACAATCCCTTCGTGAATGGTGGCGGACGGCCCGAGATCTGGTCGATCGGCCACCGCAATGCGCAAGGCGCAGCGCTCCATCCTGAAACTGGCGCGCTATGGACGGTCTCACATGGCGCGCGTGGTGGCGATGAGATCAATATTCCCATTGCAGGCCTAAACTATGGCTGGCCGGTAATCTCTTATGGCCGGCATTATTCAGGCTTGCGGATCGGCGTCGGCACCGAGGCGTCGGGTCTGGAACAGCCGATCTATTACTGGGATCCCTCGATCGCGCCCTCCGGTGCGCTGTTTTATACGGGTGAGGCTTTTCCCGCCTGGCATGGGAACCTGCTGGTCGGGGCGCTACGCGATCGGCTGTTGTCGCGTCTGACGCTTGATGGCGAGACCGTCGCAAGCGAGGAACGTCTGTTGATGGAACTCAACGAGCGCATTCGCGATGTCGTCCAAGGGCCGGACGGCTTTGTCTATCTGCTGACCGATTCTCCGCAGGGTCGAGTCCTGCGCCTGCGTCCACCTGCAGGGTGAGACGGTCAACGCCGCAGAACCAGCCGCGCATCGTGTAGCCACAGGCTACAGCCTCGCGATAGGGGGCGCCGGCCGGTCAAAGCCCTCGGAATGAGTCTTGCCCATCCTGACAGCGCCGTTTGAGTTGGCGGGCTGTGCGCGACGAAAATGCGAACTATTCACTCGCCTTCGCACTACGCTGAGATAACTGCGTGATGCTCTGTGACGCTCAGTTCTGCGAAAAAGTACGCAATCGCGATACACGGGCATGCTGATGCTGCCGGCCTTTCGAACGCCTTGCTGCCGACGACGGCTTTGAGTTCAGAGTGACCAATGCTGCTTGATGGATGAGTGGCGGCTTGCCGTACGTCCAACGCAACCAGCATTGACGGGATTCTCGTAGACATGTCACCGTATCGAATGTTTAGGCTCATAGTAGTATTCTCCATCTTGTTCGCAGGTGTCGGGCGCGCCGACGAGGATGCCGTCGCAAAGTATCGTGACTATCTGCCTGAACAGCTTCTCGCATTATCCGAGGATGAACGGCGCAGTTCAGTCCCGATGATGTTCAGCGGCGCTGCCAACCTCGCGGCATCGCCTGCGGGCGATCTCGTCATGCAGGCTAACTTGAACTCGCTGATGTATGACGGTTTTGCTGATTACAACGGCGCAAAGCGGGCCTTTCAGGCGGATTTGGGCGAGGAACCCACGGGCACGCTGACCGTGTGGCAGATTCATTCGCTCGGATACCGCGCTTCGCGTGTGAACATGACCCGTGTCGGTTTTTTCCCGTTCGACTTCGGTGGAACGATGACTGAGAACTGGGCTTTCGTGAATGGCACGGTTGAGATCATCGACGAAAAGATCGCCTATCCGATCAATCACGTCGATATTGAATGCAGTCGCAACGAAGGCACGTGTCAGTATCGCCAAATCGCGCTGACGCTGCCTGACGAAAACTCTTGGGTGCAGTCCTACCATGTCGGCGAAATCGCGGATGACATATATCGGATTACACGATGGGAAGGACAGCTCATCGATGCCGTTCCGTTGAACAGCAGCGCGTGCCGAACCAATCAGCTTAGCCTCAACTTCGAGACACAAGAGTTCTTCGAGGTCGCCCGAAACAACACGGCAGGAGACTGCGAAACCATGCTTGGCGTGACGCTCCCGCGCCTGGAAAAGCCGCGTGTGTCGAGGATTGTGGATGGGCGCGAGATCATCAGTGCTGAGTTCAAGGCGATCAGCGAAGAAACATTTACGTTCTTTTCGAGTTCGTTCCGTAGTCGTGTCGAGGAATTTGTTTCCCAAGAAGGCGAAGACTAGGCCGTCACAGATCGCCACAGCAAATATTATGTAGCCAACCTGCAACGGCGGCAAAGTCCGCGAAGCGGCCATCGAACCGTGGTCGTAGATAGTCGCACAATCGGCGGCGAATGGCGGAGAGGAGAGGACGAAGTCCGAACCCGGAGCCACGCGCGCAGGGTTGGTGTGGCG
>JBCBSK010000190.1:0-6130 GCA_039819185.1 Pseudomonadota bacterium | reverse complement strand
TTTCCGCGGTCTGCGTACCCCAGACGATGCCCTGGTGCAGATCGGTGACCTTGAGCCCGTCATTCTTGTTGTAGAAGGCGAAAAACAACTGATCCTGGGTCTTGGTCATGTGATAGATCGACCCCGGATTGGCCGGGTAGAGGATCTCCTGATCGATCAACTGTCCTTCATCAGTCTCGATCTTGATCGGCAGATAGCCTTCCGGAATGGCCATACCGGCTGAGCCATAGCCATAGACCCCCATCGTGCCGAGATGGATCAGATGGACGTCCTGGCCCGATTCAACGATCGCGGCGCAGACATCATTCGTCGCGTTGAGATTGTTGTTGACCGTATAGCGCTTGTGCCAGGCCGATTTCATGGAATAAGGCGCGGCGCGCTGTTCGGCGAAATGTACGATCGCACCGGGCTGTTCGTCGCGGATCAGACTAACAAGGCGGTGATAATTCTCGCCAACGGTAAAGGTATGAACGTTGATGTGCCGGCCCGAGACCTCGCGCCAGGCCGCGACGCGCTCCGTCAGGGGGCGAATTGGCGTCAGTGACTCGACTTCGAGTTCCACGTCGACCTTACGGCGCGATAGGTTGTCGACGATTGTTATGTCGTGGCCGAGCTTGGACAGGTGCAAGACCGTCGGCCAGCCACAAAAGCCGTCCCCGCCAAGAACCAGGATATGCATGACTGCTGTTTCCTCGACTGTGGTCGAAAGGCCGTCTCAGAGCACTTGCGGCGCTCCACGTCCAGCCCCTCAAGATCAAACCCTTCCTGCGCGGATCGCATCCGTGGCAAGAGGGTCAGCCTGTGCCGGTTGAAATGCCGTGCCATATCTTGGGGTCATCGCGCCGCCGATGCTTGACCTAGCTCATGGCGACACGTTACGGCCCCGACACGATGGACCCCATCTCTTCGCGTGTGAACATGACAATTTCATAACATACGCGCAGTGACCTCTCTCAACACGTTCCCCCGGAAGGCATCCGCGCATGACCCACACGCCGCACGAGCTGCATGAAGAATTCCCCGATCACGCTGATCAAATCCATACTCTGAAGACCGAGAACGCCCATTTCGCTAAGCTTGCCGATCGTTATCACCATTTGAATCGGGACATTCATCGCCACGAAACCGACATCGAGCCAACCGATGATCTCCATCTCGAAGAGCTGAAGAAACAGCGGCTCCAGCTTAAGGACGAAATCTTCGCTATGCTGTCAGCCTAGCGGCAACATTCTGGAGCCAAATCAGCACCATGCCGGTATCGGGCACGCCACGAACAATCATGACAGTCGCGCGCGGCGTGCTTGGTGCGGCGTTTGTGTCGACATCGCTGCTTCAACCTGCCTCCGCACAGGACATCCGTCTCGCTCAGCCGATCGATTGTGAGCTCGGTGAAACGTGCTTTGTCCAGAACTATGTCGATCGCGATCCCGGACCAGACTTCCAGGACCATCGCTGCGGCACCATGGGCTATGACGGTCATGACGGGACCGATTTCCGTATCGCCGATCTGAGAACCATGATCGATGGCGTCGCGGTGCTCGCGGCAGCATCCGGGCGTGTCGCCCGCGTGCGCGACGGAGAACCCGATACTGGATTGACCGAGGACACCGCCAACGACGTCGCTGGCCGCGAATGCGGCAATGGCGTGTTGGTCGAGCATAATGGCTTTGCAACGCTCTACTGCCATCTGCGCCAGCAAAGCATCGCTGTTGAGCCCGGACAGCAGGTCGATGCTGGCACACGGCTTGGCGATGTCGGTCTGTCCGGATTCACCGAGTTTCCACATCTCCACTTTGAAGTGTTCCGCATCGAGGACGGCGCCGAGGTGACCCTTGATCCGTTCGATGGCGCACCGGCGGATCAAGCCTGTGGCGGGCCCACTGCTTCCTTGTGGAACGATGGTCTTACCGACGCCATGGCGTATCGCGAGCGAGTGGTGTTCCCGCTTGGCATCACGAACGGCCCCGTGACCTTGGACGGCATCGAATATGCGCTCTATCGTGACGTCCCGCTCGACCGGCAAAGCCCTTTCCTTGTTGTCTATGCGCGGGTGCTCGGACTGCAGGAAGGGGACACGTTGCGCGTTCGGCTTCTCGGCCCGGACGGCACTGTCCTCGCCAGCCATGAGCGAGGACCGCTGACAAATGCGTCCGCGCAGCAAATGTTGTTCACCGGCAGCCGCCGGCCCGACGATGGATGGCCAGACGGCGACTATCTCGCAACCGTCGAGATTGCCGCGGCATCGGGAGAGATCATGGGGCAGAACACTTTCCGGCTGACGCTCGACTGAGCCCGATACCGACAGTCCGACGGGACGTGCTGCGCATTTGCTGCGCCGAACGTACGGACTGCGGAGGTAATCCTAGCTATCGAAGCACTGCGGGGCTGACACGGAGTCCTCGCCTCTCTACCCTGAAAGTGATTCGCGCAATGGGCGACGGCAGCAGGCCCTATATCAGGCCCGCTCCTGGGCTCGACTGTGGGGGATGTGCGGCTGGGACGCCGAACGTTGCTGTGGTGGCAGCGTCGCGCGGAAGGGGGCAAAGTGGCGAGCGATCCGGTAATGCTGGCACGCGACGGCGTGATGGCGATGAAACGTGTTGACGGTCCCGACATGCCGGCAGCCGGTCGACACATGCCACGCCATGCCAGCACTCCGATACCGGCATTGTTTGCTCAGACCGGGACAGCAGCCAAGAAACATGTGGCCCGCAGCAAACTGTCGCTGCTCTATGTCGACGAGTTCGATGCCGAAGGCCGGCGCATAGCGGAGCGCTTCCGGACAAGCCCGCATTACGACATCAGTTTTCACCGCGCCGAGACGACGGCAAAAGCCCTCGATCTCTGTCGCGAGGCACAGTTCGATATCGCGATCATGGACATCTGGGTTGGCCATAAGACAACGGCGGCGATCATTGATGCCGTCCATGATGCCTGTATCGGTGGCATCATCGTGCTGACTGAACTCCGGCCTGACGTTGTACGCTCGGCGGTTGGTGACCTTGATGGCATTGTCGTGATCAGCAAGGAGAGCCTGGACGATGCTGCTGCCGATCGCGCTCTGACAGCTGCTTGTCCGCCGCGCGACGGCAAAATGGGTTAGATCAGCCCTGGCCTGGCCTATACCGGTCGCGGGCCTTCATGGTTTTCCCAACATTCGGCATATCGGTATGTCGGGCCGCCACATCCTCATCGGCCAACAAGCCAGCGATCGTGCCGAACAGCCGATCAGCGGTTTCGGGATCGAGTACGGTCAGGATGAGGAGACTCGAAGCCAACACCAGAGCTGTGTCGGCGGGAGTTGAACTGCCTCGCGCAAAGGGAGCTCAATCCGGATTTTCGATACGGCCATTGGGAGATCAGCTATACTGATGCGATATCCCACGAGATTTCTATTGCGAACGCCGCGCGGAGCGCGCAAGACACGCCAAACGCGCGCTGCCGACAGGAGACCCTCATGCGCTTTCTCACCACGCTGGCCTTGGCACTCGCCTCAACGCCTGTTCTATCGCATCCGGGCCACGATCATAGCGGCTATTCGCTGCATCTGCCGTTTTCGCTTGGCGGGCTCGAACTTGCCGTCGCGATGATCGCCATTGGGCTTGTCATTGCCTATTTCAGCAGCAAGCGTGGCTAGGCTTGGCGAAGGCCAGTCATTGCTTTTTCGGTGAAAGCGCTCAGCCTGCCTTGGCGCGCTCCTGCTCACGACGGCGGTAGACTGTGTAAGCGACAGCGCACAGGACAGTGATCACCACAAAGATCACGCCGATCACATTGATCACCGGCGACAACCCGAACCGGAAGCGCGAGCCGATCTCTGTGACGAGCGTCCAGTCACCGCCGATCGCGAACACCGTGGTATTGTAGTTCTCGATCGATTGCAGGAAGGCGATCACCGCCGCCGTCGCGATCGTCGGATACAAGAACGGCAGCGTGATCCGACGAAACACCATGACATTCGACGCGCCGAGATCGAGGGCAGCTTCTTCGAGAACCCGGTCCTGGCGTTGCAGACGGGCCATGAACATCAGCATCGAATAGGACGCAATGAAGGTGGATTGGGCGAGCATGGTCAGGAATAGCCCACCCGGTATGTTGAAATTGCGCCAGAAGATCAGGGTCGCGATGCCGAGAATAATGCCTGGTGTCAGGATCGGCGACACCATGATGGCGTAGAGTAGGCCATTCCAGCGCGACTGTAGTCGCGTCAGGATGAACGCGCCGGACAGGCCGAGCGGGATCGAAATCACGATCACGCCGAAGGCGACGAGGAACGAGTTCCACAGGCCCTGGAGGATGCGCTGGTCCTGGGCCAGTTCGCCGAACCACTGCAGCGTGAAGCCGCGCCACTGGGTGACCGACGGATAGTCATAGGCGTTAAAGGCCGCCAGGCTCATGACGATGAGCGGCGCGAACATGTAGATGAAGAAGATCACCAGATAGGCGTTCAGGATCGCATCCGACCAGTTGGCGCCGCTGACGCGACGGGCCGGAGCCGCAGCACCAGCGGCGCGGCCATTGGCGGTGGTCGCGGAGGCTGTTGCGGTAACGCTCATTACAGACCCCCTATTTCGCGATATCGCGGATGCCGACGCGGAAGACGGCCATCATCAGGAAGATGAACAGGATGCAGACAGCCAGCAGCGTGAACGCATAGGCCGAGCCCTGGTTCCAGTTGAAGCTTTCGAAGAACTGCCGGTAGATGAGCTGGCTAAACCAGTCTCCCGACGTGCCACGCGTCATGATCTGCGGCACCGAATACGAGCCCGCCGATAGCATGAAGGTCATGATGCAGCCGACGGCGATGCCCGGCTTGGCATGCGGGATGATCACGCGCCAATGGGTGCGCCAGGTCGAGGCACCAAGATCCTTGGCGGCTTCAATCTGATTTTTGTCGAGCGTTTCCAGCGTGTTGTAGATCGGAAACACCATAAACAGAATGTAGGCGTAGATCAGCGCAACGAACACAGAGCCGGAGTATTCGAGGAATGGTATCCACTCCCGCGCGTCCAGATCGACGAAACCGAGGACCGCAAGAAGCGAGTTGATGACCCCCTGATAGTCGAGGATCATCAGCCAGGCATAGACGCGCAAAAGCTCATTGATCGCATAGGGCACCGTCAGCCCAAGCAGCAGGATGGCGGCCTTGTTGGGTGTCGACAGATGCGCGATCACGTAGGCGATCGGGTAGCAGACGACGAGCGCCAGGACCGTCACCATGATTGAATAGACAATCGTCTTGACGAAGATCCCGAAATGCAGCCCGCTCATGCGCGTGTAATTCTGCAGTCCATAAATCTTCGGCGGGTCCTGCTCCTGAACCTCAAGCTCTGCAATGCGCGACTCGAGTTGCGCCATCTCGGCCTGCTTCTCAGCGCGGGCCGCCTCGTCGGTCGCTTCGCCAAGATCGTATTCAAGCATCGACAGGTCGGTATAGGCGCGATCGATCTCAAGCGAGATCGCGTTGCCGCGCTCCTTGGACCACAGCGACTGTTCGATCATCGTTGCTTGCGGCACGATGATCAGCAGCACGATCCAGATCCCTGTCAGACCAAGGAAAGTAGCGGTCAGCCCGCGGCCATAGGTGCGGACGAGCTCAGTCATCGGCCAGTTCTCCAGCCGGCAGGACCAATGCATCATGCGCCATGAAGCCGAGCGTCGACGGTCCGTCGGTGTCGATGACACGGCCGTCATTGGTTAGGTGGACGACGAGTTCGTCGGACCCTGCGTGCAGGAACAGATTGACGAAGGCCCCTTCCAGATCGCGCCTGTCGAGTTCGGCCTCAAGCATATTGTCGAGCGGAATACCGTTCTTCAGCGCCATGCGCTCCGGTCGGACAAGGATCATCGCGTCCGAGCCTTCGGCAATGCCTTCGCGGTTGCGCCCGCGCATCGGCCCGTGTGGTGTATCGATCTCGGCGAAGCCTGCCTCGGCACGCGTGACCTTGCCGCGCATCACGTTGTTTTCACCGACGAAGGTGGCAACGAAGGGGGTCTTGGGATTGTCGTAGATCGCATCCGCCGTATCGACCTGTTCGACCACGCCCTTTCTCATGACCAGGGCGAGGCGCTGATGATGTCGGACCGGATCGCCGTCATGAAAAAGGGCGTGGTCGAACAGGTCGATACG
>JBCBSK010000189.1:0-6161 GCA_039819185.1 Pseudomonadota bacterium | reverse complement strand
GATGTGTCGGATGCTGTCGGCGAGACGGGAGCGGCCTCCGATCAGGTCCTGTCGGCGTCGTCCGCGCTCGCCGACGAGGCCGGACGCCTCAAGGACGAGGTCCGCGCTTTCCTCGACAGAGTCAGAGCAGCCTGAGGAGGCAAACGCTTTCCAACGGCACAAATGATTGTCGGCCCGCCGGATCCGATCTGGATCGCGCGGGCCGCGTCATTTGAGGATACCGAAGCGCTGGACAGGCTGTGGCGGAGTTTCTATAACCCGCGTCTCGCGCTGCGGATACGCACCTGCAGTGGCGTCTGCCCAGGTAGCTCAGTTGGTAGAGCAGCGGACTGAAAATCCGCGTGTCGGTGGTTCGAATCCGCCCCTGGGCACCAGTCCTTTTCCATGTACTAGACAAAACACCGCTGCCAACGCTCGCGTAGCTCAAACAATCTGCAAAGCTGACGCGGTTGCCAGCACTGTTCGTATACAAAATGCGTCTGACACCGCGTCTCGATCGGCCCGTGTGATCCAATCGATCGGCGGCTTAGCTGCCACCCCCAAAGAGCATCGCAAACAGAGCACTCGGCACGCAGGCACCGCTATGTCGCCCGGACATCAACGCCGTGCGCACGAAGAAGTTGTTTTGATAAGCAGCGGGCAGCGCGGAGAGTTCGTGCTGGGCGACCACGCCCTGGATCGCACTCGCAAAAGACCGCTCGGCCGGACTTCCAGGCTCAATCAAGAACTGTCCCGTGTCGCCGTCCGATTCTTCGGCGAGGTCGAAGATGGTCTCGCCTTCCTTGATCGTTTCCGCCACGCGGAGTGTGTCCAGATCCTCCGGGTCGATCGCCATGGGGTCGCCGGTCAGGATGACAAAGTCTGCGAGTTTGCCCTCTTCGATCGAACCTTTGTTGTCCTCCTCGAAGTGCTGATAGGCCGGCCATAGCGTCATTGCCTTGAGTGCCGTTATCACGTCGACGCGTTGAGCAGGGCCAATGATGTCGCCAGACCGCGAGCGTCGTGTCACGGTTGCATCCAGAACGCGCATCGAATCCGGGAAGGCGACGGGAGCATCATGATGGCTGCCGAACCTCATGCCGCGTGACTGTAGCCAGCCGGTCGGTGAAATATTGTCGACAAGGTCCGGACCAACGGTGCGATCGCGGTGCCAATCCCCCCAGTAGAAGGTGTGCATCGGGAAGACCGACGGAAAGACACCAAGCCGATTGAAGGCGTCGACCTGGTCTTCGCGCAAAAACTGGCCGTGAATCAGCACTGGCCTGCGATCGCCTGCACCATGGGTCTCAGTCGCGGCGTCAACCGCTGCAATCAGAACGTCCGAGGCGGCTTCGCCATTCGAATGGGTGATAATCTGAATGCCATTCTCGAAGGCCCAGTCAACGGCGTCGATGACCTGCTCCGCGGTGGCGGCGGGATAGCCGAGATAGCCGGGTGGAAAGTTCCCCACAGGGTCGTAATAGGGCCGGTCACGCCATGCGGTGAAGCCTTGCGGCGAGCCGTCGATCGTCAGCTTGGCACCCGCTACGCGCACTCGGTCGGTATAGGTGTCGCTGACATTGTCCTGGATGAAATCGCGGTCGACCAGAACATCCGCATAGATGACGATGTCGTTCTTGAAGCCACCCTCGGCGGCCACCGCTTGTGCGATCGGCAGAATGCCCGGTGTCGCTCGGCCTTCCTGAGCCGTGGTGTAGCCATAACGCGCCCAAAGTGCGCTGCCGGCGCGGGCGAACTCCTTGAAGCCATCCTGACCAATTCCAGACATCAACGCGCCGAGGGCCAAGAAATGCGCGTTCTCTTCAAGCACGCCGTTGGGCTCGTTACTATCGGCACGCCGACGGATAACGCCACCCGGCGGTGCTTCACTGTCGGCGGTGATGCCTGCGATCTCCAGCGCCTTTGAATTTGCCGCGCCGAAATGCCCGGATTGATGCACGAGATAGACCGGTATGTCTTCCGACACCGCGTCCAGATCGTCGCGCGTGGGCGCGCGCAGTTCGGCGAGCTGAGATTCATCATAGCCGAAGCCAATGATGAGATTGACCGCCTCCACTGCCGAGGCGTTCTCCTCGGCCCAATCGCGAAGCGTCTGCTGCAGGCTGGCGATATTGGTGACCTCGCCATCAGGCGGTGCAAGCAGATTGGCGGAAAGTGCCTGCAAGCCGCCCAGAACGACGTGTCCGTGCGAATCAACAAAGCCTGGCAACAGCGCACGGCCGCCGAGATCGATCATCTCAGTTTCGTTGCCGCGATGCTCCATGATCGTATCTGCCGCGCCGACCGCGAGAATGCGCCCGTCGAGGACGGCGACCGCTTCGGCCATAGGCTGTGCATCATCCATCGTCAGGATGGGTCCGCCGCTGTAGATCGCATCAGCGTCCTGTGCGCTCACCGGACCGATCCCGACCAAAAACACCACGGCGAGAGCAAGGACTGCGTCTGTGATCGCCACGTTACGCGTCATGAGTGATCTCCTTCGGTCAAAAATCTGCAAGGGTGCCGACAGGTCACCTTGAATGTTCAATCTGAACCCGAGATTCAACAAGTGTGCGTCAGTACTTAGGGATGTGAGTTGACCCGTTCACGACCCGTCCCGACAAGCCGTGCAGGGCGACCGTCTTGGTGTGTGCCACATCTGATAGGCGAGCATGGTTGGCACGGCGAAGACCGGCGCAGGTGGCCTCGACAATGACATCACGCACCTTGGGGTGAATTGCCGTGATGAGACAAAACGTGTCTCTTAAGAGCCGCCATGTGATCCCAGTGCCCCAGGAGGCCATCGCTGGCCTCCTGGGTTCGCAGGTTTCGATCTGCCGTCAGTGCGTCGGCGCCCCGCTCCCGGCCTCGCGCAGCCGCTTCTTCGCGTTTCGCGACATCATGTTGAGCGCCTCAACGCCAGCAGAGAACGCCATTGCGGCATAGATGTAGCCCTTGGGCACAAGGAAGCCCATGCCCTCGGCGATCAGCGTCATGCCGATCATCAACAGAAAACCGAGCGCCAGCATGACGATCGTCGGGTTTTTGCCGACAAAGCGCGACAGCGGCCCGGCCGCGATCAGCATGCACGTCACAGCGATCAGGATGGCCGTGACCATGATCGGGATATGTGGCGTCATGCCGACGGCGGTGATCACGCTGTCGATCGAGAAAACGAGATCGAGCATCAGCACTTGAACAATGGTGCCGACAAAGGTGACTTCGACGATCTGCCGATCAAAGACATCCGGCGTCGGCTCGGGGTCAACCCGATGATGGATTTCCTTGGTTGCCTTCCAGACCAGGAACAATCCGCCCGCGATCAGAATCAGATCGCGCCAGGAGAAGGGCTGACCGAAGATTTCGAAGATCGGCGTCGTCAACTGCACGATGAACGCAATCGACACCAACAGACACAGTCGCAATGCAACCGCAAGCAGAATGCCGATCGTGCGCGCTCGAGCGCGCTGTTCCTCAGGTAGCTTGTTGGTGATGATCGAGATGAACAAGAGATTGTCGATCCCGAGTACCACCTCCATAACAATCAAGGTGATCAGGGCGACCCAGGCGGCAGGGTCTTGGGCAAGCATGAGGATGTAGTCCATTTCAGCCTCCTGCGGTGGCGGTGGAAAGGGTGCCGACACTGTCATGCCGGCCTAACGCCCATCGCTGAAGCATTAGCAACGTGATCCCCAAACACCCAACGTGAAACATTTAGACTGCGCGAGCCGCGCACATCACGAGCATGATTGGGTGTGCCAAGGAGATATGCGGCGGCAAGCAGCTTTGCCGGCATAATTCGAGACGCCGCACCCTGGAGTCCGACGCAATTCCGCCATGAAACCGTCGCAGCGCTGACGTGTGCCGTGTGCATTCTTAACGTGTGGGCTGTAAGATTTGGGCAGGATCAGAGACGCAATGAGCAGTTATCTACGGCATTCCCATGTGCGACAGTTGCGGCGCGCCGCGCTGACACTCATTCTGGCTCTCGGCCTTGTGTCGACAAACCTCGGTGCAGTGCCCCTTGCTCAGGCTGTCGAAGTGCAGTGCGGCCAGGCAAGCTGGTATGCGATGACCTCGCGAACGGCATCAGGCGAACGCGCAGATCCCAACGCCTATACGGCCGCTCACAGGACCTTGCCGTTTGGCACGATGGTTCGCGTGACCAATCTCGGCAACGGCCGCAGCGTCGTGGTGCGGATCAATGATCGGGGCCCATTCACGGGCGGGCGCATCATCGATCTTACGCGGCGCGCGGCAAACGATCTCGGCTTTATCAATGCTGGAACGGCACGGGTTCAAATCTCGACGGCGGACGGTGATGCGCGCATTGTCTGCTGACACGCGCCACCATACCGGCTCGTTCGATCGTGCGGTCATGGGAGGCCGCAAACGGCCATGTCTTCTGCGTGATGCAGTTACGCACGTTTTCAAGCGTTTGCGACACAATCGTCTCTTGCAGACGGCCGCAATCGATGCTTCCAATCAAGACTTACAAGTCTGACTGACTTCCTGCCGAAACACGCTGATACGTTACTGCTATCTGGATGCCCGACTATTCCGCCTTCTCCTTGTTTCGCCAGGCGCTCAAGGGCAACACCGGTTGGGCCGAGGCTTGGCGCAAGCCGGAGCCAAAGCCGCATTATGATGTCGTGATCGTCGGCGGCGGTGGGCATGGCCTCGCGACCGCCTACTATCTGGCTAAAGAACATGGCATTACCAATGTCGCCGTGGTCGAAAAGGGCTGGATCGGCGGCGGCAATGTCGGGCGCAATACGACCATTGTCCGGTCGAACTACCTGCTGCCGGGCAACAGCCGGTTCTACGAGCACTCCCTGAAGCTCTGGGAAGGCCTGTCCAAAGACATCAATTACAATGTGATGTTCTCGTCGCGTGGCGTGCTCAATCTGGCGCATACACCCTCCGAACTCGATGCCTTCGCCCGACGTGGCAATGCGATGCGGCTAGAAGGCATCGACGCCGAACTCCTGTCGCGCGATGAAATCATCGACATGGTGCCCGGCATCAACACTGATCCAAATGCGCGCTTTCCCTTCGTCGGCGGGCTGCTCCAGCCGCGCGGCGGCACCGCGCGCCATGACGCGGTGGCCTGGGGCTATGCCCATGCCGCAGACCGGCGTGGCGTCGACATCCTCGAGGACTGCGAGGTGACCGGCTTCGTTATGGACCAGGGCCGCGTGACCGGTGTCGAAACCACGCGCGGCACGATCCGCGCCGGCAAGGTCGCTGTCGCTGTGGCAGGCTCTACCAGCCAAGTTCTGGCCAAGGCGGGGATGACCCGGCTACCGATCGAGAGCCATGTCCTACAGGCCTTTGTGACGGAAGCCTATAAGCCCCTGATCCACACGGTTGTCACCGGTGGGGGTGGACACTTCTATATCTCCCAATCCGACAAGGGCGGTTTGGTCTTCGGTGGTGATCTCGACATGTACAATTCCTACGCCCAGCGTGGGAATCTGCCGGTTGTCGAAGAGGTCTGCTCGATCGCGGTGAACGTCTTTCCCGGTATTTCACGGGCCCGGCTGGTGCGCCATTGGGGCGGTATCATGGACATGTCGATGGATGGCAGCCCGATCATCTGCAAGGCGCCGACGGATGGGCTCTACATCAATGCTGGCTGGTGCTATGGCGGCTTCAAGGCGACGCCAGGGTCGGGCTGGTGCTTTGCCTGGACGATTGCCAAGGACGCCCCGCACGACCTTAACGCCGCCTTCACTCTCGACCGGTTCCGCGAGGGGCGCGTGCTTGACGAGCGCGGCGCCGGCCCGTGGCCGAAGCTGCATTAAGGGACTCAAGCCATGCGCATCACCTGTCCCATTTGCGGCGAACGCGATCTCTCCGAATTCACCTATGAGGGCGACGCCACCGCTGGTCGTCCCGACCACGCCAATGCCGAGGTCGACCCTTGGTTGGCTTACGTCTTCGATCGGGAGAACCCGCGCGGCCGCCACGAAGAGTATTGGCAGCATACCGGCGGCTGCCCGGCATGGGCACCGACCAATTCGATGCGGAACACCTCATGGGTCAGCGTATCGCGCGTGACCTTGAGCCATGCCCGGCAGCCGCCGGTATGCTGCCAATACTCTTCGTGGCGGCCGCGCGGGTTCTCCCGATCGAAGACGTAAGCCAACCAAGGGTCGACCTCGGCATTGGCGTGGTCG
>JBCBSK010000188.1:0-6174 GCA_039819185.1 Pseudomonadota bacterium | reverse complement strand
GGGTCGAGCCGACCGAGGAGGGCATTACAACTGCGGCACAGGCCTTGGGCGATCGGATCTCGCGGTCGGGTGACGCCGTGCGCGATCTTGTCTCGGGCTTTCTGATCGATGCCATACACAATGCAGCGACGACCAGGACGCTGGAGCAAATCCATCTCGATCGCGCCGGTTTCGCCGAGGAGGTGGCAGAAAGTGCCCGCGCTCAGTCGTCCGCTTTGGGATTGAGACTGATCTCCGCCTCAGTCGTCTTCGCCGATCAGAGTGACGTTGCCCAGCTCGACGAGAACAATGCGTTCAACGCGCAAGGCATGCGTCGACTGGCCGAAATGGTCTCTGAGCAACGCAAGGCGCGCGTCGAGGTCGAGACGCAGACAGAACTCGCGATTCGCGAAAGCCGCTTGCAGCAGCATCGCCGGCAATTGGAGATTGGTCAGTCCGAACGCGAAGCCGAGATCACCCAGCGTGAACAACTCGACAAGCTCGAAGCGGACGCCGCGTCGCGCTCGGAACGGGCGCGCGCCGAAGCGACACTTGCGACGGATACCTTCCGCCTCGACACCGAGCGCGAGGCAAAGGCACGTCAGGTCACCAATGACGAGGCGCTGCGCAAGACCGAGATGAAGGCCGTTCTGGCGCTTGAGGAAGAAAAGATCGCCAACAGCATAAAACTGGCGCAGCGCCGCGCCGAGGAAGCAGCCGCCAAGGCCGAGGAGGAAGAGGCCCGCGCCCAGGTTATCCTGGCCGCCGAACACGTCCAGTCGCAGAAGGACCGGGCGGTGACGGAGCGCGAAAATGAGGTTGCCCTTCTGCGCCAGCGCCGCGAGATCGAGCTGGAAAACGCGCGAGTCAAGAGCGATGTCGACACATTGATCGCCAAGACCAAGGCGCAAGCGTCCGTAACCTCGACCGAGGCGCAAGCTGAGCGCGCACGCCTTGAAGCAGAAGCGGCGGGCCTGAGTGCGAAATATGCCGCCGAGAACACCCTGAGTGACGCGGTGATGCGGATGCGACTCGAAGAACGCAAGCTCGACCGTATGCCCGAGATCATGACCCAGATGATGAAGCCGGTGGAGAAGATCGACTCGATCCGCATTAACCAGATCGCCGGGCTCGGCGATCGCACATCGGGAGGCGGATCATCGGGCGGCGAGGGGGTTAGTGGCGCGTTCGGTGCCGCGATGGACGAGATCCTCGGTATGGCCGTACGCCTGCCGGCAATGCGCAAGATGGGTGAAGACATCGGCTTCGAGTTCGACGCCAATCTTGCTGGCCGAACGGCCGACTACGCCAATCGTATCACGCCCCGCAAGGACGATAAACGCGACGGCAAGCGTAAGGACGACGACCGCAAGGACGACGACAAGTAGCCGCCGTGTCCGGCCCCGGACCGGCACGCTCAACATGGAGACGAATGACGATGTCCCTCAACAGACGACACATGCTCGGCGGGTCCCTGGCGTTGGCAGGATCTGCGGTGCTTCCCAGGGTTGCGCTGTCGGAAGACGCGATCAAACTCGGCTCGGTACTCGATACCTCGGGCATCTTCGATGCCTATGGCACGCCGATGGATATGGCTCTGCGGCTTGCGGTCGGCGAGATCAACGATGCTGGCGGCCTGTTGGGCCGACCTGTTGAAATCGTTGCCTATGATACCCAGTCCGACATGGCGCTTTACACCCAATATGCCCAGCAACTGACGCGGCGTGACGAGGTTGACGTCGTCCATGGCGGCATCCTGTCGGCGTCGCGCGAGGCGATCCGACAGATCATGCGCCGGAGCGAGACGCTGTATTTTTACAACGTGCTCTACGAAGGCGGCGTTTGCGACCGCAACATCTTCATCAACGGCATCACGCCGGCGCAACAGGTCGAGGCACTCATTCCGTATGCGCTCGAACAGGCGGGCGGCAAAATGGTCTACACGCTTGCGGCCGACTACAATTATGGCCAGATCATGGCCCGCTGGATCGAGAAATACGTCACCGACAATGGCGGCGAGGTGGTCGCAACCGATTTCTTCCCGCTTGACGTGTCGGATTTCGGCTCGACGATTGCACGTATTCAGACCGCAGCACCAGATCTCGTTATCGCTCCGCTGGTCGGTGGCCCGCATCTGTCGTTTTTTCGCCAATGGGCCGCCTCGGGCATGAAGGAGCGGATTCCGCTGGCCTCGACCACCTTGGGCGTCGGCAATGAACACAAAGTTCTAACGGCCGAAGAAGGCGACGGCATCATGGTCGCCTACAATTACAGCCTTGATCTCGATACACCGGCCAACACCGCCTTTAAGGAAAGTTGGACGGCGGCCTACGGCGACACCAGCGAGATCCATGAGATCGCCGTGTCAAACTATCAGGGCGTGCACACCTGGGCTGAGGCGGTTCGCCAAGCAGGCACGCTCGACCGCGCGTCACTCTTGGAAGCGCTCGAGTCCGGACTGAGCATTGATGGCCCCGGCGGGACGATCACGGTCGACCCCGCCACGCATCATGCCATTCTCGACGTCCACATCATGGAGTTCGAGAACCAAGGCATGACGCTCATCGAAACCTTGCCGCAACGTGCACCGATCGACACCCAGTCCGTCTGCGACCTGTCGGCCAACCCCGACGACAACGAGCAGTACGAGATCCAGTTCTAACGTAGAGCTGCGTGAGGGGTGCGGCCATGTCTGCCGCGCCCCGGCGGTCTCTGATGAACGTGTGATGTGTAACGGCCGCGGCAGGGCGATGGATCTCTTTTTCGTCATAAGTCTGGAAGTTCTCTACGGCATCGCGTCGCTGGTCCTGATCAGCGTCGGGCTGGCGATTGTCTTCGGCATGATGAAGGTGATCAACCTGGCCCATGGCGAGTTCATGATGATAGGCGGCTATGCCGCGATCACGGCCGTCAATCTCGGCATCAACATCTTCGTGGCGATGCTGATCGTGGCCCCGCTCGTGGTCGGGGTGATCGGCCTTGTTGTTGAACGTTTGGTGATCCGCCATCTCTACGGCCGGCTTGTCGACACCATGCTGGCGACATGGGGGCTGAGCCTGTTGTTCATCGGCCTTGCAACGATGATCTTCGGCAACACCACGACAGGGATCTCGACGCCGATCGCGGGCTTCACAGTCGGCAATTATCAGGTCAACGGCTACAACCTGTTCGTCATCCTGATCGCGGTCTGTGTCATCGCTGGTCTGTTCATCGTGCTGAAGACGACGCGGCTTGGGCTGATCGCACGCGGCACAATGCAGCGCTCGGACATGGCCGCCGCCCTTGGCCACAGCCCGGACCGGGTCTACATGGCGACGTTCTTCTGCGGTTCCGCATTGTCTGGCCTGGCAGGGGCGGTCTTCGCACCGCTCGTTGGTCTGGTGCCGACATCCGGCGGATCCTACATCGCTGAGGCCTTCATTACCGTTATTGTCGGCGGACCGGCCTTGATCGCGGGCCTTCTCTCAAGCGCCGGCCTGCTCGGGCTGATCAGCCAGTTCTTCACCTTCGCCATCTCGCCCGTCATCGGAGAAATGGCGCTTCTGGTCGCCGCCGTTATCTTGCTGCGCATCCTGCCGCAGGGCGTGACCAGTCGGTTCTTCAAGGGGCGTCTGTGATGCAAAGCGCATGGACGCGCGAGGCCTTTGTCACGATCCTGGTCGCGGCATTGCTGATGTGGCTGCTGCCGTATGCGGTCAGCACCTACACGCTCACCATTCTGATTATTTACGGCATGTTGGCCTTCAGCCTGGGCCTGATCTGGGGCTTTGGCGGCATTCTGTGTTTCGGCCAGGCAGCCTTCTTCGGACTTGGCGCCTACACCTATGCGGTGGCCGCGATCAACATCGGCGAAAGCACGCTGCCGATGCTTCTGGCGGTGGCGGTTCCGACCCTGTTCGCGCTGCTTTTGGGTGCGATGATGTTCTACGGCCGGCTGAGCGATGTCTATCTCGGCGTCATCACGCTGGTCGTCACGTTGATCTTCTTCACCTTCATGAATGCGACGGCTGGCTCGCAATATGCGATCGGCTCGGCGCGGCTCGGCGGCTTCAACGGCATTCCCGGCTTCCCGATCCTGAATGTGCCGGGACAACCTGACCTGCTGATCTATGGCGATGCGCTCTTTTATGTCTGTGCCGTTTGTCTTCTGGTCGTCTATCTCCTTGTCAGCCATCTATTGCGGTCGGGGTTTGGCCGGATTGCCGTTGCCATTCGCGAAAACGAGACCCGCGTTTCGCTGCTTGGCTATGACGTCAGAGCGCGAAAGACCCTGTTGTTTGCCATCGGGGCTGCGATTGCTGGCCTTGCCGGGGCGTTGTTCGCCAACTGGGCGGAGATCGTTACCCCAAGCCTGTTTTCCCTGGTGCAATCGGCGGAGATCATCATCTGGTGCATTGTCGGCGGCCTCGGCACGCGTATCGGGCCGATCCTTGGCGCCGCGGGGCTGGCCTATCTGAAGTTCCTGCTTGGCCAGCAGAGCATGATCGACAACACGGTGATCATGGGGCTCGTCCTTGTGCTCTTCGTTCTGTTCCTGCCCAAGGGGCTGGTGCCGGCTGTGCTCTCGTTGTGGCAGGCCGGGCAAGGCCGGCGCCGGCGGGCGCGCGGGCTCCGGCCCTTCGGCAGTCAGCGCGGCCGGGAGAGACCTGTTGGCTGAGACGGTCCTCGAAGCGCGCGGCGTCAGCATGCACTTCGGCGGTGTGGTCGCGGTCGACACCGTCGACTTCACGCTTTCAGCCCGCGAGCTACGCTGCCTGATCGGCCCCAATGGCGCGGGCAAGTCGACCTTTTTCAAGTGCTTGACGGGCCTGCTCAGGCCGACGGACGGGCAGATCTTCATGCGTGGCCACGAGACCACCGGCTGGCATCCCCACGAGATCGCCTCACTCGGCGTCGGCATCAAGACGCAAGTGCCCAATGTCATGGATGGCCTGAGTGTTCGAGAGAACATCTGGATCGCAGGACGGCGGTTTCTGCCGCCCCAGGAAACCGATCGCCGCGTCGCCGAGATCATCGACCGCCTGGCGCTCGGCGAGATCGCCCGCCGCAGTCTGGGAGAACTGGCACATGGTGAACGCCAGCGCGTCGAACTGGCCATGGTTGCGATCGGCGATCCCTGGCTGATCCTCCTTGATGAGCCTGCCGCCGGAATGTCGGCCACGGACATGGAGCGCATGATCGCGATCCTGACCGAGATGGCGGACACGACGGCGATCGTCGTCGTTGAGCACGACATGCAGTTCATCCGCTCAATCGCTAGCACGGTCACCGTGTTTCATCAGGGCGCTGTTCTGATCGAGGATGACGTTGATCGGGTCATGGCCGATGCGACCGTGCGTGACGTCTATCTCGGGCGAACGACATGAGTGCGCAGGACGGTGGCGCGGCGGTGCTGGAGATACGCGGCCTGTCGGGCGGCTACGGCCATGTGCCGATCCTGCATGGGATCGCACTCGATATCGCCAAGGACGAGGTGATCGGCATTCTCGGCCACAACGGCATGGGCAAGACCACGCTATTGAAGACGGTCATGGGCTTTCTGCCAGCGTCGGCCGGCAGCATCCGGTTTCACGGCACCGATGTCACCCGCCTGTCGCCGACCACCCGCGCCGGCATGGGAATGGGGTATGTCCCGCAGGGACGCGGCATCTTCCCTCAACTCACCGTGCGCGAGAACCTGCGCTTTGCCTGGCATGACTATGCCGGTGATGGGGAGGACGCGGTTCTGGAGACCGTTCTCGATGATTTTCCCCGGCTAAGGCGTTTGTTGGACCGCGACGGCGGCACGCTGTCGGGCGGTGAGCAGCAATTGCTGGCGCTCGCCCGGTGTCTTATGGGCGATCCGCACTTTCTGCTGCTCGACGAGCCAACAGAAGGCATCCAGCCATCCGTCGTCGAGGAAATCGCCGAAACCCTGCTGCGGCTTCGCAAACGGACCGGGCTGTCGATCCTTCTGGTCGAGCAGAACTTCGACTTCATCGCCGATCTGTCGAACCATGTCTTTGTGCTTGAGCGTGGCCGGATCGTCGGCGAACTCAGCCGCCAAGATCTCGGAGATGCTGCGAAGGTCGACCAGTTTCTCGGCTTCGGAGCGGCAAGATCGACGCGCGGCCCAGGCCCGGATGTTTCCGTTGTGCAACAGGCAACACCACTCACGCACGCACTGGTCCGTCCCAACGGTCCGGGCATCGCCTC
>JBCBSK010000187.1:0-6242 GCA_039819185.1 Pseudomonadota bacterium | reverse complement strand
CAACGTTGAAACCTGTCAAGCGGCTGACGTTGCCAGATGGCCGCCGCGCATCCGCGATCTTGGATCGCCGACAATCCCCTTGGCGTCGTCGCAACTCTGACGCAGCATGAACCTCGTCCAAGAGGTCACTGAGGACGCGGCTCTCGGCGTCAGAGTTGCGACGACGCCAAGGGGATTGTCGGCGATCCAAGATCGCGGATGCGCGGCGGCCATCTGGCAACGTCAGCCGCTTGACAGGTTTCAACGTTGGATTGACGAGCAACAGCCGGAACGTTTGCCGAGGTCACGCGTCATTCTGCGCCCGAATGCCGTCCACGACGCAGTATCCCAACTCGTTGAAGTATCGGGTCTGCCCGTGTGCGAAGAACGCCGGATGCTTGTTGACGATATCTCCGCACAGGCAAACATGTTCGCCGCCGTCATCGGGGCACCATATCTGCGGCTGCGGCTGGACGTCATCATGAGCAATGCGTGCCAGGAATTCCGTATCGATGCGGTGACCGCGCGTCTGGTCTGCACCTATCGTGGGACCGGCATGCAATACGGCATCTCGACGGACGGGGCCGAGCCGCAGCACGTGGTCACGGTGCCCACGGGCTCGCCAATCGTGCTGCGCGGGACGCTTTGGCCTGAAACACCCAAATCCGGCTTGCGGTACCGATCTCCACCGATTGAACGAATGGGCGAGACCAGGCTCGTGCTCGTTCTGGACCCGGTTTTTGATCCTGAGGATCGGACCGACCGGCATCTTTTGCACTGAACTCTGGGAACATAGGGAGAAAGAAAATGAAGACACGAGCCGCCATCGCATGGGCCCCGAACCAACCGCTTGAGATCGAGGAAATCGATCTTGAAGGCCCGAAGGACGGCGAAGTCCTCGTTCGGATCGTCACGACAAGCCTCTGCCATACAGACGTCTTCACCCTGTCAGGCGAAGACCCGGAGGGCCTGTTTCCCTGCATCCTTGGCCACGAAGGATGTGGCATCGTCGAAGAAGTCGGCAAGGGCGTGACTTCGGTTAAGCCGGGCGATCATGTCATCCCGCTCTATGTGCCTGAGGACCCGAACTGCCCCTACATAAAATCCGGCAAGACCAACCTCTGCCAGACCATTCGTGCGACCCAAGGGGCAGGCGTCATGCCCGACGGGACCTCGCGCTTTTCCTACAAGGGCAAACAGATCCTGCACTATATGGGCACCAGCACGTTCAGCGAGTACACCGTGCTGCCTGAAATCTCGGTGGCCAAGATCACAAAAGAAGCGCCCTTGTCCAAAGCATCGGTGATGGGCTGCGCGGTCCCGACGGGGATTGGGGCCGTGCGCAATACGGCGAAGGTCGAAGAGGGTGCGACGGTCGCTGTGTTCGGTCTCGGCGCCGTGGGGATGGCGGTGATTCAGGGTGCCGTGCTGAAAGGCGCATCGCGGATCATCGGAATCGATATCAATCCGAACAAGTTCCCGCTGGCGATGTCGATTGGTGCGACCGAGTGCATCAATCCCAAGGACCATGACGCCCCCATTCACGAAGTGCTGATCGAGATGACGAATGGCGGCCTGGACTACACATTCGAGGCGGTCGGCAATGTGGAGTTGATGCGGTCAGCCCTGGAGGCCTGCCATAAGGGCTGGGGCGAGTGCACCGTGATCGGCGTGGCCGGGGCGGGACAGGAGATCTCCACGCGACCGTTCCAACTTGTCACCGGCCGGGTTTGGCGTGGGACGGCATTTGGCGGCGTTCTGGGTCGCAGCCAACTGCCAGGTATGGTCGATGAATGGCTGCGCGGCGACTTCAGCGTCGACCCCTACATCACCCATCACATGACCCATAACCAAATCAACACCGCCTTCGACCTTCTGAAGGCGGGCCAGTCAATCCGGTCGGTCATTCACTTCCAACCCAGGGATACGATGACGGTCAACTCTCTGCCCGGCGAGCTCGTCCCGGAATAGTGTAGCGCATCTTGCAAGTCCCTTGGAGCGGTTGGCCACACTGACGCTGGTCAACCGGTTCCGGCGTTTGGCGCGCGATCGCAGGCAAACGGACGTTAGCTCACATGTCTCCGTAAAGTCGTTTCCATACCGGCGCCGTGGAAGCCCGAAAGCCCAATGACGGACAGGGTCCGCCATTACTGCGGCTGAGTGGTGGCAAGTCTTCAGCGCCTGACGACGAAGTCGGAGGCGTCATCGACCGTTTCTGGCAAACTTTACGCTGGAAGCATGAAGGGTGGTCTCACCGGCCCTCAAAGCAGCGTCGGATTGGGCACGTCGCCATAAACGGCCTCTGGATCGAAGGATTTCCCCGACTCCGTGAACACGAGCCGGGCAGGTTCACCTGATGGGCCGCCGAGTTCGACCGATCGATAGAAACAGGATCGATACCCGACGTGACAACTGGCGCCCGAACCAGCGACCTGGACGCGCAGCCAGACGGCGTCCTGGTCGTCGTCGATGCGCAGCTCGACAACCTTCTGGACGAGACCACTGTTTGCGCCCTTGCGCCAAAGACACTGGCGGCTTCGGCTCCAGTAGTGCGCTTCTCCGGTCGCGATCGTTAACTGCAGAGCCTCACCATTCATGTAGCCGAGCATCAACACATCGCCCGCGTCGGCGTCGGTCGTGATGCAAGGGATCAGTCCGTCTGAGTCGAACTTGGGTGCCAGTTCGAGGCCTTCCTCGACCTGCTCGACCGTCGTCCGCGAGGCGAAGTCGGTGACGGTTTCCGGAGCGGATTTGTCAGGAGCCATTGGAGTCGCTCCCGGGCCTTCCGATCATCGCAAAAAACTCCTGGCGGACCGCCGGGTCACTTCGAAACGAGCCGAGCATGCGGCTGGTCACCATGCTGACACCCGGCTTTCGAATCCCGCGCGTCGTGACGCACTGATGCGCGGCCTCGATGACGATGCCGACACCGCGTGGCTTCAGCACTTCCTGGATGGTGTGCGCGATCTGCGATGTCAGTACTTCTTGGATCTGCATCCGCTTGGCGAACACATCGACAAGGCGCGCCAGCTTGGAAATCCCGACGACACGGCCTTCCGGCAGATAACTGATATGCGCCTTACCCAGGATGGGAACGATGTGGTGCTCGCAGTGCGATTCGAGGCGGATGTCGCGCATGACGATCATCTCGTCGTATTCGGCAGTCTCACCGAACGTCGTCTCAAGCAACGCAACCGGATCCTTGTTGTATCCGGCGAAGAACTCCTCATAAGACCGCACCACGCGCCCAGGCGTGCCTGCGAGGCCTTCGCGATCGGGGTCGTCGCCCGCCCACTCAATCAGCGTCCGCACTGCCGCTTCCGCCTTTGCTCGGCTGGGCCGTTGTCGCCCACTTGAGTTGGCGGGGCCTGATCCTGTGCGCTGACCGCTGAGCACTGCTGTATCCATGTCCAACTCTCTCCTCTAACCACCCTCGGGGTCCGGGATGATTGGTCCTTGTAAACGAATTGCGCAACGTTATAACGTTGCGCAATTCGAGCGCAATAAGGGAAGAAGTCATGGCGCTTCTATCGATGCAGCCAAGGCCCTGCACCGATCCTAATTGCCGTGGGCAGCATGCGCCGGCTGAACGGGTTGCACTGGCGATGTCCCTCTGCGGCGCGCGTGGCGTGCAGCTTACAGAAGTGCGGCGCCAGATACTGGAACTGCTTTGGGAGAGCGGTACCCGACAGGCGCCTATGACCTGATCGAAGCGCTGAAGCAAAGGAATTCCCGCTCGGTCGGACCGCCCACCGTGTACCGAGCGCTTGAGTTCCTTATGGCCCAAGGGCTCGTCTCGAAGATCGAGAGCCGGAACGCTTACGTTCCCTGCACGCACCCGGAACGAAGGCATGATAGCCTGTTCCTTATTTGTAGCACCTGCGGAGCATCTGCAGAGCTGGAAGACCAGCGGCTTGAGCGACTGATCACTGAGGATGCGGCCCATATCGGGTTCCGCCCGACACGACGCGTGGTCGAGGTGGAGGGCACCTGCGCGCAATGCCTCGCCACCGGGGCGTCCTGAACAGGAAAGGGGGGCACACCGTGGAAAGCTGGAGCCTCGATGCACCATCTCAGCGTCTGCCTGTCTCTTTGCTGACCGGCTTCCTGGGCAGCGGTAAGACGACAGTCCTGAACCATCTCCTGCGTCAGCCTGAACTGGCAAAAACGCTCGTCATCATTAACGAGTTCGGCGAGATTGGCCTTGACCACGAACTCGTGGAGCGGTCGAGCGAAGACATGGTGCTGCTGCAGAGCGGCTGCCTCTGCTGCACGATCCGCGGGGATCTCATCAACACGATGCGCAACCTGTTCTTGCGCCGCACACGAGGAGAAATCCCCGAATTCGACCGAGTTGTCATCGAGACGACGGGGCTCGCCGACCCGGCGCCCATATTGCACACTCTTATGGCCGACCCGCTGGTCGCCGCCCGCTATCGGCTCGACGGTGTCATTACGACCATCGATGCAGCCAACGGCCAGCAGACGCTCGATCGGCAGGCTGAGTCCGTGAAGCAAGCGGCCGTTGCCGATCGGCTGTTGCTGACGAAGACAGATCTCGTCGAACCCGATGTCGCCGCGGCATTGCGGCGGCGATTGAATGCGCTGAATCCGGGTGCGCCGATCATGCGCACGAACAATGGCTCGGTTGATCCTGCAAAGCTGCTGGATACCGGATTGTACAATCCGAAAACCAAGAGTCTCGATGTTCAACGCTGGCTGAACGCCGAAGCATTCAACGACAGCGACCACCGCCACGAGCCTCAACACGATCACGGTAATGATCGCAATCACGGAGCCGACGGTCATCACCACCACGAAGACGTGAATCGACATGACGATCACATCAGAGCCGTCTGCCTGACACTGGACGATCCGATCCCCGGGGATGCCTTTGATGGTTGGCTTGAAACCCTTCTGCAGCTCAAGGGCCCGGACATCCTTCGCGTCAAGGGCATCGTCAATGTCGAGGGTCTGAAAGGTCCGCTCGTAATCCACGGCGTGCAGCACATCTTCCACCCTCCGGTCATGCTCGAGCAATGGCCGGGCAAGGACAGGCGCACCCGTATCGTCTTTATCGCTCGCGATCTCCATGAGATGGAATTGCGGAACACGCTTAGCATGTTCACCGACGGATGGACCCGGCCGCCCGAGCGTCTATCCAATGCCTCGGGGGACAGCGACGTCGGCATCTCCGAGGTACAGACATGACGGACCTGTTGGCTGCGGTGCCACGTCCCAGGTCAGGAAAAGCCCACCATGCCCCTGTTTGAACCTGACAGCATCCGCGCGCTTGTCGGCGACCGCGCAAATGGTGAACACACGCTCGATCTGCGGGGCGTCTCCTTAAGCCAAGCCGGGACCGCGATCTCACAGATGCTGGAACGGAGGCACCCAAACGAGCTGACAAGCGTAGTAATCCGCATCGATCCGGCCACCCCGACCAGTGGAGAGACCCTCTTCTTGCCAGTAGGCCGTCAGCTCCTCGAAGCGCGCAAGCGTGGGCTCATCACGCGCTTTCATCCTTTGCCCGAGGCGGATGGCGGTGGGTTCTATGTCGAGTTGCCGGGCCGTTCTCAGAACGAGGAGACGCAGCAATGACGCTGCGCTTGACCAACACGATCAAGCGAACGAAAGAGCCGTTTGCGCCGGCAAATGCCGACACTGTGACGATGTATGTTTGCGGGCCGACGGTCTACAACTTCGCCCATATCGGCAATGCCCGCCCGGCAGTCGTGTTCGACGTTCTTTATCGCCTGTTGAAGCGGCGCTATGGGCGTGTCGTCTACGCGCGCAACTTCACGGATGTTGACGACAAGATCAACGCCGCGGCCAAGGAGGCTGATCAGCCGATATCGGCCGTCACGGAACGCTATATCGAGGCCTACCATGCCGATATGGCCGCGCTCGGCGTACTGAAGCCGGACCTTGAGCCACGGGTGACGGACCACATCCCCGAGATCATCGGCATGGTGGAACGGTTGATCGCACTTGGTCATGCCTATGCGGCCGAGGGGCATGTCCTGTTTCATGTACCCTCGTTTTCAGCGTATGGAGCTTTGTCCGGCCGCAATCGTGATGAGATGATCGCCGGCGCCAGGGTCGAGGTCGCGCCCTACAAGCGCGACCCGGCAGACTTCGTCCTGTGGAAGCCCTCGACAGCGGACCTGCCGGGCTGGGAGAGCCCTTGGGGTCGCGGACGGCCCGGCTGGCATATCGAATGCTCGGCCATGATCGAGCGGCGCCTCGGCAAAACGATTGAT
>JBCBSK010000186.1:0-6272 GCA_039819185.1 Pseudomonadota bacterium | reverse complement strand
CTCCACAGAATTGCAAGCCCCCTCTGAAGAGCGTGCTTAACGGAGCACTTGTCAGCCACCGTATTGTGGTGCGATCCGTTGCAGCGGGTTGCGGGTTTGGAGCGGGCACGCCAAGGAGGGGGCTTGCAATTCTGTGGAGACATGCCCACTTTGCATTGGAAAGTGGTCTGCGTAGCGAAGAGCTTTGCCTTTAGATGTCGGATGTTGACAAAGCGCTTTTAGATGTCGCCCGAATTCGCAGTCAGCTCGCAGCCGGAACCGTGTTTCAGGGCTTCGGGCCAGCGGTAATCGCGTCGACCGGCCTTCTGGCGGGAGTGGCCGCGCTGGCACAATCACTGTGGCCGCAGCAGTTCGCGGCGAGTGACCGGCACCTTCTTCTTGTCTGGATCGCTGTCGCCATGCTCGCAGCGACGCTGATCGGCTTGGAAATGATCGCACGCGCGCGCCGCCATCATGGCGGGCTCGCCGACGCCATGTTGCTGAACGCGGTTGAGGTTTTCTTGCCCGCAGGGTTCGCCGGCGCGGCGATAGCTGCGGTGGTCATGATGTTTGCGGCAGATCAGCAGTGGATGTTGCCTGGCCTGTGGCAGATCTTCCTGGCACTTGGCATCTTTTCTGCCCTCAGATCCTTGCCCAGGACGGTTGCGTTCGCTGCGGGATGGTATTTCCTCTCCGGAATTTGCGTTCTGCTCGTTGCCAGTGACAGCAGGACACTTGACCCCTGGATGATGGGGTTCCCGTTTTTGATAGGCCAACTTGGCCTTGCTTGGCTTCTCCACAGTGCATCGGATGAAACCAATGAGTTGTGAGCCCAGACAGGATGCTGCAGCGTTTTCATATGGTGGCCTTGACCGTGTCTTTCACGAACGCGCCCGGCTCGGCATGCTGACCTCGCTTGCGGCCCATCCTAAGGGCCTGTCCTTCGGCGAAGTGAAACAGCTTTGCGGCCTGACCGATGGCAATCTGAGCCGTCATCTCAAGGTCCTCGAGGAAGCCGGTCTGGTGGGGATAGAGAAGGGGTATGAAAACAACCGCCCCCACACGCGTTGTCGTTTGACCTCAACCGGGCGTGAACGCTTCCTGGCCTATTTGGCCGAACTCGAACGAGTCTTGCGCGATGCCGCGGTGGCTTCCGATGACGCCTCTGCTGATGTCACGGCGACATACCTTGATCTTAAGCCGGCTTGAGAACGTTTGGGCGGTTTTTTTGTGGAGAAGCTTTGTGGTGCAAAGTAATTTGTCTAGTGAGAGCGTCCATGTCGCAGGCGTGGCGGCCGTACGTGAAACCGTTCGCGCCGCGCGTGATTTGGGCATTTCAATTCTGACGCTTTATGCGTTTTCCAGTGAAAACTGGAAACGCCCAGTGTCTGAGACGTCCCATTTGATGGGGCTGATGCGCAACTATTTAAACGCCGAGCTTCCGCGTCTCGCCGAAAGCGACTGTCGTTTGCGTGTGATCGGCCGGCGTGACCGGCTGCCGCCCGATCTTGTGGCTGCAATCGCTGAGGTCGAACGCGTCACCGCGACCGGCACGAACTTCACGCTTCGGATCGCCGTCGACTATTCGGCCCGGCATGCCATTCTGGCGGCCGCCGCATCACTCGGTGGTCATAAACCGCCTGACGCGGATGCGTTCTCTAGGCATTTGAGCGGCACAGGCGACATTCACGACGTCGATCTCCTGATCCGCACCAGCGGCGAGCAGCGTCTTTCGGACTTTTTGCTTTGGGAGTGCGCTCAGGCGGAACTCTATTTCACGGACTGTCTTTGGCCGGATTTTTCCGCTTCGGACCTGACAGAGGCCCTGGACGTGTTTTGGGCTCGAGACCGCCGTTTCGGCGGGTTGTCAGAGCCGTCGAGATGTTCGGTGGACAGTGGGCGCGCGACCACTGAGCCGTCACCACATCCGCAGGTATCAGCTGGCGTGCGGTGACCCGCACGGTTGTCGCGGTGTGTCTCACATGGCTGCTGCCGCTCTGAAATCACCCACGAGTATGGCGCGCTGTCCCGTGCCCGCCAGTGCTGGTTTATGCGGTCGTGCGTCCACAGCATGATCCGACACGTGTATACGGTTTTCGAACAAGAACATGCTCAAGATCAAAGAGATAGAGCGTTGTCGGGTGATGCGGTTTTTGCCAAGAATGCCCTAGGTCGTGGAGATTTAGCGGGTTCGCAGAACGGCCGCGACGAGAGCGATCATTGACCGGAAATTGCGGTCGGTTTTTCCGGCGCGCATGGCGATGGCCTTGAGCTCCTTAAGTTTGGCGAAGAAGCTCTCGATCAGGTGGCGCCATTGGTAGATGTCCTCGTCGATCACCCTTGGTGCCAAGCGCTGCGGTCGCTGTGAGATGACGACCTTGGCGCCGCGCTCGTCCATCTCCTGGACGATCCAGTTCGCGTCGAACGCCTTGTCGGCGATGAGCACAGCGAACTCAACGCCCTTGATCAACAGCGCCACACCGATCGTGTCATAGCGGTGGCCGGGCAGCACTTCGAAGCGCACCAAATTGTCCAACGCATCGGTGAGAGCAAGGATCTTCGTCGTCCAACCGCCCTTCGACGCTCCTGCCGCCTGGCGCTGAGGCCCCCTTTTGCGCCGTGTCCGCGGCGGTGGACCGGAACGATCGTGGCGTCAACCATGGCATATTCCATGTCGGAGTCGTCCGAGACCGCCTCGAACATGCGCTCCCATACGCCCGCCTTGCACCAGTCATCGAAGCGGCGCCACACCACGTTCCACGTGCCAACCATCTCGGGCAGATCACGCCATGGACTGCTCGTGCGCGCTTTCCAACGCATCGCCTCCACAAACAAGCGGTTGTCGGTCCCGCTGCGTCCCCGGTCGCCGGCCTTGCCCAAACAATGCGGCTCCATCGCCACCCATTGCGCATCCGTCAGAACCAACCGTGGCATCGCCTGCTCCCGCCAAAAGCAAGTATGAATTACAGTTCGGCTAAAAAACGGAGTCCTAAATCTCCACAGACCCTAGATCGTTTTGCTGGGCTCATGGCCCCGATGGAACTTTAGTCAAACCGTCATATTGGCTCGCGGGAGTTTGACTTGGAACAGTCCGGGTGACGCCCCAGATTCTGGTAAAGTCATTTGATGAGAGGGTTCGTTATGGGATTAGATCGCCGTACATTCCTCACCGCCACTGCTGTAGCCGGTGTGTCCACAGCAATGCCTGGTGCCGTGCTCGCTCAAGCCGCATCCATTGGCGCAACGATGAGAGACCGCGCGACGGCACTTCTCAACCAGCTCGAGGACGGGCAGCGCGAGGCGGTGTTGTTTGCCTTCGACAGCAACAGCCGCCAGGCATGGAATTTCATGCTTGGCTCGCGTCGCGCGCCGGGTCTGGCTCTGGAGCAAATGACGCCCGCTCAAAAAGATCTCGCGCTCGATCTGCTTGCCACCGGCATGAGCCAGCTCGGCCTGGAAAAGGCGATGAACATCATGCTGCAGCAAGACATCCTGCGCGATGAATGGGGCAAGGGCTCAGCCGACCGTAATCGCGAGCGGTTCTCGCTGCAGCTTTACGGACAGCCCGCCAGCACAGGCGCCTGGTCCTGGCGCTGGGAAGGTCACCACCTCTCGCTGACCTTCACAATGCTTGATGATGAGGTCATCTCGACCACGCCGAGTTCGTTCTCATCTGAACCGAACACCGTGCCGTCCGGCCCGCACAGCGGTCTTGTTGTCCTCAAGGAAGAAGAAGTGCTCGGCCGCGCGCTGTTCTCAGATCTCGAAGGCGCAAGTCGGCGCCAAGCATTGGTCTGGCCGCGCTCGCCGGGCAATATCCGATCGAACCGGGGGGCCGAGCAGCGTGTCGCGGACGAAGCTGCGGGTGTGCCGCTTGGCGATCTCACGCAGATGCAGCAGGATATGGCGACCCGTCTTGTCGAGGTCTACACGACCGAGGTTCTGCCAACACCTTTGGTGGAGCAGCAGTTGGCCCGGTTGGCCGGTCAGGATGGGGCGGCACTCAGATTTGCCTGGGGTGGCGAGGACCTTGATGGGTCGATCTACTACCGGCTAACCGGCGAGGATGTCCTGATCGAGTTTGCAAGCCTCGTGAACCAACCGCTGCATCTGCATGCGGTGTTCCACGACACGGCGCGGAACTTCGGGGCGCATATCATCTGAACAGCGCTTACAAGACCCCATGGGGCCGGGCGGTTGACGCCTGGCCGGGAGTGCAGACTTAGCTGCAATCGGAAGCGACCGACTTTAGCCGGTGAACACCTCGTTTGCCAGGTAAAGGGCCCGCTCGACCTTCGGATAACCAACATAGGGCACCAGGTTGAGCAGTGTCTCGACGACCTCTTCCTGGGTCGCGCCGACATTCATCGCGGCGCGGACATGAACCTGCATCGGGACTTCAGCCGTTTTCGATCCAACAGCGGCCATGGCAGACACGGCGGCCAGTTCACGCGTTTTCAGATCGATCCCATCGCGATTGAAGATATCGCCATAGGAATGTTCTAGGATCATCCGGCCGATCTCGGGTGCAATCGGCCGGAAGCTCTCCACGACCGCCATACCGGCACCGCCGGAGGTCAGGGCAAGCGTCGCTTCGCCGCGGACGAACCGTTCCGACCGCGTCTCGGACGGCTCCGCCTCGCCCTCGAAGGCTGCAACCTCCAGTGAAACGGTGCCGGCATCAATGTCGTTGAACATGCTTACGATATCGAAGAAGCCGACAATGGCCGCGGGAAAGCCGGAATAGACCGAGAGCTGGATCATGGCTTCGACAATCTCGTCGCGCGTCACACCTTGTCGCAAGGCGGTTAGCGTGTGGTCCCGCAGCCAGTCGTGCTGATTGCCCATGCCGGCCAGCATGGAGAGCAGGGAGAGGTGTTTGGATTTGGCGTCGAGCCCGTCCCGCGTCAGGATCTCGCCATGGGCGAACTCGACGAAGAGCTGGGCAAAGACAGGCGACGTCCGTGTCAGTTCCTCGACCTTTGCGATACCGTCTTCGCCGTGCATGGCCAGATTGCGCAGGCCCTGAAGCCGCCGCTCCGTGCCATCATCGTCGGTGGCCGGGATGGGGTCGAAGCTGATCTCGCGGTCCTTGAATGTCCCGCGAATGAGCCCGATTGTGTCGATCGAGGCCGGAAAGCCAAGACAGGCGATCGCCAGGAAGCATAGTTCGACAAGCGCTTCCGGCGAGCCACCGACATTCAAGAACCCGTTCAGATGGTAGTTGATCGGCAGCGGGTAACTGCCCTGAACCATCAGTGATGCGACCGTTACGGCTTCGCGCGTCACGATATCGAGCTGCGGTCGGCTAAGCACATCACCATAGGGATACTCGACGACAAAGCGCGCGAAGTCCGGCGACGTTTCCGCAATCGCATTGATCGTGCCGTCATAGTTCTCGCCGCCGATCTGGCGCAGGAACGCAAGCCCAACTTCGTAGCGATCACTGCTCGAGATATTGTCCGACATTGCGTGCACTATGCCAGTCGATCCAAGCGTGCCAAGTGCGCTTGTTCCCAACGCAGCTATGACTTGACGTCACCCAAGCCTGCAGTTTCCCATATTGGCCATTTCATCCTCCCTGATTAATATTGTTGAAATGTCCGACAAAAATTACGGGACGGCGGGAAACGAAAGCTTCTTCTTTGGGCTATGAATGCGATTCATTTGGCCACGGTCGACCTGAACCTCTTGAAGGTTTTTCACGCGCTGTCGGAAACCGGCAGTGCGTCACGTGCCGCAGACAGGCTTGGGCTGGAGCAATGAACGACCAGCGCCTTATGGAAAAAGAGCGGACCTACTGGGCCCGCTCCTCCAAATGCCAACACGATTTCTTCGGAGTGGGCTTACTCGCCGTAGATATCGATCGCGAAGTAGCGGGCGTTGATCTCGGCATAGGTGCCGTTTTCGCGGATCGTGGCGATGGCTGTGTTGAGGGCTTCGCGCAGCTCGTCCTCGCCCTGGCGCACGGCAATGCCGATACCGTCGCCAACCAGTGCCGGATCGGTGAGATCGGGACCGACGAATTCATAGGCCTCGCCATCATCCGTTTCGAGGAACCCGCCGAGCAGCGCCAAGGCGTCGCCGATGATCAGGTCGATGCGTCCCGACAACAGATCGGCGTTGTGTTCATCGACCGTTGGGTACGCGCGTATCTCGGACTCGGTGTAGTTATCGCTCAGCCAGGGTTCATAGACCGTTCCGGCCTGTACGCCGATGATCTTTCCGGCCAGCCCTTCGGGAGAGACATCGAGGTCGGAGTCTTTGGCCGCTACGAACCGCACCGGCGAGCG
>JBCBSK010000185.1:0-6288 GCA_039819185.1 Pseudomonadota bacterium | reverse complement strand
GCGGTCGTGGCGGAATTGGTAGACGCGCAGCGTTGAGGTCGCTGTGGGGCAACCCGTGGAAGTTCGAGTCTTCTCGACCGCACCATCTCATCTCTCACGCGTATCTCTCACGGCAAATATGCTTCGCTCAGTGCGTGCGAAGGCGAGGCGAGAGCGTGATAGCCGGCTTTTGGGCGTTCTACGGCGCCACCGCGAATAACCGTTCGGCATTCTAGTGCTGCAGCTCCTATCTGCGGCCCGCGCTTTGCGTTAACACCCTAAGATGTAGAGCAAATTCGCCCGACTTGAGCGGATCAACCCGATTCACTCCAATCGGATTTTGCTCTAGAGAGGGCGTATGCCGGTCCAGGATCATAGCGACATCAGCTTGGGTGAGTCCGACGAGACGACTGTACCTCCGCCCGTGCGCGACGAGGACGATACCTTTCTGCCCGGCTTCCTCGAAACAGTGCGTGATGCGATCGCGATCGAGGACAGGGCGGGTCTCGCTGAGACTCTCGAACCGCTCGAAGAGGCCGATGTCGGCGAACTCGTCAATCTGCTGACGCCATCCGAAGCGACACAACTCGTCGTGCTCTTGGGTGAGCGCTTCGACTTCACGGTGCTGACCGAAGTCGACGACACGGTTCGCGAACGAATCCTCGCTGATCTGCCGGCCGAGGCAGTCGCCGAGGGCGTGCGCGACATCGATTCCGATGATGCCGTCTACATCCTCGAAGATCTCGATGACGAGGATCAAGAGGCGATTCTCGCCCGTCTGCCGGAATTCGAGCGTCTCAAGCTCGAGCGCAGCCTCGATTACCCGGAGGACTCCGCCGGCCGGCTGATGCAGACGGAATTCATTGCCGTGCCGCCGTTTTGGACGGTTGGCCAGACGATCGACTACATGCGCGTCTCAGACGACCTGCCGAACTCCTTTTACGAGCTGTTCGTTGTTGATCCGACCTATCACCTGCTCGGCATCGTGCCACTTGACACACTGCTGAGGACGCGTCGGCCGGTCCGGATCGAGGACATCATGGCGCCGTCCTATCATGATGTCGCGGCGACCGATGACCAGGAAGACGTTGCGCGCGAATTCGACCGATACAATCTCGTGTCGGCCGCGGTTCTCGACGAGAACGAACGCCTTGTGGGCTGTATCATGATCGACGACGTCGTTGACGTGATCCAGGAGGAGGCGGAAGAGGACATTCGCCGGCTGTCGGGCGTCGGGGACGAGGAAATCTCCGACAGCGTGATCTATACGACGCGCAGCAGATTCCTGTGGCTCGTCATCAATCTTTGCACGGCGGTGCTTGCGTCTGCCGTGATCGGTCTGTTTGACGCGACGATCGAGCAGATGGTGGCACTTGCGGTCCTAATGCCGATTGTTGCGTCGATGGGCGGCAATGCCGGGACGCAAACGATGACCGTTGCCGTGCGCGGCCTCGCGACACGCGAACTCGGGGTCTACAATGCCGGCCGGATCGTGACCCGCGAACTCCTGGTCGGGCTGCTTAATGGCGTCTTGTTTGCCGTCATCGTGAGCATCGTCGCGATCGTTTGGTTTCAGAGCTTCGGGCTTGCCTTGGTCATCGCCTTGGCAATGATTGTGAACATGATCTGCGCCGGTCTCGCGGGGATATTGATTCCGCTTTTGCTGGATCGGATCGGCGTTGATCCGGCGATCGCCTCAAGCGTCTTCCTCACAACTGTTACCGACGTCGTTGGATTTTTTGCTTTTCTCGGGCTGGCCGCCGCCTTGCTTCTTTAGACTTCATTTGCCAAACCCCAGCTTATGACGTCTCGTCTCAGAGCCGCCGTGGTCGGCGTTGGCTATTTCGGCCGCTTCCACGCAAAACACTATGCGGCGCATCCGGACGCCGATCTCGTCTGTGTGGTCGATGCGGACATCGCGCGTGCGCGTGCGGTTGCCGATGAGTTCGGCTGTGATGCAATCGCGGACGTTGAAGCGCTTAAGGACCGGGTGGACCTTGTCAGCGTCGCTGCCCCGACCTCGCTGCATTTTCAGATTGTCGACCACCTCCTCGATCTCGGCCTCAATGTGCTGGTGGAAAAGCCTATCACGCCGGACACCGTGTCGGCCGATCGCTTGGTCGCCAAGGCTGAGGCGCGGGGGCTCGTGCTGCAGGTCGGGCATATCGAGCGCCACTCGGCGGTCTACAAGGCCCTGCGCCAGGATGCAGTCGCTCCTTGGCTGATCGAGGTGCGCCGGCATGGACCGTGGCGCAAACGCGCAACCGATGTCGATGTCGTGCTCGATCTGATGATCCATGACCTTGATCTGGTGCTCGGCCTGGTCGATGCTCCAATCGCTTGGGTGGACGCTGCGGCCCATTCGGTTTTCTCCGACAGCGAGGACATGGCGGATGCGCGCATCGCGTTTGCAAACGGAACAATCGCCAATGTCTCCGCGAGCCGGGCGGCGGGCGCGACTGAGCGGCGCATGATCGTGCATGGGGGCGAAACGGTCCTGGTTGCTGATTTCGTCGAGAGCACGTTGACCCGTCAGATCCTCAATCGCTCGGCGGCGCTGAATGGCGGTGACGCGCTCACAAGCGTCACGCAGCCTATCGAGCGCGAAGACAGTCTCGCCAATGAAATTACCGAGTTCCTGGCTTGCGTCCGCACCGGAGGGGCGCCCACCGTCGATGGTGCGCGCGGCCGGGACGCGCTCGATCTTGCCCGCCGCGTGCTCGATAGCGCGCGTGACAAACCCAACACCCATCTTTTTGGGGCCAAGGCCCCGCGTCCTGAAGGAGCCGCCCGTGTCGCCGAGTAACACCTCTGCCTCCGTCGCCGAACAGCCCAAGATCGTCCGTCGGTCGGTCAATCTGTTTGATCTGAAGCGCCAGCAGGCGCGGATGCATGAGCGGATCGAGGTGCGCATCGCCGCAGTCCTCGAACATGGCCAGTTCATTCTCGGTCCCGAGGTGCGGGAGCTTGAAGAGAAGCTTGCCGAGTTTGCCGGCGCCAAGCACGCAATTGCTGTTTCGTCAGGCCGGGATGCCATCACCATGATGCTGATGGCGCTTGATGTCGGGCCCGGGGATGCGGTGTTCATCCCCGCTTTCACGTTCTCGGCGACGGCGGGTGCGATCATGCCGCTCGGTGCGACACCAGTTTTCGTCGATGTCGATCCTGTGACCTTCAACATGGAGGTCAACGATCTCGACCGGGCGATCCGCCAGGTCCAGGCCGAAGGTGTGTTGACGCCGAAAGTCATAATGCCGGTCGATCTCTATGGCTTGCCAGCGGACTATCCGGCGATCACCGAGATCGCTGACCGCCACGGCCTGATCGTGGCGGCTGATGCGGCCCAAAGCGTCGGCGGCGGCATTGGTGACCGGAACGTGGGGGCGCTGGCACCGATTTCGGCTGCGAGCTTTTATCCAACCAAGCCGCTTGGCGCTTATGGCGATGGCGGGGCGGTGTTCACCCAGAACGACGATCTTGCCGAAGCGGTGCGGTTGATCCGGACCCATGGCCGCCAAGGTGATGGCGATGAAGCGATCCGGCTCGGCATGACCGGGCGGCTCGATTCGATCCAGGCCGCGGTGCTTCTGGTCAAACTGGACGCGTTTCCGGCTGAACTCGAAGCGCGCAATGAAATCGCGCGGGAATACAACAAGCGTCTCAACGGGATCGTTCCGACACCACACATCCCGGACGGCTATCGCACGCCGTTCGCGCTCTACACGACCAAGCTGCCGGAGCGTGACACGGTTCGCGCGCGCTTGCAGGAAGATGGTGTCGGCACCGGCCTGTTCTACCGTATCCCGTTGCATCGCCATCCGGCGTTCAAGCGGTTCGTGCGCGACGATGTTCCGCTGGCGGTGTCAGACAGACTTGCCAATGAAGTGATCAGCCTGCCGATCCATCCTGATCTCGAAATGGACGAAGTGGCTTATGTTGTTGAGCGGTTGGAAGAAGCAATCAGCGTGCGTGCCGACGGCCAGGCGGACGGCGCGTGACCGTCCGGCCGCTGCGCCCCGAGGACAGAGAGCGCTGGGAGGAACTGTGGGCCGGCTATCTGACCTTCTACGAGGAAGACCTGCCGGCCGAGATCACGGATCTGACGTGGCGGCGCCTTCATGATCCGCTGGTCGATCTGCACGGGATAGTCTTTGAGCGGGACGGCACGATCGTGGGCTTACCCACTATCTGTTCCATCCTTCGACCTGGTCGCGGCCCGGCTACTGCTATCTCGAAGATCTGTTCACCGATCCCGATATGCGCGGGGGAGGGGTCGGGCGTGCCTTGATCGAAGCCGTGTCAGACGCTGCCAATGCTCGGGGTGTCAGCCGGGTCTACTGGCAGACCCAAGAGTTCAACGCCACGGCGCGCGCACTCTATGACAAGGTCGCGACCCTGACGCCGTTCCGTGTCTACGAGCGATGATCGATCCCGCGACCCTCATCACCTATCTCCTGGTTCTTTTAGGATTTGTGTTCATTCCAGGTCCGGCTGTCCTTTTGACTGTCGCCAGGGCGACGAGTTCCGGAACCAAAGCTGGACTTGCGACGGGGCTCGGAATCGCCGTCGGTGATCTCATTCACACCATGCTGGCCGTGATCGGACTGTCGGCGATCATTCTGGCCTCCGCGACGCTGTTCACGATCATCAAATATCTCGGGGCCGCCTATCTGATCTATCTCGGCATCCGTGCTATTCTGGAGCGCGCGCCGGCCGGCCTTGATATCGTCTCGCCACGGTTCACCGCAGGCCGCGCTTTTCGCCAGGCGGTGATCCTGGAAGTGTTGAACCCAAAGTCTGCCTTGTTCTTCCTGGCCTTCCTGCCGCAATTCGTCGTGCCGGAAAACGGCATGGTCGCGCTGCAACTGACCACGCTTGGCATTCTGTTCGTTCTCATGGGGCTGTTGAGCACGGTCGTCTTTGCGCTTGGCGCTGGTGGAATTGGCACCTTCCTGCGCCACAACCCGGTGGTCCTCAGATGGCAAGGCAAGGTAGTCGGCAGCATCTACTGCGCGCTTGGCGTCCGTCTCGCGCTGCAAGAACGCTGAATGTCAGCCATATCGATCGCAAACAATAAGGGCCGGCGTTCCAACGCCGGCCCCTAGCAGCCTTGCAGTTTCCGTTATTGGAGCGTGTCCGTCTACTGACCCTGGCCGAGTGAATAGGCTGGTTCATCATCGAAATTGTAGAGATGCTCGGTCTTGATGAAGTCGATGCCGGCGGCATCGATCTTGCCGAGCTGGTCGATGACGGCTGACTTGCTAGCCGCGCCATCGAACATGTAGCGGCAGCGCCAATGGTCGGTCTTGAAGGTCTCGGGCAGACCGTTTGGCCATACCTTCGTGCCGCGGTTGGAGATCATCGCAAGATCGAGACCGGCCGGGCCGCCGGCACCCTTGAGCTGGTCGGCCAATGCGTCCGGATCGTCACCCTTCCAATGGACGAAGATGTCGACGCCGACGAGATCCTTTTTGCCGGCCGGCACCCTGTTGGCGGATGGGACGGACAGCGGGCCAGCGGTCTTGTCATAGGTGACCGGCGTCAACTTCTCCGGCATCTGGCCGATGCGAGCAATGATCGCGTCGGCAAAGCCGGACGTCGACACCTTCTCGGTGCTCTGGCCGTCGGAATAGATATCGTAGGTGTGGTAGCCATCCTCGATCGCCTTGAGCCAGGCATTGTGCGCCTTCTCGGCAACCTCGGGCTGGCCGATGTGGACCATCATCTGGACACCGGCGAGCAGGAGACCGGACGGGTTGGCCATGTTCTGGCCGGCGCGCCGCGGTGCGGAGCCGTGGATGGCCTCGAACATCGAGCAGTACTCGCCGATGTTCGCCGACGATCCAAGGCCCACCGAGCCGGTGATTTCGGCCGCCACATCCGACAGGATATCGCCATAGAGATTGGCCATCACGACGACGTCGAACTGGTTCGGGTTGGCGGCCAGCTTGGCCGCGCCGATGTCGATGATCCAGTGTTCGTTCTCGATATCGGGATACTCGGCCGCGACCTCATCGAAAACCTTGTGATAGAGGCCGTCGGTCAGCTTCATGATGTTGTCTTTGGAAAAGCACGTGACCTTCTTGCGGCCATTTGCCTTGGCGTAGTCAAACGCGTAGCGGATGATCCGCTCGGTGCCGGGCTTTGAGAACAGCTTGAGGCACTGATAGACCTCGTCGGTCTGCCGATGCTCAATGCCGGCATAGAGGTCTTCTTCGTTTTCGCGGACGATGACGACCTCTATGCCGGCATTGAGCATCGGCAGACCGACGAGGTCTATCAGTGCCTCAAGCTGTTCTCAAAGCCCGG
>JBCBSK010000184.1:0-6339 GCA_039819185.1 Pseudomonadota bacterium | reverse complement strand
CGAGGAGGCGCTGGCCGCGGCTTACGACCTCGACGGTGCATTCTCCGATGTTTCGCTCTTGTTGATGCGTGGTGCAAATGAAGACGCGGTGATCGACGACCTCGACCTGATCCTCGAGCGCTACGGCGGCACGGGTGCCTATGGCCGCGAAGATCAGACCTCGCACGCCTTCTTGGACGCCGAGCTGACCCAGCTCGAAGCGATGAGCCGCATCCTGCCGCCTATCTTCCTGATTGTCGCGGCGTTTCTCGTGAATATGACGATGAACCGGCTGATCGCGCTGGAACGCGAGCAGATCGGCCTTCTCAAGGCGCTCGGCTATACTGGTGCGGGAATCGCATTGCACTATCTCTTGTTCGTCGCTGCCATCAGCGCGGTTGGCGTCGTGATCGGGTTTTTTGCCGGCACATGGCTTGGTGCTGGAATGACGCGGCTTTATGCGTCCTTCTTCCATTTTCCGTTTCTGATCTTCGACCGTGATCCAGGAACCTATGCGCTTGCTGGTCTGACGACGCTGGCAGCAGCCCTGCTTGGCGCGCTGAAGGCGGTGCTAGGGGCATCCCGGCTTGCGCCTGCAGTTGCCATGCGCCCGCCGGCGCCGCCACGCTTCCAGCAGGGGCTGACCGAAAACATTGGCCTTTTCAACGGCATGGGCCAGCTTGGCATCATGGTCGTCCGGCAGCTTGCGCGTTATCCCGGACGGGCGGCCATGACAATCTCCGGAATGGCGATGTCGGTCGCGATCCTCGTTGGCACGATCTGGCCGATGGATGCCGTCGACTTCATGATTGATGTCACCTATTTCCAGGCCGATCGCCAGGACGCCTCGATCAATTTCGCCGGCGAACGAGACTATCGAGCGGTCTTTGCTGCCGCGCGTTTGCCAGGCGTCATGCGTGCCGAACCCTATCGCGTCCTTTCGGCGCGTTTGAGCAATGGCCCGCGTGAGCGCCGCGTCGCGATTACCGGAAAGCCGCCGGATGCCACGCTCAGCCGGGTTCTCAATGTTGATCTCGATCCGATCGCGCTGCCTGAAACCGGGCTGACGCTCAGCGAGGCGTTGGCTCGACTGCTTGATGTCGAGCGTGGCGACCTTGTCGAGATAGAGCTTCTTGAGGGCCGCCGCAGGATCGTGTCCGCGCCTGTCACTGAAATCGTTCAGGGCTATCTCGGTCTCAGCGCCTTTATGAACATCGAAGCCCTGAACGAGCTTAACTTCGAAGGGCCGGTGGTCAGCGGCGTGCATCTGGCGATCGACCCGGCCGAGAACGATGCTCTGATGGCCGAGCTTAAGGAGACGCCCGCCGCCCGCTTCATCGCGCTGCAAAAGGTGTCGCTGCAGAAGTTTCAGGAAACGCTCGCCCAGACCATGCTGATCGGCATTAGCGTTTACATGATTCTGGCAGGGATCATCGCTTTTGGCGTCGTTTACAATGCGGCCCGCATCTCCCTGTCCGAGCGTGGGCGCGAACTGGCCAGCCTGTGTGTCCTAGGGTTCACCCGTGCCGAGGTCTCGCGGGTTCTGCTGATCGAATTGGCGGTCTTGACGATCGTGGCCCAACCGATCGGTTGGGTGATCGGCTATGGCATGGCGAAAGGACTGGCGCTCGGGTTTGAAAGCGACCTTTATCGCATGCCGTTCGTTGTCGCGCCGCATACCTATGCAATCGCCAGTCTCGTTGTTGTCGTGGCAGCACTCGTTTCGGCCATGATGGTGCAGAGCCGCGTCAATCAGCTCGACATGATCGAAGTCCTGAAGACTAGGGAGTAAACAGAATGGCGCGTTTCGCGCGAACGCTGATCCTCGTCATTGTCGCTGCTGCGATTGTCGCAGGCTTGGCTTACGCCTTCTGGCCACGGCCGGTTCCGGTCGATCTCGGAACCGTGCGGGACGGGGCCTTCGAGGTGACGGTCGATGACGAGGGCGTCACCCGCATCCGTGACATCTATCGAGTGTCGGCGCCGATTTCCGGCACCGTGCTGCGCTCACCGCGTGAGGTTGGGGACGAAGTCACCGCGCATGAGACCCTGATCGCTGTGATCGAACCGATCCAGCCCGGCCTGTTGGACGCCCGCGCGCGGCGCGTCGCCGAAGCCGCGGTTGCCGCTGCCGAGGCCGCGGTGCGCCTGGCTGAAGCCCAGATCCAGGAAGCAGAGGCCGAACGTGCCTTCATGGTGTCGGAACTGCAGCGTGTGTCGCAACTGGCACGGCGCAATGTTGCTTCGCAGCGCGATTTGGATGAAGCGCGCCTCAACATCGCCCGCGCTGAAACGCATGTTGCCTCCGCTGAAGCGTCGCTCGAAGTTCGTCGCCGGGAGCTTGAACGCGCGCGTGCAGAACTTGTCGAACCGACTATAGCCGGACTCAGCGATGTCGAGGCCGTGTCCTGCTGCGTCTACATCCGTGCGCCCGTCGACGGTCGGGTTCTGACCATTCCGATCGAAAGCGAACAAGTCGTTCAGGCCGGCACCATGCTGGCCGATCTCGGCGATCCAACCGATCTTGAAGTTGTCGCCGAGCTTCTGTCGCGCGATGCGGTCAGGGTCGTTCCGGGGCAGATGGCGCGGATCGATGGCTGGGGTGGCGCGGAGTCGTTTGTCGCTGAAGTGGAGCGCGTCGAGCCGGCGGCCTTCACCGAGGTCTCTGCGCTCGGGATCGAGGAACAGCGGGTCAAGACCGTGTTGCGCTTTAGCGATGAACCGGCGGCTCGCGCAGCACTGGGGCACGAATACCGGGTAATCGTGCGCATTGCGGTCTACCAGAACGAGGCCGCCGCACTCGTTCCGTTGTCGGCCTTGTTTCGCCGTGGCGACGACTGGGCGGTGTTCGTGCGCGATGGTGAGATCGCACGGGAACGCGTTGTCGAGATCGGTGAGCGCAACAACCGCGAGGCGGAGGTTCTGTCAGGTCTTGTGGCCGGCGACGAGGTCGTGTTGCACGCCAGCGATCAGGTTGCCGATGGGGTTGCCGTGATATCGCGCGATGAGCTCGACTGAGCCGATGATCCTTAATCAGGCATACACCGCCTGCGCTTCCCGGAAGATCGGTCCGGCTACGTCATGGTCGAAGGCCGCCTCCAGGGCCGCCATCACCTTGGGAAAGCGGTCGGCCCCAAAGCCGAGATCATCGACGCACCAAAGCGTCAACATAGCGAGATAGAGGTCGGCGGCACTCATCTCCGCACCAAGCAGGAACGGCGCCAGCCGATCCTCGACGATCTGAAAGAGCTCAAACAGGTCGGTGCTGGCTTGCGCTTTCACACCCTCGGCGCCGTCCGAAGCCGCCGTATAGCGATCCGGGTAATTGAAGCGCAGCACCGTCTCATAGAGGTTTGCCGAGAGAAATACGGTCCACTGACAAAAATGGGCATAGTCCGGCGTTCCCGGTCGCGGCGCGAGTGGGCCCGCATGGGCTGCGCACAGATGCAGGATCATGGCAGCGGACTCAAAGATGGTCGTGCCGTCCGGCAGGTCGAGCGCCGGTACCTTCGACAGCGGGTTCTTGGCCTTGAACGGGGCTTCGTGCAGCACCTCGCCATAGGTCTCGACGAAGGTGACGTCCTGGCCAAACTGCCTGAGCAGGATTTCGACGATATCGGAGCCTGTGCCCCGGGATCCGTAAAGTTTGTAGCCGGCCATTGTGTCCCCTCCTGCTGCGATCAACCGCCTTCAAACCCGATGAGCGTGTTGACGGTGTTGACGCCGATCTCCTCAACCGCATAACCGCCTTCCATCACGAACAAAGTCGGCTTGGACAGCTTGGCGATGCGCGCGCCGATCTTACGGAAATCGTCGCTCACGAGCTTGAAGAACGAGATCGGGTCCTTCTCGAAGGTATCAACGCCGAGCGAGACGATCAGCGCCTCCGCGCCATAGTCCGCGATCCGGTCGCAGGCTGCGTCAAGGCCCGTGGCCCAGTCTGAATAGGGCGTCTTCGGCGCGAAGGGATAATTTGCCGTATAGCCTTCGCCGACGCCTTCGCCAGTTTCATCGGCATAGCCGAGGAAATAGGGAAACGCCTCTTCTGGCCGGCCGTGCAGCGAGGCGAAAAACACATCGTCTCGGGCATAGAAAATGTCTTGCGTGCCGTTGCCGTGATGGAAATCAACATCAAGGACGGCAACCCGCTTGGCGCCCCGGTCGAGGAAGGACTGGGCCGCAATCGCCGCATTGTTGAGGAAACAATAGCCGCCATACATATCAGCCGTCGCGTGATGTCCCGGTGGCCGGCACAACGAGAACGCAACCGCTTCACCGGTGGACACCAGATCGACACCTGTCAGCGCGACATCGGCGGAGGCTTGTGCCGCCTGCCAGGTTCCAGCGCAGATTGCGGTTTCAGATGCCAAACAGTGATACCCAGCTTTGCCGTCGATGAAATCGGGCCGGCGTGCCTGCATCCGTCTTGCGACATAACTCGCCGCGATGACCTCACCCTCGAAGCCGGCAGCCTGCCAGTCGTCGTAGGCTGTCGACAGGAAGTCGAGAAAGTCAGCGTCATGAATGCGCCTGACCGGATCGAGCCCGTGCTCGGTCGGCGCGATGATCTCGCCAAGACCCGTCGCCTCGACGCGCGCGCGGATGATCTCGGCGCGCTCTGGCTTTTCGAACGGCGGCACCAGTACGCCACCATAAAGCTCGGTCTTGGAGTTCCGGAGCTTGTGTTTTTCGGTGTAAATCGTTTTCACGGAAGGCCTCTAATCAGCCGGCTTGAGAAACGGTGACATGATCGCCCGGCCAGGCGCCGGGCCAGACCTCGGCAGCTCCCGACCGGAGCTTGCGGATCGCTCCAATCGGCACGTCGCGGGCGATCAGGAACGGGCCGTCGCCATCATCGGTGCCGACGGCCGGTAGCTCGGCATGAATGCCGGTGAATCCAAGCTCGGCCTCGCACGGCGTATAAACCGCGCAGCCCGAAACATTGGTCGGATTCTGTGTCGAGCCCGGTGCAGAGCCAATCACGCCACAAACCGCGATGCTGGTCATCAGTTCGATGGCACGCGCCTTGGCACAGCCGAAGACGCGGGCATAGCCCGACAGCATCGACGTCATCGACGGCACCAGCAGGAGATCGATCTCGTGCGGAGCGAGCTTGACGGCAAGCGCTGGCATCTCGACATCGAGACAGACCAGTGGCGCGACCTTCATGCCCTTCCACTCGACGATCCGGATGTCCTCGCCGGGCTTGAGATCCCAACTGTCTGGGTCCTGCTCATGGGGCGTCAGCGCCAGCTTGTCCTGATGCACGACGCGCCCATCGGGCAGGAATAGGAACGCGCGATTGCGATAGGGGGGGCCTATCGTGACGGTCTCGTCCTTCCAGGCGACGGTACCGGCAAGAAGCGCGAGGTCGTGTGTTTCGGCAAGCGGTTTGAGGTGTTCGATGGCGTCAACCGCTTGCTCGGCCATCCAGGCAATTTCTTGCGTCTCTGCGAGACCGTTCGGCTTGAAGGACAGCCATTGCTCGCAGGCATATTCGGGCATCAACAGAAGATCGGCGCCGGCCGCTTTCGCTTCCGCCATCTTGGCGTCGATACGGGCGATCCAGCCGTCGATGCCATTCAGCGGCTTGCCTAGATTTGTTGCCCACAGGGCCAGCGTGATCGTTTCGGGCGCGGTCATTGGACGTGTCCAAAGAAGCTCGGAAAGAACGGTGAGCGTCAGATGACTCTCGACAGGTGGGTTTGCAGACAAAAAACGTTCCCCCGCAAAACGCGGGGGAACGCCGAGAGAGATAGATCGAAGCGAGACTTACTTGGTCACTTCGGTCCAGATTGCGGTGTAAAGCTCCATCGCCTCGGGCGAGCAGCGCTGCGACACCTGACCGAACTCGCCGAATTCTTCCGGCACGTTCACTTCAGGCGCTGTCTGCATCTCTTCCGACATGAACTCTTCAGAGCCGACGATGGCATTGGCGTAGCGGGCAAACTCAGAGATCAGCGCCGCATTTTCCGGGTCCATGATGAAGTTCATGAACAGCTTGGCGTTCTCGACATTTTGGGCGTCCGACAGCAGGGCCACATTGTCCATCCAGATGAAGTAACCTTCGCGCGGATAGCCGTAGACGAGGTCCTCGTTCTGCAACCGGGCACGCATGGCGGCACCGTTCCAGTAGACACCGGCGGCGATGTCGCCCTTGGCGTATTTCTCGATCGTTCCGTAATCGAGTGACAGCCACTTGTCAGACGCTGCAACAAGGCCGTCACGCACCTGGCGCAGCACGTCGAGATCTGTCGTGCACTGCTCACCACCGTAATAGGCGATCGCACCCGGAACGACGTCCATCATTTCAGGAATGACGTTGATCTTGCCGACAAGTTCTTCCGGCGGATCGAGCAT
>JBCBSK010000183.1:0-6354 GCA_039819185.1 Pseudomonadota bacterium | reverse complement strand
TTACGTGTTCAACGAAGACGACGCGACGGCCATGGCCAAAGCCGGGGCGGACATCATCGTCTGCCATCTCGGCCTGACCACGGGTGGCGCGATCGGTGCCGAGACGGCGCTGACGCTGGAGCAGTGCCCGGCCATGGTGGATGCCTGGGCCGGCGCCGCGCTCAAGGTCAACAAGGACGCGATCATCCTGGTCCATGGCGGGCCTGTGGCGATGCCGGATGATGCCGAATACGTCCTGAAGAACACGCAAGCGTGCCACGGCTTTTATGGCGCCTCCTCAATGGAGCGGTTGCCGACCGAGGTCGCGCTCACAGAACAAACACGCGCCTTCAAGCGCATCAAGAACCGCTGACGCCTGCAGGCGGTACGGGAGGATCACATGACCGGTCAGATCATTGGACAGCTGATTTTGTGGCTGATCGTGGCGGTTGTCGCCATCGCGATCATCTACTGGGTGATGCAGCGGCTCTACCGGCGCTCGACCAAGGAAGTAGCATTCGTGCGCACCGGCTTCCTGGGTGAGAAGGTTGTCATCGACGGCGGGGCGTTCGTCTGGCCGATCATCCACGACATAACGCCGGTCAACATGAACACATTGCCATTGGCTGTCAGTCGCACGCGCGACAATGCCTTGATTACCAAGGATCGCATGCGCGTTGACGTGGAAGCCGAGTTCTATGTCCGCGTCCGCCAGGATAAGAAGTCCGTGGCCATGGCCGCATCGACTCTCGGCCGGCGCACGCTCGATCCGCAGAACTTACACGGTCTCCTGTCCGGCAAGTTCGAAAGCGCGATGCGCGCGATCGGTGCGGACATGGGCATGGGTGAGATGCACGAAAACCGGCATACCTATGTCGAACGCGTCCGGCAGTTGGCTCAGGAAGACCTCGAAAAAAACGGCCTTGAACTCGAATCCGTCGCCATCATCGATGTTGATCAGACCGCGCTCGAATTCTTCAACCCCTCCAACCGCTTCGACGCCGAAGGTCTGACGCTTCTGATCAAGGACATCGAGGAGCGCCGCAAGCTGCGCAACGATATCGAGCAGGATTCGATGATCGCCATTCGCGCCCGCAATCTCGAAGCGGAGAAAGAGGCGCTTGAGATCGAGCGTGAAAGCGAATCCGCCCGCCTCGCCCAGGAACGCGACGTTGAGTTCCACCGCGCCCAGCAGCGTGCCGAACTCGCCCGCGAGCGTGCCGAGCGCGACACCGAGGCAGAGAGCGCCGAAATCGCCGCCCGTGAAGCGATCGAGAAGGCCCGGATCGGCAATGAACGCGGCATCGCCGAAGCGCGCATCGCGTCGGAACGCGACATAAGGGCGCTCGAGATCGCGCGTCAGAAGGACGTCGAGGCCGAGGAGATCGCTGCCCGCGAGGCCACCGAGACGGCGCGGATTCTTCAAGAACGCGCCGTCACCGAGGCGCGGATCGCCAATGAGAAGGAAACCCAAGCGCTTGAGATTTCCCGCCGAAAGGCCATCGAGACCGAAGAGATCACCGCGCGCGAAGAAACCGAACGCGCCCGGATCGCCCAGGAACGCGCCTTGGAGGAAGCGCGGATCGCGAAGGACAAGGAGACCCAGGAGCTTGAGATCGCCCGGCAGACGGCGCTGCGCCAGGCCGAGATCGAGGCCAATGAGGCCAACGAAAAACGCCGCATGGCTCAGGACCTCCTCCTGGCGCAAACCCGCATCAAGGGCGAAGAGGACATCCGCCAGCGCGAGATCGCACGCCAGAAGTCGCTCGACGAGGCCGAGATTACCTCCCGCGAGGCGGTGGAGCGGCTGCGCATCGTGCAGGCCGCTGAAGTCTCGGAAGCGCGCATCGCCGAAGATCAACGTGTCCGTGAGCTCGAAATCGCGCGCCAGAAGGCCGTCGAAGAAGCCGATATCGCCGCGAACGAAGCGGTGGAAGCAGCCCGCATCGCCCGGCAAAAGCAGATTGCCGCGACCCGGATCGCCGCTGACGAAGAGACCCAGAGCCTCGAAATCGACCGCAACAAGGCGATCGACGCCGCCCGCATTGCCGCCGAAGAGGCGATCGAGCAAGCCAGAATTGCACAGACCAAGACGGTCGAGGCCGAACGCATCGCCGCCGAGCAGGTGGTGCGCGCTCGCGACATCGTGCGCGAAGAGGAACTCGAAGCAGCCGAGATCGCGCGCCGCGAGATCGTCGAGAAGAAGCGCGTCGCGGCCGAACTCGCCCTGGAGCAAGACCGGATTGCCAGCCAGAAGACCCGCGAGGTCACCGATATCGAGCGCCGCCGCGCGATCGAAGAAGCCGACGAAGCGCGTGTCGTCGCTCTTGCTGAGGAAAAGGCGGAGCGTGCCGCGGCGGAAGCCAGCGTCAAGCAGGCCGAGATCGCCGCAAGCCAGCGGGTCGCGACGTCTGAGGTCGCGCGTGAACGCGAGATCGAGGCTGCCAAGCTCGAACGCCGCCGGGCCCTTGAACAGCTCGAGATCGCCCGAATTCAGGTTCTGCGCGAGGCGGAAATCGCGAGCCAGGAAGACATCGAGCGCGCCCGGGTCGCTTCCGAGCGTGGGCTTGATGAAGTCCGTATCGGCCACGAGACCGAGCGTCGGCGCCGCGAGGTCGAGCGTGAACGCGAGGTCGAGATGGTCCAGATGGACAAGGCCATCACGCTCTACAAGAAATCGCTTGAAGAGAGCGCGGCCCAAGCCGAGGCCGATGCGGCCCGCGCCGCTGCCGCCGAGGCCGCCGAGAAGGTGCTCACGGTCCGCGAGACCGAAGCCGCAAACCGCAAGAAGTCGATCGACGTCCTGATGGCCGAGAAGGCGGCCGCCGAGGCCAAGCACATGGCTCAGGCCGAAAAGCTCAGGACCGAGGTCGCGGCCGAAGCACAAAGGCTCATCAACGAGGCCGAGAACGTGCTCACTGATCCGGCCCGCATGTCACTGTTCCGCCGCAAGCTCTTGGAGCATGTCGAGGGCATCGTGTCGGCCAGCGTCAAGCCGCTCGAGAAGATCCAGGACATCCGGATCATGCAACTCGACGGTGTGACGGGCGGCAAGGACAATGGTGGCGGGTTTCGCACCGACGGTTCACCAACGGACGAGGTGATCAACTCGGCGCTGCGCTACCGGGTCCAGGCACCGCTAATCGATAGCCTGTTGGCCGATATTGGGATCGATGGCGCAAACCTCTCCAAACAGGGCGGGCTGATGCGTGAAGCCTCCGACATGCAGCGGATCTCGAACGAAGTCGCCAAGAAAGCTGGTTCGGACAATGGCGGCGCCGGGTCGGGCAGCTCCGGCGGTGGGTCTTCAAAGGACGGGGGCAAGTAATCCATGGCGCGCGTCTACACATCGTCCGTCATCGACGTGTCAGCCACCCGCGTCTGGGAACGGGTGCGCGATTTCAACGGATTGCCGCGCTGGCATCCGGCGATCCGCGATAGCCGCATCGAGAACGGCGAGCCCGCCGACAAGGTCGGCTGCATTCGGGATTTCCATCTGCAAAATGGTGACCGCATCCGCGAGCGGCTGCTTGGCCTGTCGGACTACGATATGTTCTGCACCTATGCGATCCTCGAAAGCCCGATGCCGCTGACCGAGTATATCGCGACGCTCAGGCTGACCCCCATCACCGATGGAGACCGGTGCTTTGCCGAGTGGACGGCTGAGTTCGAGTGCGCCGACGCGGACGAGGAGGGCCTTGTCACCAATATCGGCGACAACGTCTTCCAGGCCGGCTTCTCGGCGCTCAAGCGCCAGCTTGCGGTCTAGGCGCTGGGGGCGCGGGACAGAGCCATGGTGAAAGTCGTCAAGAGCACGGTCGTAGATGCTCCCGTCGAAGCGGTCTGGGACGTCTTGCGCGACTTCAACGGCCACGATGAATGGCATCCGGCGGTTGCGGAAAGCGCCATTGAACGCGGTCTGCCATCCGACAAGGTTGGTTGTGTACGCAAGTTCAAGCTCGCCGATGGCTCAGAGCTGCGCGAGCGGCTTTTAACATTGTCGGATATCGATATGGCATTCTCCTACTGCCTCGAAGACACGCCAATCCCGCTGCTCAACTATGTCGCCCACGTCCGGCTCGCGCCGGTGACCGATGGCGACATGACCTTCTGGCACTGGGAGAGTCGGTTCGACACGCCAAAGGGGCGCGAACAGGAACTCCGGGATCTCGTGGCCGAAGGCGTCTATCAGGGCGGATTCGACGCGATCCGCGAACGGATGGGGCTGGCATCATGACCGATGTGCACACCGTGACGAACCTTGCCGACGCGGCGCGCCAGATTGGCCCTGACAGCGTCTATCTCGGTGGTGGCACCGTGTTGATGCGTGATGTCAATTCAGGGTATGGCCCGCCGAGATTGGTGCGCGCAACCGATCCGTCGCTGCGCCAGATCAACGCGCTCGGTGATCGGGTGACGTTGGGTGCTGGCGTCACCATGGCGCAGATCCTTGCCCAGCCGGATCTCGCCTTCCTGCATCCGGTCGCACGGATGATCGGCGGACCCCAGGTGCGCGTCATGGCGACGGTCGGCGGCAATCTGTTCGCGCCGCATCCGTATGGCGATTTCGCGGTAGCGCTTCTGGCGCTCGGTGCACGCGTCACCATGGCCGGGACGAGTGCTGGCAGCGGCCAGGCGGTTGACGACGTGCTGCGTGGTCGCGATCGGCCGTCGGGTCTTGTGGCTGCGATCGAGATCCCGCGGCCTGCGCCGGATGCGTTCGGCTTCAAGAAGGTCGCGCGCGTCAAGCCGAAGGGCGTTTCGGTCCTGTCGATTGCTGTGCTCGCGCCACGCGCCGGCGGCCGCATTTCCGGAGCACGCGTTGCCTGGGGCGCGATGGCCCCAGGGCCTGTGCGTGGCCAGTCCGTTGAGCGTGTCCTTGAAGGTCAAGCTCTCGACACCAGCACGATTGCGCGGGCCGCACAGGTCGCAGTCGACGGGCTCGACCCGCCGACCGATGCCCTGGCCACGACCTGGTATCGCAAGGAAGTGGCTGGCGTGCATCTCACGCGGCTGCTCAACGACATGCAAGCTGGGGGGAGCCGCTGATGGCCCAGTCACCGGGGAAAAAGCCAGTCAATCTGACACTCAATGGCGCGCCTGCGGCCGCTTTCGCCGATCCCGGCCAGAATCTGCTTGAATTTCTGCGCCGTGGTCTGGGGGATCTGACACCGAAATATGGGTGCGGACAGGGGACGTGTGGCGCTTGCACGGTCACCATTGACGGCGAGCTGCATCTAGCCTGCCTGACACTGGCCGAAGCGGTTGACGGTTGCAGTGTCGGGACCGCCGCCGGCCTTGCAAATGGCGCGCAGCTTGATCCGCTGCAAGATGCCTTCATGGACCATTTCGCTGCCCAGTGCGGCTATTGCACGCCAGGCATGCTGGTGTCTGCCCGGGTGCTGCTGGACCGCAATCCGAACCCGAGCCGCGAGGACATCATCGAGGCCATCTCCGGCAATTTGTGCCGCTGCACGGGCTACGAACCAATCATTCGCGCGATCCAGTCGGTCGCGCGCGGGAGGGCTGCCTGATGAACGAGATGACTTCGGGCTTTGAGTTCCGAAAAGACCTCTTCGCCGATGAGCGCGACGAGAACCTTAACGCCATTGGCAAGCGCATTCGCCGCCAGGATATCGAAGGTCACGTCACCGGGCGATCGCCGTTCTATGACGACCATTTGTTCGAAGGCCTGCTACACATGCGCTACGCGCGCTCGCCACACCACCATGCGCGTATCCGGCGGATCGATACCAGGCGTGCCGAAGCGATGCCCGGCGTCGTTCGCGTGCTAACGTCCAAGGACGTGCCGGCGAACATGAACACCTTGTTGTCGTTGCTCGATTTCGGGCTCGACGACGAGCCTGTGCTATCGGACACGAAAGTCGCCTATGTCGGTGAACCGGTGGTCGCGGTCATCGCGCAGACCGACGCGCAAGCCCGCGCTGCGGTCAAGGCCGTCGAGATCGACTATGAGCCGCTACCGCATGTGCTGGACCCGGAGGACGCGCTGAAGCCCGGCGCGCCGACAGTCTGCGACGTCTATCCTGGCAACACCTTCATCTATCATGGGAAATACGACCACCAGAAGCTTCGCTATGGCGATGTCGAGGGCGCGCTGCGCTCCGCAGACCATATCATCGAGTCGCGCCACCAGATGTCACCGATCGAGCAAGCCCCGATCGAGACCTGCGGGGCGATTGCTGCTCCCGAACAGAATGGCCGCTATGTCTGCTATACGGGCACGCAAGGTCTGTTCTTCTCGCTCGGTACGGCGGCGAAGGTGCTCAACATGCCCTCGTCGCGGCTCCATTTCGTCGGCGGCACGGTCGGCGGTGGATTCGGCGGCAAGGTGGATTCTGTTCACGAACCGCT
>JBCBSK010000182.1:0-6393 GCA_039819185.1 Pseudomonadota bacterium | reverse complement strand
GACCTGCAGGGATGACCTGCCGCCCGATCCGGTTCGGCACTATGCCGCATTGTTTGACCGAACCGCAGACATCGCCTGCGGCGACGTGCTGCCGCCCCTGATGCACTGGCTCTATTTCCACACGCCGGTCGCGCAGTCCAATCTCGGGTCCGATGGTCATGAACGTCTGGGACGTTTCTTGCCGCCGATTCCCTTTCACCGGCGCATGTGGGCGGCAGGCACCATCCGGTTCCATGAGCCGCTCAGGTTCGGTGGTGCGGCGGAAAAGCGATCGACCATTGCCGATATCGCCTTCAAGTCGGGGCGAACAGGGCCGTTGTGCTTCGTCGATGTCGACCACGTCTTCCTGCAGGACAATCGTGCCTGCATCGAGGAACGGCAGACCATCGTCTACCGCGACCGTGGCTTGCCTTTGGCGGGCATCGAGAACACGCCGGAGGACATGTCCGACGGCCTGTCATGCGATGCAACCCTACTCTTTCGCTATTCCGCGCTGACCCACAACGCCCACAAGATCCATCTCGACCGGGACTTCTGCCGCGATGTCGAGGGCTATCCGGGCCTCGTCGTGCATGGCCCGCTGCTGGCGACGCTTCTTTGTGAGCGTGCCGCTCAACTTGGTCAAATCACATCGTTTTCATTCCGTGCCGAAGCACCGATCTTTGAAAATGAGTGGTTTCGCATCACCTCAGACGGCGAGAGCGGTTTCCGGATCGAACGCGCCAATGGAAAGAGCGCCATGCGCGGTCAGGTTCACTTCTCCGGACGAGAAAGCCAATGAACGCATTAATGCCGGTCAAGCAGGTGGTCGACAGCAATGGCGGGGCGCGCACTAAGCCGGACGGCATGTCCGCGTCGAAGCTAGTCTGTCGCTGGAGGGAAAGGGCAATCACGCCCTGACAAGATGGAAATCCGCGCTCTTCGTTATTTCGTTGCCGCTGCCGAAGAGCTCAATCTGCGGAAAGCGTCCGATCGACTTGGTATTCAGAAACCGCCGTTAAGCCGTGCGATTTCGAACCTGGAAATTGATGTCGGTGCCAAGCTTTTCGACCGCTCCGACCGGCGGCTCCGACTGACGCCAGCTGGGGAACAGTTGCTACGCGACGCGCGGATCATTTTGTATCTCGTTGACCGAGCCGGAGCAGCAGCGCGCGATGCCGCCAGCGATCACTTGCCATCCACTAGACTCGGCGTCGCGGGGAGCGGGTCGAGCCGGTTGGTCGATCGTTTTCTTAGGGCACTTTGGGCGATTGTCCCGTCGGAGAAGGCTCCAACCACCGAACTGCCAACGTCACTGCAAGTCCAGTTGTTGCTTCATGGCCGTCTTGACGCGGGGATCGTCATCCCTCCGGTCGACGTACCTGGATTGATCGTCCAACCGTTGTGGCGCGAGTCTTTGGTCGTGTTGCTGCCGGAGGAGCACGCCTTGGCGAACGAAGCTGTGCTCTGCCCGAGATGCCTGGCCAATGAGAAGCTGATCCTGCCCCATGCCGAATTTGGTAGCGGTGCGTATCATCAGATTGTCGACGCGCTTACGGTCGAGGGCAAGGCTCCGGTGGCGGACCAGTATACATTCTCTCACCAAGCCAGCATGGCACTTGTCATGGCTATGGCATAGCGTTCGTCCCGTCGTCGCTGGAGATCGACCAGGCCGCGCCAGTTACCGTCCGGCCCTTCGCACCACCGGCGCCGGAGCTGCAGATCGCGGCCGCCGTTCGCGATGACGAACGGGCGACAGACTTGTTGCGACTGTTCAACCGAGCGTGCGCCGCAGCCGGTCTCTAACCGCTATTCCCGTCCCTGATGGCGCGGCCGTCGGTTGGGGGCCCAGACCGTTGCTGCCTGGACAACTTGGCCATGCGCCGTTGAAACTCCCGGTCGCTTGTCAGGAATCGCTCCAACATGTGCGGCATGAGACGTTTCAGGTCCACCGGTTCGCCATAGGTTTCCGAATAGATACGAGCATAGAGTTCCAAACGCTCGTACAGGTCCGTCGGCACCACGATGTTCAGCCGGACGGTGTCAATCTTGGGCAGCTTCGGGAGTTTTAGGTCGGGCATCGGCAAGCTCACGCTTTCACTCAGTGTACCGCCGCAGGATCAAATCGCGATTGACGATCACACGAAGCGGGAAGCCGGGCCGCACCCGGATCGTCGGCTGGATGTCGAGATTGCGGCGGGTGATTTCCTGGCCGACATCGTTGGCGCTCTCGAACGCACTCTCGCGACCGGCCGCAATCAGCGCGTCCTCGTCGTCGCGCGTGGCGAGTTCGCTGCCGGTGCCCAACAGAGTCGACAGGGCGATGCCTCTCAGCAACCGCCAGGTGTGGAAATCCACCTCGTCTTCCAGCCCCGCCTGCCCGGCAACGTCGACGCCCGGCAGATTGTCGACCACAATCGAGGTGCCGTTCGGCAGGATAAGCCGTTGCCAGACGACGAGCGCGCGTTCCTGACCGAAGGCGATGTTGCTGTCGTATCGGCCGATCAGCCGGGTCCCCTGCGGGATCAGCAAGTGTTCGCCGGTCACCGTATCGTAAACATGCTCGGTAACCTGGGCGATGACCTGCCCGGGCAGATCGGAATTGAGACCTGTGACCAGACTGGCAGCGATGATCGTGCCCGCCATGACCTGATAGGGCGAGGTCGGCTCCTGCAGGGCATGTGGATTGTAGATGTCCGGGTCGGGTCCGTCCTCGAGGAAATCCAGCTTGCGGTCCTGCATATTCTGCGAGGCGCCGTCCGGCAGCGGCGACGGCTCATTGCCACCATCGGACGGCGGCAAAAAGTCTGGGGTTGTCGACGCTGGCAATAGGCTAGCGGCCGCCTCGGCCAACGCGTTGCCCGGCGCTTCGGCATCGATTCAGAAAAACAAGAAAAGCGGCGCAAAAATCAGGCTATTCGGGAGCTGCACCGGGCTCAAAACGCAAAAACCACACTCCAGATGAGGGAGTGTGGTATTCGTTGGTTGCGGGGGCAGGATTTGAACCTGCGACCTTCAGGTTATGAGCCTGACGAGCTACCGGGCTGCTCCACCCCGCGTCACCAAACAACAAGCGATGCTCGGCCCATGCCGAACTCCTGTCGATAAAAATCAGGAAATCGCTGACGTGACAAAGCTCAGTGTCAAAACACCGAAGCGTCACGCTGTCGTCATATAGCTTGCGGTCGGGGCTGATGCAAGCCGCGAAATCCGAGATTTGACGTGCTGAACATCTCTCGATCCGCGACCTCTTGACCAGCGCGAAATCTGTAGACGCGCGCGGGTGGCAGATTCCGCCAAATCCGTTGGCTCACCGTCCAGGTCAGGCCAAGCTCTTTTCGGACGTTGCGATGGACCGGCGGCGTCACGCCATACGTGAATTGGGCCACGAAGCCATCTTGTGCCAGTCGCTCGAACGCGCTGGCAAGAATGGCGTTTTGTATGTCGGGCGGCATGGACAAAAGCGGCAGACCCGAAATTACGGCCTGGGCATCCAACACCGGCAAGGCATCCAGCCTGTCGGCAGACGTTTCGAGCACATGAACACCGGGGAACGTTGCACGCAGATGGCCACAGAAGGCCGGGTTGATTTCGACAAGATAAAGGTTGGCCGGGGCGATCCCGCGCGCCAGGATCTCGCGCGTGAAGGCACCCGTTCCTGGCCCCAGCTCGATAACCGGTCCGTTTTCCGGGAAGAGGCCTGCGACCATTTCAGAGGCAAGCCATCGCGTTGACCGGGCAAGCGCCATGACTTGCAGCGGATTCTTACGGATCTGCCGCCGAAACAGTCTCGACTCTTTGCTCATCATCGGCACGGTGGATTCACGGTTCGATGCGGATGGCCATGATCACTGTGTTATGCGCCATCCGCAGGTTCTTGGCGGGCTCACGGCAAGACTTAAGAGCAGAACGGATCGGAAATGCGGCAAAGAGGCGATAGGAGAGCGAGCACACGGCGACAAAGATGCGCTCAATCGCGGTGCTGACCGACGTCAGTTCTCGTCGCCGTCAAGTTTGAGGCCCTTGAGCTTGGCGAAGACCGCATCCGCGTCAATGTCGTCGTCTTCCGGCGCGGGCTTAGGCTCTGAATCCGATCCCGGCGTGTCGAACACACTTTTGGCATCGCGCGGCTGCAGGTTGGGAGCTGTGGTCGTTTCATCGGCTGACAATAGTGTCGGGCCGTCGATTGGCGCATGGGCGGGCGCATCCTTGGCGGCCTTGCGCACTTCCATGTCAAGTTCAAGCTGTGAACACAGGCCAAGGCTGACCGGATCGAGCGGCTGTAGATTGGCGGCGTTCCAATGGGTGCGCTCGCGGATTTGGCCGATCGTATGCTTGGTGGTGCCGACGAGCCGGATGATCTGGGCATCCTTGAGTTCGGGGTGGTTGCGCACCAGCCACATGATTGCATTTGGACGGTCCTGGCGGCGCGACACCGGCGTGTAGCGCGGGCCACGCTTCGACTTGGTCTGCGGTAGAACGACTTTTGGCGGGGCGAGCTTCAGCTTGTAGGCCAGATCTGCCTGGCCCTTGTCGATCTCCTCCTGGCTCAACTGTCCGGATGTGATCGGATTCAGCCCTTTCATCCCGCGATCGGCCTCGTCATCGGCGATCGCCTGAACTTCGAGTTCGTGTAGTTGGCAGAAATCAGCGATCTGCTTGAAGGTCAGCGCGGTGTTCTCAACAAGCCAGACGGCTGTCGCCTTGGGCATCAGAAGCTGTTGTGCGGTCATGATGAATAAGTCCTCCCTATGCCGCGCCGTGTCGCCGCACAGGAAACCCTGGGGCGCGCGCCCGGCGGGGCCGCTATCTCCGCAAATGTCGGGGAATGGTCGAGATATAGTTCGACTCGCGTGCCAAGGCAACTGAGCAACGCGACGACCAGCCTGCTCAGACCGCGAGCACCATACCGTCGGTCGCGGGATCGGCGCCGCCGTCAAGCGCTCCGCCGGCGCTGATGCGGATCGCATGCACCCAGGCGAACTTGTAACTCTCCGGGTGCCGGAACACGGAATAACCGCGCCTTGCAAGGTCTGCCTCGGTACGTCGGAGGATGCGGTTCGACAGTTCGATCGTGTTCGACACCGCCGCAAAGCGTGGCGCGCTGACGGCTTCCTGTGCCGTCATGCCGAAGTCGAGAACGTTCAGAATGACCTGCAAATTGCCCATAGTGATGTAGGTCGCGCCCGGCGCGCCGAGCACGAGAACCGGGCGGCCATCCTTGAAGACGATCGAGGGAGACAGTGCCGAGAACCGTGCCTTGCCAGGTGCCAAAGATCCCGCCCGGCCGGGGCGAGGGTCGAACACCGCCATGGCGCCATTATACATAAATCCGAGGCCGTCGGTGACGACGCCGGACGGCTGACCTAGAGTATGGGTCATGGTCACGCAGGTGCCCGACCTGTCGACCACGGAGACCTGAGTCGTGTGCTTGCTTTCAGGCCCGCCGGAGTTCAGCCGCGGCACCTCAGCCATGTCACCGGCCTTGATGCGGTCGGCTTGCTCCTTCGCATAGTCTTTGGACGTCAGCCACGTGAGCGGCACATCGAAGAAGTGTGGATCGCCAACGTGCGCATCCTTGTCGCGAGTCGCGATTTTCATCGCTTCCGACACCACGCGGACATAGTCCGGCGAGTTGTGGCCGAGTGCCTTGAGGTCGAACTGCTCAAGAATGTTGAGCATCTGAACCAGTTGCACGCCGCCGCCTGGCGGCTGGTTTGTGGCAAGATCGTAACCACGGTAGCTGCCCCAGAGCGGCGGATTTTCCTCAGGTGCACAAGATGCAAGATCGTCGCGGGAGATCAGGCCGCCATATGCCGCCATGTCGGCGACGATCCGGTCGGCGATTTCGCCCTCGTAAAACGCGGTGATGCCCTTTTCCGCGATTGCCCGGTAGGTTCGACCCATATCGGGATTGCGTAAGACGTCGCCGATGCCTTTCACCGTGCCGTCGCCGCGGCAGTAGATCTTCGCCGTTGCCGGCAGTGCCGAGACAACGCCGATGTTTGGAAGCCGGCCGGCCCGGGCCGGTTCGTTCCAGAACGTGCTGACATGCGGCCTGATCTTGAACCCGTCCTGCGCATAGCGGATCGCAGGCTCCATCAACTCGCCGAGCGCCATGGTGCCGAAGCGGTCAAGCGCTTCCTGATAGGCCCACAGCGAGCGCGGTGTGGTGATTGCGCCATAGCCGGTCTCGTTGACACGGCCGCGCCCCCCTGGCGGTGACGCCCGACATGTGGGAAGCGCTGATCGAGCGCGAAGCGGACGACGGCTGGGGCTTTATCCTTGAGGGCCGTGTCAACGAGACCGGCTATGGCGCAATCACCACACCGCGCTCGCTGTGGGCCTATCAGGAAGCGCTTGACCGCTTCGGCACCATGGCGCTCGGCGAGTTGATGGAGCCTGCGATCCGCT
>JBCBSK010000181.1:0-6461 GCA_039819185.1 Pseudomonadota bacterium | reverse complement strand
CTTCGACATGGACGATCTCGGTGCCTTTGTTGACAGGGTCCGACAGACCGTCGATCTTCGGCTCGGCGGTAAACGCAAGCTCCACCTCGGCATCGAGATCGAGGAACCGGCGGACCCTGTCAACAAAGGCACCGAGATCGTCCATGTCGAAGGCATTGTCCAACGACAGCATCGGAACTTCGTGACGCACTTTGGCGAACGCTTCGCTTGGCGCCGCCCCGACCCGGAATGATGGACTATCCGGCCGGATCAGGTCTGGAAACCGCGCTTCGATGTCGCTGTTACGCCGCTTCAATGCATCATAGGCAGCATCCGAGATGACCGGTGCATCGTGACGGTGATAGGCTAGATCGTGTCGGGCGATCTCTTCTGCGAGACGGGCAAGTTCCGCCCGCGCCTCGCTCGGTGTCAGCGCATCCACGGGACGGCCGGCCCCGGTCTCCGTCATCAGGCGCTCCCCGTCCGGCTAGCCATCAGCCGATCGGCGGCCGCGCGCGCTTCCTCGGTGATAACTTGGCCGGCCAGCATGCGCGCGACCTCTTCGCGACGCGCTTCGGGTGCAAGTTCTGCAACCCGAGTCACGGTCCGTTCACCGCCATTGACCATCGATTTCTCGATCAGGAAATGTGCGGATGCCTTGGCCGCAACCTGCGGCGCATGCGTGACAGCCAGCACTTGAACCTGGGACCCAAGACGCGCCAGCCGGTCACCGATCGCCTCGGACACCCCACCGCTGACGCCTGTGTCGATCTCATCGAACACAAGCGTCGGCGCACCACCCTTGCCGGCCAGCGACACCTTGAGCGCCAACAAAAAGCGCGACAGCTCACCACCAGATGCGATCTTCATCAAGGGGCCCGGCTGGGTCCCCGGATTGGTCTGGACCCAGAACACAATCTGATCGATGCCATCCGCCGCGCCGCCCTCCGGCTCGGAGACATCAAGCCTTGTCATAAATTGCGCCTGCTCGAGTTTCAACGCAGGCAGTTCGCCATTGACGGCCGCATCAAGCACAACCGCCGTCTTGTGCCGGCTTGCGCTGAGCGCTGTAGCCGCGTCTCGATAGGCCGCAAATGCAGCTTCCATGTCAGCGCGATGCGCTTCGATCCGCGACTGACCGAGATCAAGGCCCGCGACGTCCTCGGCGAAACGTTGGGCAAGCGTCGGCAGATCTTCAACCTGTGCCTGATATTTGCGCGCCGCACCACGCAGGGCGAACAAGCGCTCCTCGACGCGCTCAAGCTCGCGGGGATCGAAGGCAGTTGCATCGATCGCCGCCTCAGTGGCCGATTGGGCGTCGCCAAGCGCATTCAGCGCCCGGTCAAGAGCGGACACAAGCGGTTGGACGAGATCCGGCATTTCTTCAAGCCTGCGCTCAAGCCGTCTCGCAAGACTTGCGATCTGCGGCACCGGCGACTGACTCCCAGCGACACCTTCCAGCACGTCCTGAAGGTCGGAGGCGATCTTTTCAGCCTGCATCATGGCCTGGCGCCGGCCGGCGAGGTCGTCCTCCTCGCCGGGGTCAGGGGCCAGCGCGCGTAATTCCTCGGCCGCATGGCGGAGATAATCCGCATCCGCCATGGCCTTTTCGAGGGCTGCCTCTTCTGATGCCAGAAGCCGTGCCGCTTCACGCCAGGCACGCCATGTGGTCTGCGTGGCAGACAGCAGATCATCGTGACCGGCGAACAGATCAAGTAAGGCGCGATGGGTGTCGGCATCGACGAGCGCACGCTCGTCATGCTGACCATGCAATTCAACGAGCGTCCGACCGACCGAGCGTAAAACCTGCGCACTGACCGGCTGATCATTGAGAAAGGCACGTGTCCGGCCATCGGCGGTCTGCACCCGGCGCAAGATCACATCCTCAGACGCATCAAGCCCATTCTCGGTGAGCAACGCACGTGCCGGATGGTCCATCGCAACATCGAACGCGGCGGTTACCTGCCCCTGTGCGCAATCAGACCGCACAAGGCCAGCATCGCCCCGTGCCCCGAGTGCCAACGAAAACGCGTCTAGCAGGATCGACTTGCCGGCGCCGGTCTCGCCGGTCAGTACATTAAGACCGCGCCCGACATCGAGATCGAGCGCATCAATCAAAACAATGTCACGAATCGAGAGCCGGACCAGCATAACGGTCTCTCTTTAGCTCAAAGGCTCTTGTCCGTGAATGTGCGATGAGAGTGTGTTGACGGCAAACATGCTTGGGCGTCGACGCTCACCCATTCGACCCTCAGCTAACCCGATCGAAGACCGACGCCAGCCAGGACTGGTCATTGATCGCAGGCTCGAAACCACCCGACTGCAAAACGCTATAGGCGTCACGATACCACTGGCTGTCGGGGAAATTGTGTCCGAGCACGGCAGCGGCGGTCTGCGCCTCGCTAACAACACCGAGTGCAAGATACGTCTCAGTCAACCGGAGAAGCGCTTCTTCGATGTGGCGCGTGGTCTGATATTCACCAACAACGACCCGGTAGCGATTCAGTGCGCCAAGGTATTGGCCACGACGCTGATAGGAGCGGCCGATCTCCATTTCCTTGCCGGCAAGCTGGTCACGGGCAACGCGTACGCGCTGGCGCGCCTGAGGCGCGTATTCGGAATCGGGATAACGCTCGGCGAGATCGGCCATGACAGCCGCAGCGCGCTCGGCAGCACTCTGGTCCCGGTCGATCGTCTCGATCTGCCGGAAATAAGACTCACCAATCAGAAACTGGGCGTAGGCCGCGTCTGAGCTGCCCGGATTGAGCTGGACAAAGCGCGAGGCAGACGCAATGGCGTTGTCATAATCACCGCGCTCGAAATGAGAATAAGCCGCAAGCAGCGTCGCCCGACGGGCATAGTCCGAGAAGGGGTGCAGTTCGTCGACTTCCTCAAACTTCTCGGATGCACGCGTTACCGACCCTTCATTGAGAAGCGCAAGCCCCTCATTGTAGAGGTCTTCCGGCGCACCAACGTCGCTGACATCGGGCTCATAGGTATCGTCATCGGAGAACCATCCAAGCGACGGGCCGTTGCCTGAGCACCCTGCCAAAACCAGGCTGGTTAGGACCACGCATAACGGAAGCGCTCTCGCTGTTACGGACCGTTCCGTCATTACCTCGAACCCCACACCATCGTTCCGCTATCCAGCCGCTGCCGGATCAGCTCCTTAAGCGAACACAAATGCAAATGGAATATAGCAAATTTGCGGCAGCGGCCAGCATCGGCTCTGGCAGGGTCAGCCCCTTGCCCGGAACATGGTTAATAGCGCCGACTGCGGCATCCCCATACGCCCGCTCCGTCACCTATCATAACGCGGAGGTGACCCAACCCAGAGCGTGGATTTCAAGAGTTGTCAGGCGAGAAGGCAGGCATCGGCACAGCGGACGGCGCGGCATAGCCCGTCTGACGATAGCTGGCGCTGTCTGCAAAGCGCGGCGCGAAAGCCGGCGTATCGACGATTTCATAAGCCTCGGGATCGGCGAAAAGGGCGTCCAGCATCGCGACATTCAGGCGATGGCCTCCCTTGACCGAGCGATAGAGGCCGAGGATTGGCGCCCCGGCAAGCGACAGATCGCCAACCGCGTCGAGCGCCTTGTGCCGTACAAACTCATCGGCAAAACGCAGGCCCTCAGAATTGACCACACCGGTCTCGTCAAGGGCCACAGTATTCTCAAGCGACGCGCCGAGCGCATAGCCCGCCGCCCACAGCCCCTCAACCTCACGCATGAAGCCGAAGGTGCGTGCCCGGCACAGATCCTCGCGAAACACATCCGGCGTCAGCGTGAAGGCAATGGACTGACGGCCGATCGTCGGATCGGGAAAGTCGATCGTGACGTCGAAGCGCTGCTCGTCATGCGGAACGAGTTCGGCGAAGGCCGTTTCATGGGCGACACGCACAGCCTTCAAAACCCGAAGATAGCGACGCGCTGCGCCAAGCTGCTTCACGCCGGCTTCGTCGAAAGCCTCGACAAACGCCGCAGAAGATCCATCCATGATCGGGATCTCGCCGCCCTCGACCTCAATCACCGCATTGTCGATCGAGAGACCGCGCAGCGCCGCCATGAGATGCTCGATCGTCGCGACAGCTCCACGCTGGTCGCCAATGACCGTCGACAAAGCAGTCGATACGACCGCATCACAGGAGGCTTGAAGTTCGAAATCACCCGCCGTGGAAAAAACGATACCGGTGTTGGCCGGAGCTGGCAGGACACTAACGGTGGCTGATTTACCCTTGTGCACACCGACACCGGTGAGCGTTACCTGTTCCGCAAGTGTCGTCTGGCGCTCGAACGGCTTCATGCGGCGATCCCTTGTGCTCGCGCCGGCGCTGCCCGAAAGCTTCCCGGCTACCCTGCCGACCTCCGTCATGACCGCGTCATGGCCGGTGTTGGCATGTCCAAGAGACGAGGAGCGAGGTCACAATTTCGCCATTCCCGTGTCACGGTCGCTTTCGCGATACCCATCTGACACAACAGGTGAAAAAGGATTAACTCCGCCCCAAGTCGTCCCCGAACTTACACAAAGGTGATACTCGCTTCGCCGCAGCGCACCAAATCACGCTTGTTTACGCTCTGTTACCGTTTGCAACAGAGTGCCAACACGACCTAGTCAGTTTGCCTGACGCCGCAGAAAGGCCGGAATTTCGTACTGATCTTCCTCGCTCTGCGGAGCCTTGCGGGGAGCATTGGTAACCTGAGGCTGATGCTTCGCGGGCCGCACCGGCTTGGCGAACTCACGCATTGCTTCGGGCAGATCGGCCTCCGGCATCTGCGTCTGGGTCGGCGCGTCGCTATGCGGGGTCGCACCGTCGCCCTCGCGCCGGCCGAGGCCAACCGCGCTCAGCCGTTCCAAAAGGCCGGGCCGTTTCTGCTGCGCCGGTTCGCCTGTCTCGCGGGCCTTGTAGTGCTGTTCAAGCGCTTCGCGCGCCGGCTGCGGGAAATCCTCGATGCGCGGCATTCGCGGCCGGCGCTCGTCAGGGCGTGCCGCGACGGGCGGAATAAAGGTCGGCTCGGCGGCAAGAATGTCCTCAGCCGAGGTTTCAGGCTCCGGCTTAGGCTGAGGCGCTTCCGGCGCGAAGGACATATGAGTGATGGTCACATCGGGATCGGTCATTGCCGGCCGTGGCGGCGTGACGGTAACTGTCGGCGCTGCAGCGGGCTGTGTCGCGGCGGCAGGGGCACCCGGCTGAGGTGCTACGGGCGCCACCGGCATCGGTGGGTTAATCGGCGCTTGCGCTGTTACGGGCTGTGGCGTCTCAACGGCCGGCTTTGCAGGTAGCGCTGTCTCGATGACAGGTTTGACAGCCGGCTGCGGCGCGGCCTTCTCAGGCGTCGCAGCAGCGCGCAAGCGATTGGCCAGCTGGGAAAAATCTTCCTCCACCCGCTTGGCTTCCTGGGAGATCGTGACCGCGTTGGCATCGATACCGGTGGCGACGACGGAAACCCGCACGACCCCTTCCAGGCTTTCGTCGAAGGTCGCGCCGAGGATGACATTGCATTCGGGATCGACCTCATCGGAGATCCGGGTCGCGGCCGAATCCACCTCATAGAGCGTCAGGTCGCGGCCACCGGTTATCGATATCAGCAGGCCCCGCGCACCGTTCATCGTGGTCTCGTCGAGCAACGGATTGGCGATCGCCGCTTCCGCCGCCATCACGGCGCGGTTGTCGCCCGAAGCTTCACCCGTGCCCATCATCGCCTTGCCCATGCCGCGCATAACGGAGCGCACATCGGCGAAGTCGAGATTGATCAGGCCTTCCTTGACCATCAGATCGGTGATGCAGGCGACACCGGAATAGAGCACCTGGTCGGCCATGGCAAAAGCGTCGGCGAAGGTCGTCTGCTCGTTGGCGACCCGGAACAGGTTCTGGTTCGGGATGACGATCAGGGTATCGACGCTTTTCTGCAGTTCCTCGATGCCCGACTCGGCAAGTTTGGCCCGGCGCTGGCCTTCGAACTGGAACGGCTTGGTGACGACGCCGACGGTCAGAATGCCCATCTCGCGCGCAGCCCGCGCGATGACAGGGCCTGCTCCCGTGCCAGTGCCGCCGCCCATGCCGGCGGTGATGAACACCATATGCGTGCCTTGGAGATGATCGTTGATCTCGTCGATGCACTCCTCAGCGGCCGCACGTCCGACCTCCGGTTGTGATCCCGCGCCGAGACCTTCGGTGATCTTGGTGCCCATCTGCACCACCCGGCCGGCAGACGAACTCGCCAGCGCCTGTGCGTCGGTGTTGGCACAGACGAAATCAACCCCGTTCAGACCCGAGGTGATCATGTTGTTGACGGCATTGCCGCCGGCGCCGCCGACCCCGAACACGATGATCCTCGGCTTCAGCTCCGTGATGTCCGGTGTGGTCAGATTGATCGGCATCGGTGTCACCTCACTATGCAGCGCGTCTGTTTGCGGCATCTCGCTACGCGCGGCATCTCCGGACGGCACTCTGCCGGAGTTTCTGAGAGACGCGCCGCACGGAG
>JBCBSK010000180.1:0-6562 GCA_039819185.1 Pseudomonadota bacterium | reverse complement strand
CGGCCGGTGGCGATCGGGAGAAAACCATGTCCGAACATCTCGGCACCGAAAGCCTCGTCCAAGGCGACCGCGCGCCGGACTTCATGCTGCCGGACCAGCACCGGCAGGTGGACCCGTTCTACACACTGGTCCAGGGCGGTCCCATCCTGCTGCACTTCTTCCCCGGCTTCGGCAAGCCCGCGGACGAGCGCGAGCTGAAACGCATCGCCGCCAAGGCCGATGCGCTGAAACAGGCCGGCGTTGAAGTCTACGCCATCGCGTTGGGCGATTTCGCCGCCAACTGCAAGGCCGCGCTGGACCGCAAGCTGCCCTTCGAGGTCTTCACCGACCCGCAAGGCGCCGTGCATGAACGCTATGGCCTCATGGCGCACCATCTGGGCAGCAAACCCGACATCGTCACCTATCTGCTGGACCCCAACCAGCGCGTGCTGGCGGCCTTTACCGAGGGCGCCAAGCCGCAGGTCGACCGCGCGCTGGCCACGCTGGCCAAAACCCCGGCAGAGCCGCCGCGCACGATCACCCGCACCGCGCCCGTCCTCTTGATCCCCGGCGTGCTCGACCGGCCGTTCTGTCGCAAGCTGATCGACATCTGGCATTCCCACAACGAGCCCTCCGGCACCATCACCATGGGCGAGAAGGGCAGCGCCACCAAGGCGGACCGCGATCAGGTGAAGCGCCGCCGCGACCACCATGTGCGCGATAAGGATCTGTTCGAGGAGATCGAGGCCCGCGTCTTCGCCCGCGTGGCGCCGGAAATTTTCACTGCTTACGACCGCGAGGTCGAGGGCGTGGAGGAATTCAAGATCGTGCGCTACGACTCAACCGAGGGCGGCTTTTTCCGCCCCCATCGCGACAATGTCGTGCCCGACATGGCCCACCGCCGCTTCGCCATGACCCTGAACCTGAACACCGAGGAGTACGAGGGCGGCGACCTCCGCTTCCCCGAATACGGCCCCGACCTCTACCGGCCGGGCACCGGCGACGCCGTGATCTTCTCCTGCTCCCTCCTGCACGAGGCCATGGACGTCACCAAGGGCGAGCGCTTCACGCTCTTGTCGTTCATCCTGGACGGCCAGCCGGACCAGTGGCGCGCGGAACGGCGGGACTGGTTCGACGAGGAACGCCGCTCGATCGAGGCCGGCCTGGCGCAGCGGCGCGGGGCGGTGGTGCGGTAGGGTGCGGCTGGCTGGTTTCCTGCTGGTGACAGCAGCTAAGGCGAATTATCAGATTGATTGAAACTTCGCTAAGCGTTGCCGATGTCCAAAGCTGTTCATTTGACACGCTAGGAATAAAAGCATAGGCTGATCTCTAAATTTTACCAATGACAGGCTGTACCATTTTGCTTATCACCAATGTATGGATTTGAGAGACATTGTTCGAGGTCCTAAGACTTCGATCCTTAATGGCAGCTGGCAGAGTGGCAATATCGCCCGGAGCGCCTGGCCGTCCCGTCGTGCCAAATCGAAAGCATACAAGTGGGGTCCTTCTTACCGTTGGCGGATAATCGAGTTTGAATGCTTAGGTCTACAATGTAGAGTTAGAATACTTCTGAACAAAAATAAGCAGATTTTCAAAGCCGCACTTGGTGTAACCGAAAACGGTGAAACGAAGACACTTTGCGAGTACGAATTCCATGCGACGGAGCCGGGTTGGCACTGTCACGCGCGTTGCGAAGACATCGACTCTGTCGATCCCGGCCGAAATCGGTATGGTGGTGTTCGCTTGCCGGCAGCTGACTCGTTCCATAGGCGAATGTACTTTCGATTCGCGACCAGTGAGCTTAACGAGCTGTCCGCCTTCAATTGTGCGGTTAGGTTTTATCGTATTGATCGGTCAGGAGAACTGCTGTGAAGGAGGAGCTTTGTAGAGCGTTCTGCGATGACATCTCGCTCACAGAGGTACCCTCCGGTTTGGCAATAGGAACCGCGTTTCGGAGGGACGATGGAGATCGAATCGCTTTCTTTGTGATCGAAACCGACAAAAACCACGTACGATTAGAAGACGACGGCGCCACCATTCCATATCTCGCGGAAGCCGGAGTCGAATTTGAAACTGAGACCCGACGAAGAGCTCTTGACGAGCTGCTCTCGAAGGCAGAAGCAACCATTGACGATGACGATCCGACTATTCGGACCTTTCCGTTCCTTAGAGACAAAATTGGGAAGCGAGCCATAGAGTTTGTGAGCCTGATGATCAGGATGCACGACTTTCTTCTCCTAACGCAGGAGAAGGTTGCGAGCTCATTTAGAGAGGATGCGGCCGAACGAATTCGGCTGGCGATTGGGGATCGGGCAAGAATTCGTGAGAACGAGCCTGTTAGCGCAAGCTTAAGTGAAACCAGTCCGGATCTGATAATTGAGGCAAAAGACCGGACTCCTGTGGCGGTGTTTTTCGGCAACTCGTCCAATCGCGTGCATGACGCGATATTTCTTCATCAAGCGGCAACTTACGAGATTAGACAAGAGCTATCGGTTGTAGCTCTGCTCGAAGATGATAACTCTGTTAGCCAAGAGCTTCGGCGTCGTGCTTCGAATCGGCTAGCAAGCGTTCCCGTTTATCATCGAGATGAAGAGGCCGCTATTGCAAGGATTTCTCGAGAAGCTATCGGACTAACGGTCCATTGAAGCTCGGCTGATCTTGCAACTAAGGCGGTTATTGCAATGTCAAACATACGGCCCTGCAATCAGTCTAGAAACAGCTTTTTGTAAGACCAGAAATACAGTATTATTTGGTTCAGATTGTAGCGGCGAATTTACATTGTATATTGCGGGGTCTTGCTCGATAGTACTTATGATTCCTGCTGGGCAGGTTTTCTTGTCTGCGAGATTTCTTTCTTGGCTATTTCAAATATTTCGTTGAATGCCTTATCAAAAACTTTAGTATACTGGCTGAAAACTGCGGGCGGTGCGTCCTCATCATCGATCAATAGAAGCTCATCTTCCAGTTGCTCAAACCGAGATACAATTTCGTCGGATAGCAATAGAAATGAGCCTTCGTACTCCGTCTTAGTTTTGTGCCACTGTTTCCAGAAATCACGTGTCTGCTTGAGTGCCCTTTCGCTTCTGTGGTATTCTTCCGGGTGTTCGTAGCGGCCGTTGTAGCCCTCGTTCACCAGTGCAACTAGTCGTAATGTTGACCTAAGACCTGCAACGATCGCGGTATAGCTACCTCTACGATTGTCCCAAAGCCTGTCCTCAGCGTATCTGCGTTGCTCGACCTTAGCCAACTCAACGGCTGTTGATAGTGCACTTCGACGATTCAATCTTGTTCCCAGATACGTGCCTCCAAGCGTCCCAGCAATTGTCAGGACAACCCCCGCAAACCCAATTAGTGCAGCGAGAACCGAGCTTTCCATGATTTGTAGTGTCACCTTCGTTGGATGGCTCGACCCGACCCAGAGTCTTCAGACTTAGATTCAGCAATGGTCCGTCGCGCGGCCAACACGACCATCTTACGAATGCTACTTGCAGAAAATCCTCGTGCGCAGACTTTTGCCGATTTCAACACAGAAGTTAACGTGTTGGAGCCCCAAGTCTCCAGTTGGCTGCCATATGACTCCTCTTGGCGCGGTGTTGCGTCACAACTGGTGGCAAGTTGGTGCTCGTCCAAGTGGCGGTTGCCCAATGGGAAAGGCCCGAGCGGTAGGCCTCGCAGTTCGCGACTCACCCCCTCCCACGATATCCTAGACATCCCCAACCAACTCTGCGACACGTCGCCCAGGACCACCATCCCAGGAACCAACCCCCATGATCGACGTCCCCGCGTCGGTCGACGAGATCACGCCGGAGTGGATCAACGCGGCGTTGTTCGACGACTGCCCCCCGCGTGTGACAGCGGTGAAGGCCACCTCCATCAACAACGACCGGGGCTTTCTTAGCCAGACCTTGCGGTTGGAGCTGACCTATGAGGCGCCGACGGCGGATCGGCCGGTCTCGGTGGTGGCCAAGATCAAGCCGAATGACGAGGCCTTTGGCCAGGCGGCGGCGGAGGTCGGTGCGTTTGAGCGTGAGATCGGGTTTTGCCGGTAGATCTTGCGGCGTGTGCCCATCCTCTTGGCGCACGTCGATTGAGCTAGAGACGCCGGCTCAACGAGAGTTTGAGGGGCCGACCCGTCCACGGCTTGGCTGTCGTGACCCTTGACTGGCATCAATGCAGTGGTTGCCCACGCGGCTAGGTTTCCAGCGCCGGCAGCAGCGACGGAAGCCATTATGGCGGAACGCTACGACGCGATCGTGGTCGGGTCAGGTCTTGGTGGCCTGACCGCTGGGGCGCTCTATGCGCACGCGGGCAAGCGGGTCTTACTGCTGGAGCGGAACGCCAATTTCGGCGGGGCCGCCACGACCTACAGCCATGGCGCGATGACGGTCGAAGGCTCGCTTCACGAAACCTCTGATCCGCGCCGGACCTTCGATCCTAAGGGCGCCGTGTTCGAGGCCCTCGGCCTGTACGACGACGTCGAGTTTGTGCCGGCCCCAGACATCTACCAGGTGCGCGGCCGGGTTGTCGGAGAGCCGTTCGTGCTGCCGCACGGCTACGAGGCCATCGAAGATGCCTTGACGGCCCGCTTTCCGCATCAGGCGAGCAACATCAAGCGGTTCTTGCACCATGTGCGCCGCGCGCTGCAGGCGCTTGACTATCTGGGCGGCGCGCACAGTGCGATGTGGCGCATCGCGCATGCGGCCGACTTGCCGCTTGAGCTGTGGGCGCTCGTACGCGATTTCCGCGCGTCGGTGTCCGAGGTTCTCGAGCGCTTCTTCGGCGACGACGAGGCGGTCAAGATCGCGCTGTCAGCGAACCTGCACTATTACTCCGACAATCCGGACGAGTGTTGGTGGCTGCTCTATGCCGTGGGCCAAGCGGGCTACATCGAAAGCGGCGGCAACTTCATTAAGGGCGGCTCACAGCAATTGAGCAATCGTCTGGTCAAGGCCATTCGCGACGAGGGCGGGGAGGCGCGGTCGCAATGCGAGGTGTTTGGCGTCGAACTCGACACCGAGGGCCGGGCGTCTGGCGTGCGCTATCGGGCCGGCGAGGGCGCGGTGGAGACGGTCGCGGAGGCGCCCGTGATCTTCGCCAACGCCGCACCGCATAGGATCGCCGAAATGCTGACGGATGAGGCGCGCGAGGCGTTCATGGCGCCCTATCGCGACCGGCCGCTGTCCATAACGCTGCTCTATGCCGCCTTCGGGCTCACCCGGCCGCCCGCCGAACTGGGCGTGACCCACTATTCGACGCAGCTTCTTCCCGATTGGGTGCATAAGCTCTCCGACTACAAAAGCAATGCCGACCTGTTGGCCGCGCCGCCGGGCGATCGCATGCCGATTCTGGCGGTCGTCGACTACAGCCAAATCGACAGCGGCCTGCGCGGGGACGGGCTCTATTCCTTGAGCGCCGACACGATCGACCAAGTCTCCAACTGGGAGGGACTTGACCCGGCTGCCTATGATGAGCGGAAAGGTGCCTGGCTCGCGGCGATTACCAGGCGCCTCGACCAGGAGTGGCCGGGCTTCGCCGATTCTGTCGCGGATGCGACGATCGCGACGGCCCGCACGATGAAGGAATATCTGAACACGCCGGACGGCGCGCTTTACGGCTTTGCCATGCGCCCGCCGCGCAGCGGCCCGATCAAGGCGCCGATGAACGTGGCGACAAGCATCGAGGGCCTATGGCTCGCCTCCGCCTATGCTGGCAGCGGCGGATACTCAGGCGCGATGGGCGGCGGCGCGGCCGCTGCGCGCGCGGCCCTGAAGGCCGAAGCGCCCACTTAGACCTCACCATCTTAACGGTTGACGAACTCGGCGCAGTCATGTGCGCACCGCAACAGGCGTCTTTTTCGCGGCAGTAGTTACGGCAGCCCGTAGGTCACCGCTGTCCGGTTGCCCAAGTTCTACAGCTAACGGGGAAAAGCCCTCGCTTCCAACGTCAGGGCGATACCGCCGAGGCGATCTCGGGCGCCAGACGGGTCGCGCACTCCGAGGCATCGCGGAAGCTGCCATCGATCCGGCACGAGTTGACGTCGAAGCGATACTCCGTCACCTCCGCACAGGGCGCGTTGGGGGCCTCGAACAGCCGCTCGCCCGTCTCGCCCGGCCCGACATTGAGGAACGAGCTGGCGCGGCTCTGCCCGACCGCCTCGTCACCGGCCAAGAGAACGACCGATCCGTTGAGGTCGTTCACCGTTCCGTCCGACGCGTTGTCGAGCCGAAGCGTCACCGTGCAGTAATAGTCGCGCTGCCCGGTCTCGACGACAGAGAGGCTATAGTCCGCCGTCTGGGCGACCGCGCCCGAAGTCACGGCCACCAACGCCAGCGCGCTCAGCAGCAATCTCGTCATGGCGTGCTTCCCCGTGTTGCGTTGTCCTGGTCCGAAGGCGGGTGAGAGCCGTCTGGCCGACCTGCCGAAGACTGGCTTTGGAACGACGGCGCGTTGTTCGAGACCACTTGCAAGGAGGGGCCCGATGTCGCCCTCAAATGCACGAGGCCCGGTGCGGAGGTGACGGAGTATCGCTTCGACGTCAACTCGTGCCGGATCGATGGCAGCTTCCGCGATGCCTCGGAGTGCG
>JBCBSK010000179.1:0-6566 GCA_039819185.1 Pseudomonadota bacterium | reverse complement strand
CGAAAACGGAGTTCAAATGGACGCCCAGACGGGGGACGGCGGCGGCGTTCTGACAGAACACGAGCAACAACAGCTCGCCCGCTTTCCGTTTTCGCTTCCAGCCCGCTAAGCGCGAACCGGTGCAGACTGTTGACACTTGCATAGGCCGAGAAGAATGCATCGAGCACCGAGCCGAACAGGAACATCTCTGGCTCGCCGCCAAGCTTGCTTTCCATGACATCGAGCACAATCTCACGGCCGCGCACCGGCCGGCCCTGAAGCAAGATATCGATGCCGCGCTGCTCGAAGTCGACGATCCCCTCGAGCAGCAGATCAAGCCGTCGGCGCGACTGAGCATCGGCCACCGCGCGAAAATCGTACGCCGACAGAGTGATCCTGAGCGCATCGGCATCGACGAGCGAACCGAAATTGCGCGCAAGATTTGCGATCAGCCGCCACAGGAGATCATCCTCGGCCGGCGGTGGTACCTCGCCGGCAACACCCGCGACATTGGTGAAGGTCAGATTGGCCGGCGTCAGCGCCGTCGGCTGATCAATCGAGCCGATCGGCAAACGTTCGGCGAGCGGTCCATTGCTGCAGGTCAGCCCGACCGAGACCGTCTCGACATCGGGCCGACCGACCTGATCCAGACGGGTCAAGAAGGACAGATAGTGATCAACGCCGGACCGCACGACGGCGGGGCGAATGCGCGTGCGATAGTAACGCGGGCGGCTGCGTTCCTGCGGCTGATCATGCCGGAAGGTCTCGAAAGGAGCATATTCAATGCGCCGGCCGCCACCGCGCGACCAGCCGCTCACGGTGCGTATCGATGAAATGGAATAGTGCTGACTGCCACCAACCGGCACGACACGATATTCCGACAGCGACTGGTCGACGGTGATGGGCTGGGCATCGTGGTCGAACAGGTTCGATGCCGGAGTGCAATTGAGCATCACGGAAGTTTCGGTGATGCGCACTTCCGCCGGTAGCGGCCGGTCAAGGTCGAAAACAAGCTTGAGATCGCCAGACGCCGAGGCCAATTCGTCTAGCCCGACAACATCAAGGAACATGAATTTCGCCGGATATGCGAGATACTCCTGCACGATGCGGAAGCCGTCAAAAGCATTTGCCGGATAGTCAAGCAGCGCGTCGGACCGGCGGAAGCCGCGCGGGCGCACCGCCTCCCGGCCAAGCCGCACGGTCCGCCCACCAACACTGGCCGTTACTGAGCGCAGATGGCGCAGCAGCCAGAGATAGAGCGCTCGCGGAGCGGTATCGTCACGGTCGCCATTGAGAAACAGCGTCAACGGCGTTTCGGTCAGCCGTTGCAGATTGGCGCGATCGGCGACGGAAAAGGTGACGATGAGCCGCCCTGTTGTCGCGCGGCTTTCAACCTCGACCGCAGAAACGGACAAAGGCAACGGATTAACATCATAGGCCGTGCGGAACTGGCAGGAAACGCCGGAGATCGGCCGCGATTGCACCGTTATCCCGCGCGGCACCTTCGGGGCGCGGGCGCCAGCCCCTTCTGCCGGGTCGAAGCGCAGGATCGTGAACGGCGGAATGGCGCGCAGATAATGCGGCCAGACGAGCTGCAAGAGGTTATGGGCGAGCTCGGGAAGGTCCTCGTTGAGCCGCTGACGCAGCCGCGCGGTCAGAAACGCGAACCCCTCAAGCAGACGCTCCACATCAGGGTCGTCGCCGGCACGCGCCAGAAATGGCGCAAGACGCGGATTCTCATTCGCGAACTCTTGCCCGAGATCACGCAGATAGTTCAATTCGTCCTGAAAATAGGCGTTGATCGCCATAAGGCGTCCGCTCCACTCTCCACCCCGTGCCTTCTTGTGGCGCGCGCGTTGCGCGCGTTCAGAAAGCTTGGGGGGTGTCACCCCAAACACATCTGAGTTGCTTAGTTGCGCACCCTGACCTTTCCGTTGTCTCCCAAGACCGTTTCGAAGGCGATCTTGGTGTCTCCCTCACCACGCAACTGGGCATAGATCTGAAACCCGAGTTGCAGCGGGTTATCCGGATCCGGCAGCGCGCGCACCGTGGGCGTCTCGAGCCGCGGCTCGAACGCGACGATGCGATCGCGGATCGCCACGGAGATACGCCCGACCGCGTCCGGGACATGGCCGATGACGCCATTGAAGTCCGGCAGACCATAGTCAGGGCGTGCCTCGCAGGTGCCGACCCGGCTGTTGAACACGCGCGAGAGATTTTCCAGCACGCTCTCGACCAGCGCGCTCTCGTCGAACGGGGTATCGACGGGTTCATCCTCTCCGGCCGCCAAGAGCCGCTGAAACAGGGTTCTGTCGCGCATGCCGCCTTGCGCTCCCTAAACGCTCCAAGGGAGCACCGCCGCACTCTGACGGCGATGCCTTAGACTTACTGTTTGTCGAGCTTGCCCTTGAGCGACAGCGTGAAGTCCGCACCCATATATTTGAAGTGCGGCTGAACGCTCATATTGACGCGATACCAGCCGGGTTCGCCTTCGACATCCGAAACGTCGATCGAAGCCCGACGCAACGGCCGGCGCGAGCGCACTTCGGCGGATGGATTTTCCTGGTCCGAAACATATTGCCGGATCCAGTTGTTGAGTTCCTGCTGCAGTTCCGGACGGTTCTTCCAGCTGCCGATGTTTTCGCGCTGCAAGACTTTGATGTAGTGGGCAAGCCGGTTGACCACGAACATATACGGCAACTGGGTGCCGAGCTTGTAGTTCAGCTCCGCATCCTTGCCTTCGGCCGTGTTGCCGAAGAATTTCGGCTTCTGAACCGAATTCGCCGAGAAGAAGGCCGCGTTGTCACTGCCCTTGCGCATGGTCAGCGCCATGAAGCCCTGCTCGGCGAGTTCAAACTCCTTGCGGTCCGAAACAAGCGTTTCAGTCGGAATCTTGGACTGCAACTGTCCCATCGCCTCGAAGGTGTGGACCGGCAGATCCTCAACGGCACCACCGGACTGCGGGCCGATGATGTTCGGGCACCAGCGATATTTCGCGAAGCTCTCGGTCAACCGCGTCGCGAACGCCAGCGAGGCATTGCCCCAGAGATAGTTCTCGGTCTCGCCCTGAGCGTCTTCCTGGAAATTGAAGCTCTTCACCGGAACCGTTTCGGGCCCATACGGCAAACGCAGCAGGAAGCGCGGCATGGCGAGCCCGACATAGCGGGCGTCTTCGGATTCCCGGAATGAGTTCCACTTGGCGTATTTCGGCCCTTCAAAGATCGATTCGAGATCCTTCAGGTTGGGCAGATCCTCGAATGTCTCGACCCCGAACATGTCCGGGCTCGGCGACGCCAGGAACGGCGCATGCGACATCGCGCCGACGCTTGAGGCATATTGCAGGAGCTTGATATCCTGGGCGCCCGCGCCGACCTGGTAGTTGGCCACCATGGCGCCGATCGGCTGGCCGCCGAACTGGCCGTATTCGGCCGTGTAAACATGCTTGTAGAGGCCCGACTGGACGACTTCGGGGCTGTCCTCGAAGTCCATCAAGAGATCGTCCTTGGAGACGTTCAGAAGCTCGATCTTGATGTTCTGGCGGAAGTCGGTGCGGTCGACCATGAACTTCAGACCGCGCCAGGCCGATTCGAGCTTCTGGAAGTCTTCGTTGTGCAGAACGGCACTGACCTGAGCGGAGAGTTTCTGATCAATTTCGGCGATCATCTGGTCGATTGCCGAATTGTTGACCTTCTCGCCGGTCCGGTTTGGCTTCATCAACTCCGCAACGAAGGCGGCGACACCCTTCTTGGCGACGTCATAGCCGTCTTCGGCGGGTGTGATCTTGGTTTCCTGCATGATCTGATCAAGCAGGGAAATTTCTTCGGTCGTTTCCGCCGCCGATGCGGCCTGTGTTTCCGTCTCAGCCATCGCGGCCCCCAATCGTCTTGTATCTTCGTGTGACCCTGCGCTGTGCGCTGGCTGCTCAGTCGTCTTTCTTATCCTCGGCCTCACCGTCCGGCGCGCCGGCGGTCAATTCGGCGAGAAGCTTCTCGCGCGCACCCTCATCATCGAGCACACCCTGAATCATCTTGCGGAACGCCGGGACATTTCCCAGTGGCCCCTTCAGCGCCACCAGTGCCTCGCGCAGCTCCTGCAGCTTGCGCAGTTCCGGCACCTGATTGACTACGTTGTCGGGCTCGAAGTCCTTCAGCGAGGCGAAGTTCATCGACACCGCCATGTCTCCAACCTCGGGACCATCCTCGAGCTTGTTCTCAACGGTCATGTCGAGCGCCAGATCATGGCTCTTCATAACGTCGCTGAAGTTGTCCTTATTGACGTTGACGAGTTCACGATCCTCGATCGGTGTCTCGTCGGCACGCATGGTGTAGTCGCCAAGCATCAAGAGCTTGAGCGGCAGTTCCACCTCTTCCTTCGCGTCCCCCGTTGCCGGCTTGTAGCGAATGTTCACGCGCTCCTTCGGCGCGACCGATCCATCTTTCGACATTGCTAGCTCCCCTCAGAATTCCAGCCAAACCCCATTCCATGCCCACCCGGTCTTGCCAGGCGGTTACGCGCACTCATCGCATTATCCGGACTGCAGCCGTTGCATCGACGCCGGCGAGCGCCTGGCGTGCCGCCTCGATCAAGCCGCGCCGTTTCACTTCGTCCGGAATGATCTTGCGCGTGTCCTGATGTTCCAGTCCCCTCAAGCGCAGTTCCGCGAGATCTGCGGCCATGTCCGGATCCCACGCATCAAGCTCGATCCGATCCGTTCTTTGTTCCAGATACTCCAACAAAGACAACGCTGTCGTGACAAACCCATTATCGACGCACAGTCTCGCCTGAGCGAGTTGCAGGCGCATGCGGTCACGGCCCGAGGCCTGAGCGCGTGCCGCAGCGGCAAGTGCTGCAATCGCATCCTGCGCCTTGCCCTGTCCTGCAAGTGCCGTGGCTTGACGCACCGGGTCGTCATCGGCGGCCGGTGCTGTCACTGCCGCGCCATCGCCGGAGACAAGCTCGGCGATCCAGCCGCGCGCGCCATCTCCGGCAAGCGGCGTGCCGTTCGAAAAGCTTAGCGATTCGATGCCAGGCAATTGCACGCAAAGGCCTGCAACCATACCCGCAACCGCATGTGCTGCTGATTTGTGATCGTCGCCGAGGCCGGAGAGCGCTTGATAGACGGCAAAATGCCCATCAAGCCAGAGTGGCGCGATCGGCAGGATGCCTTCAGCCTGATTGATTACGTCGAGCGGTGCACCGGCGCTCCGGGCGGTTTCGAGGGCGGCAATGCGGCTTGCCTGCGGCGGCGGCAATTGGGTCTTTCCGCCGGTTTCGGCGGGCAAGTCCGTGAATGGCAGCCACATAATGGTGCGGGCAAGTATGTAAGGTCTTGGATCGGCCGGATTAGCCTTACGGAGTTCGGTGGCAAGCTTGCGAACGACGCCAGCAAGCTGCTGGATCGCCTTCGACGTGTCGCCTGTGTCAACATCAGGAACTGCCGACACGGCAGCCGGCGCCTGGGCTGGCGGCGCGGATGCTGCCGGAGCAGGCTGCGCTGGTGCGGCTTGCGCCGCACCGTTGCCGGACGAAGCGTCAGCCGTGGCAGGCATAGCGGTCTCAGGCGCTGATGGCTGCGCCTCAGCCGGAGCAGCCTCGGCCTGCTGTTCTGCATTTGCTTCAGCAGCTTTTGCTGCCTCCTCCGCTTTGCGTCCGGCTTCGGCGATCCGCTCCCGCGCCGCGCGGGCATGCGGGCGCAAGGCGCGCACCAACTCACCAAGTGCCACCTGTTCCTTTTGCAGCTTGGCTTCAAGCAGCTGGTCGATCTCGTCAAGCCGGTCTGCGGCCGCGATCACGGCAGCATCCTGGTCTGGCGCCGGTTCAATCTCGGCAAGTTCAGGCGCCAGCCGACCCACGAGCCACTCGATGACGTTTACCCGCCCGCGCTCGCGCCTCGCTGGCGGATAGAGCGTTTCCCAATGGCCGTCGATCATGTCGCGCAGGATGGTCAGTCCTGTGGCAAGGCCGGATACGCCCTCCTCGCGGTACAGCGCATAGGACAACCACACTGAAACAAGGAGGTCCTTGCCCTTCTCGCCGAGAACCACGACGGCATTTTCGGCAACACTGCGCCACTTTACGGCGCCCGGGCCATCGCTCTCCATCTTGCGGAACTCGGCCTCAAGCTCCTCGAAGACGGGATCATCGCGCACCTCGGGGCCAGAACCTCCGACGGCGATCGCCCCCACGCCGATACGCGGATCGTCAGCACCGAAAGCCGGGACGCTCTCCTCGCTCACCTCTGCCTCCGCGCGCAGATACCAGGGCGGACACACGCAGACCTGCCTTAGGGTCTTGTGATTCCGTCAAATACACAGCTGAAAAAACACTGACAGTCATCGCATGACAAACATGACAGTTCTACGACACTCAGGTCGTCTACACCGGCAGACCTTTGAATTGATCTCGGTAATCGCGCCAACTCTTCCGTCATGCATTGATCGTGGTTACTATCTCAAGAGTCTATCCCTTTCGTTGCAATGTCGGAAGAGTTGGCGCGATTACCGAGATCAATTCAAAGGTCTGCCGGTGTAGACGACCTGAGTGTCGTAGAACTGTCATGTTTGTCATGCGATGACTGTCAGTGTTTT
>JBCBSK010000178.1:0-6578 GCA_039819185.1 Pseudomonadota bacterium | reverse complement strand
CGGTGCGCTCTAAGCCGTCGAGCGCGCGCTACAAGGTCTACATCGTCGACGAAGTCCACATGCTGTCCAAGGCGGCGTTCAATGGTCTGTTGAAGACGCTGGAAGAGCCGCCGGAGCATGTGAAGTTCATCTTCGCGACAACCGAGATCCGCAAGGTTCCGATCACCGTTTTGTCGCGCTGCCAGCGTTTCGATCTCAGGCGCGTCGAGGCGGACCAACTTGTCGTGCATCTCCAGTCTGTTGCAAGCCAAGAGGGCGTGACAGCGAATGCCGATGCGCTGGCGATGATCGTGCGTGCGAGCGAAGGCTCGGTGCGTGATGCGCTGTCGCTACTCGACCAGGCCATCGCCCACGGCGCCGGAGCGGTCGAGGCCGAGACGACCCGCGATATGCTGGGGCTGGCCGATCGCGGCATGGTCATCGATCTGTTCGAGGCGGTGATGCGTGGCGACGTTCCGGGTGCCCTCGACATCTTCGACAGTCAGTATAACATCGGTGCCGAGCCGTCCGCCGTGCTTGGCGATCTTGCCCGATTCACCCATCTGGTGACGCGACTCAAGGTCGTTCCCGATGCCGCAAGCGACCGCAGCCTGAGCGAGACCGAGCGCGATCGCGCCACAGAGATGGCGCCAGGGCTGTCCATGGCGGACCTGACACGGACCTGGCAGATTCTTCTCAAGGGCATTCCCGAAGTCGATACCGCCTCCCTGCCGAAGGCGGCCGCCGACATGCTTGTTGTCCGGTTGGCTTATGCCGCGTCTTTGCCGAGCCCCGAGGATGCGCTGAAGGCGCTTGGGGACGGGCGCGACACGACGGGGGGGCGGGTTGGCGGGGCATCCGCTGCACCGCAACGACCAAGCGGAGGTGGGCCTGCATCGGCCGCGCTGAGGGTCTCGGACCCCAGGATCGCCGACCCGATTGCCTCAGCGTCGCCGCGATCGGAGGCATCCGCTGCGCAGCCCCGGTCGCATCTGTCGCTGGCGTCTGACCGCAGCGCCCCCGAGCCCATGGCACAGACCACACCGGACGCCGAGCTGCCCACGATCGCCTATGCCGGTCCTGCCTTGGCGACACTGGAAGACGTGGTTGCGCTCGCTGACGACAAGCGAGATCGGCTGCTGGCGGCCCAGATCACGCGTTATGTGCGGCTGGTTGCAATGCAGCCGGGGCGGATCGAGATGAACCTCGAAGCCGGCGCACCGACCGATCTGATGCAGACGCTTGGACGCAAGTTATACGACTGGACCGGCGCGCGCTGGATGATCTCGCTGTCGCGCGAACCTGGTGCAGAACCTCTCCGCGTCCAGGCCGAGGCGGCCCGTCAGGCAGTCATGGACGATATCCGCGACAGCCCGACCGTCGCGGCCGTTCTGGCCACCTTTCCGGGCGCGAAGATCGTCAATGTCCGCTTCCCCGACAATGAGGACGACGACGCCGAGGATGACGGCACACCCGATCCCCCCATCGATCCCGACGATTTGGACACAGAGGACGACCTCTTATGAAAGACCTTATGGGCATGATGAAGAAGGCGCAGGAGCTACAGAGCAAAATGGCCGATATGCAGGCCGAGCTCGAAACGCTCGAGGTCGAAGGCTTTTCTGGAGGCGGGCTGGTCCAGGTGCGTCTCAACGGCAAGGGCCAGATGGTCGGGGTCGAACTCGATCCGTCCGTGGTCGTGGCTGATGAGCGCGATATTCTCGAAGACCTGATCGTCGCGGCCCATAACGACGCCAAGGCCAAGGCGGAACAACTCATGGCCGATAAGATGAAGGATATGTCCGCCGGCCTCCCGTTGCCGCCGGGCATGAACCCCTTCGGCTGAGCGAATGCACGCCTGACCACCCGAAATGGCTGACTTTCAGTCCTACATTCTCTGCACCAGCCCGCGCAGCGGCAGCACGCTTCTGTGCAAGCTCTTGCAGGAAACCGGTGTGGCCGGGGTGCCGGACTCGCACTTTCATGAGCCGTCAGTGTCAGACTGGCTAGATGACTATGGCGTGTCCGATCAGCCATTCGTCACGGAACGCGACGCGCTGAGCGCGGTCTTCGATGCCGCTATGACGCGCGGGACCGGCAAAACCGGCATCTTCGGCCTGCGACTGCAGCGGCGCAGTTTCGAGTTTTTCATGCAGAAACTGAATGTCTTGCATCCGGGCCTGGCGAGCGACAGGGCCCGGATCGAGACCACCTTCGGGCGGACGCTGTTTGTCTATCTCACGCGCCGCGACAAGCTCGACCAGGCCATTTCCTTCGTGAAGGCGACCCAAACCGGGCTGTGGCACCAGGCGCCGGATGGGACGGAACTGGAGCGGTTGTCCGTGCCGCAGGAACCCGTCTATGACGCAGACGAGATCGCCCGACAGATCGATCTTGCGATCAGGCTGGAGGCGGAGTGGCAGGCATGGTTTGCCGGCGAAGCCATCGACCCGCTTCGCATCACCTATGACGACCTGTCGGCAGATCCCTATGTTGCTGTTGGCCGCATTCTCGATCGCCTCGGGGTCGACCAGGTGGTCGCGAATGACCGCACGCTTCCCGTCGCAAAGCTGGCGGATGCAACGAACAGCGCCTGGGCTGCACGGTTTCGCGCGGAGCGCGGGCGCGTTGACGTTTAGACGGCTGTTTGAAGCCCAGATCAGATTTTTGCGAAGATCCGTTTGTCTGCATCATTCGAGCGACGGTGTCGTTGGGACGGAACGCAATGTCTTACGGCTCTGCTGGTTACACGCTCGTTGCGTTTGCACCGCCGCCCGGAACGTCATGCAGCAGACAAGACCTCTCGCAGGATCACGCCACACCATGTTCGACAACTTGACCAGGGTGCGTCTGTGCCCAATCGGCGAGGAACTCGGACATGTCCGGTGCCGTTGCAAATTGTGGCGCTTTCTTGGGGAGTGCAACGCCGTGCTCGAGTGCTATGCGGGCGCAGTCTATATGCTCACGACGCGCCCTCTGCGGACAGTTCTCGGACCCATGAACAATGGTCGACAGGAGTGTGCCTCCATAAGCATTGGTATGGTCGAGATCAGGATCTAGGCTTAGGAAGTAGGACATGACATCTGCCATCCCCTCCCAGCCTGCCAGATGAAGCGGCGGCATTCCCATCTCGTCGGCCAGATTGGGGTCAAATCCCATCTGAACCAAACGCTGCATATGCGGAAGCGTTCCCTCCCGCCAGACGAGCCGGCACAGGAGGGCTTTCATCTCATCTGAAACCTGGGTCATGTCGATCTGGTTGCCCGGTCTTCCGTCGCCTTCGGCGGCCGAAGCAAGCTGAGCCTCGACAGGCGATAGCGTTGTCATGGCACCAGCTCCTTCCAGCATCTCGGCGACGTCCCGGTTTCCAAAGATACGCGCGAAGGCATAGGGCGTATGACCACGGCTCACAGCATTCGGGTCGGCGCCATAGTCAAGCAGAAGCTGGGCGATATCACCGGACGCCAGCCGCCGTGCCGCCTGATGCAGCGCCGGGATCACAAGAGACGGTTCACCAGAGGGATGTGGTGCGATGCCTTCATTGGGATCTGCGCCGCCGTCCAGCAAGAGGCGGACCGCCTCGATGCTGTTGAAATCAATCGCACGCGGCAGTGCATTGGTGCCCTGTGGTCGCGCGCCATGCGCCAGCAGCAATCGAAGTCCGTCGGTATGCCCCAGTTCGGTGGAATGGTAGAGCGATTCATCGTCGTTGGGGTTGGCACCGTGCTCCAAGAGCCATTTGGCGAGTGGCATGTTGTTTGCGTGTCCGACTGCTCCGTAGAGCGCCGATAAGCGATGATCAGCTCCGGGGTTGAACGAGAAGCTGTCGTTCACGTCCGCGCCATGTGCCACCAGTAGCTCGGCCATGGTGAGCATGTCCGTTTCTTTCTCAGGTGCCGCATGGATGTGCTGTGAAAAGGCGAGATGGCACATGGGACGCCGGGGCGGATACTCTCGGGCAGCGGTGCCTGGGTCCTGCGCCAATATCTTGCGCATGGTCTGGACGTCGTAAAGTGCAACCAGCAACGGGACTTGGCCCGCAGCGAGATCAGGATCGGCTGCGAGAAGATGGGAGACGGTTTCGTGCGCGCCATGGAACAGTGCCCAGCGCAAACGCCCCTGTTTTTCGGCGCGGTCCATGCCCTGGGTTTCCACGGCGAGCTTCAACGCCGACCATGTCGCATAGCCCGTTTCCCGCGCTATAACATGCAGGCAATCAGCGTGTTTGTAGACGCCGTTTCGAGGCTCGGCGATGATGCCGCGAACACGTAACGTAGCGCCTTGATGCCCCTCGGCCAGGGCCTTGCCCAGGGCTTTGGCGTCGCGGCGCAATTGATCGAGTGATTTGGTCATCGGGTTTCCCTCCGCTGCCCGATGGTCCGCTATGCCGGGCTGAGAAAACCGATGTGGTCGTAGTCTTCAAAAAGAGGCGCCGATGACAGCTTTCCGCGGACCGGGCGGCCTCCTCAAAAGGCCTGAGAAGCTCCTACATCTTGTCGAAGTCTCATGCAAGCCGCGGCGATCCTCTCAGTTCTTGTGGGATATGGTCACCACGCGCACTGAGCATGGGCATGTGCTGCGAAATGATCTCGTGACCTGGGTTTTCTTGTTTTGGTCGGCGGTTCTTCCGCCCATTCTGAGCGGCCCGAAGCAGGATAAGAACGCGCTGTTATGTCCACGAACCAGGCTTCCCACTGAGCATGCTGACGTCAGCTCGTTCTTGCCATTGGCTGCGACTCCCGCCAAGTCTGACATATGAGCCAGTCGAGTGCCGGTCCTGAAATCGAGCGTCTGATCCAACTTCTCGCACGCTTGCCGGGCCTCGGGCCGCGGTCGGCACGACGGGCGGCGCTGCATCTCGTTCAAAAGCGTGAGCAGGTGCTTGCCCCGCTGACTGAAGCGATGCGGGTGGTGACCGAGCGCGTCCGGCTCTGCGGCATCTGCGGCAATGTCGATACGTCCGATCCCTGCCAGATCTGTCGAGATCCGCGCCGGGATCCCGCGACCATCGTCGTTGTGGAGACCGTTGCCGATCTATGGGCGCTCGAACGGGCTGAAGCGGTCAAGGCCCGCTATCACGTGCTCGGCGGGGTGCTGTCGCCGCTCGATGGAGTTGGACCGGACGAGCTGGCGATCGCAAGCCTTGTCGCACGCGCAGAGGCGCCTGAGATCAAGGAGGTGATCATTGCCTTGAACGCCACGGTCGAGGGCCAGACAACGGCCCATTATGTGACAGACCTATTGGCGAGCGCCGGCGTGACCGTTTCACGACTCGCTCATGGCGTTCCGGTCGGCGGCGAACTCGACTATCTCGACGATGGCACGCTGTCGCAGGCGATCAAGGCGCGGACACCGTTTCGCTGACGATCTCGCTAAGCTAGGGACACCCGGCGCTACTCCGCTGGCTGAACGCTCGGCTCGGCGGGGGCTTGTTTGCCGCGGTGGCTGCCGCGCTCGATGATCGCCATGAAGACCGCCAGGAGCGATGGGATCAGAACAAGTGCGACGATGGTCGACAGCGACAAGCCGCCGATGACCACGGCGCCCAAGCCGCGATAAAGTTCCGAGCCCGCTCCCGGAAACAACACCAGCGGCATCATCCCGAACACGCTCGTCATTGTCGACATGAAGATCGGCCGGATACGATTGCGTGTTGCCTCAAGGATCGCATCCGGCACAGCCATCCCGTCGCGCCGGACATGGTTCAGGCTTTGATCGACCAGAAGAATCGCATTGTTCACGACGATCCCGATCAGAATGACGAAGCCCAGCATCGTCAGCATGTCGAGTGGCTGGGGAATGTAGGTATTCAGGACAGCAAGCCCCGCGACTCCGCCGGCGGCTGCAACCGGCACCGCGACCAGGATGATCAGCGGATACCAGAAGCTCTCGAACAATACCGCCATCACCAGATAAACGATGACGATCGCCAGAAGCAGGTCGAGCACCAGAGCGTCCCAGGTCTGGGTCAGCTTGTCGGCGGTTCCCGACAGGTTGAGCGTCACACCGTCGGGCAGACCCTCGGCTTCGAGGACATCGATCACATCGGTCTGAAGAATTTCGAGGGCGGCTTCGAGCGCAATCGCATTCGCCGGCCGCACATCCAACGTCACCGTGCGCTCGCGTTCGGCGTGGCGTATCTCCGTCGGGCCAGCAACAACCTCGACATCCGACAGCGCACGCACTGGCAGAATCGTGCCTTCGCTCGTCACGACGGGGAGTTCGGCAATGCCCTGCGTCGCGGCGACATCGTCGCGCGGGCCCATCAACATCAGATCAATGCGTTCGCCACCAACAGTGATCTCCGCAATCCTAAGTCCGTCGTTGAAGGCATCGACCGTGTCGCCGAGATCGCGCGCGTTCAGCCCGACATCGGCCAGGCGAATGCGATCCGGGAAGACGCGGATTTCGGGCGCGCCAAGCTCGAGGCCGGGACGCGGCCGGACCTGATTGCCGTCGGTGCGCGGCATCACCTCGCCGACTTTGAGAAACGCTCGGAGCGCAACATCGAGAATGACCTCGAGTTCCGGTCCTGATACATCAAGTTCGATCGAGCGGCCGCCGCCGATGCCACGGCCGAAGATCGACGGCTGGGTCAT
>JBCBSK010000177.1:0-6679 GCA_039819185.1 Pseudomonadota bacterium | reverse complement strand
CGATCAGGATGAGGCAGCCACCGCGCTCGATCCGTTCACCGCAGCATTCCTCACGGTCAACAACAGGCTGGACGCGAGCCGGATCGAGCGTGAGCTTGCCTGGTCACACGCCGGCCATGCGACGCTGCTCGACGATGTCGCACGCGGCTCTTACGCCACCGCATCCTCCACGTGGTGAAATTTCAGGCGGCTTTTTCATTTTCCCTCTTCCCGGCCGGCGCAAATCGTGGTCCGATCTTGAGAAAGAACGGTGCGATCGACCGGGAGGACAGGTATGGCCGATTTGCCGTCGACGGCGCGGGTCGTGATCATTGGCGGTGGAGCGGTGGGCTGCTCCGTCTTGTATCATCTGGCGAAAGCCGGTTGGACCGACTGCTTGCTCGTCGAAAAGAACGAACTGACCTCCGGGTCGACCTGGCATGCTGCCGGCAATTGCCCGAACTTCGTCGGGTCGTGGACGATGATGGCGCTGCAGAACTATTCAACGCGCCTCTACGCCACGCTCGGTGACGATGTCGGCTATCCGATGAACTATCACGTCACGGGCTCGGTCCGGCTCGCCCATTCCAGCGAGCGCATGGATGAGTTCGCGCATGTCACCTCGATGGCGCGGCACATGGACATCGGCCTTGAGCTGATGACCAATGAGGATCTCAAGCACGCCTATCCCTTCCTGGAGACACATGATCTCGAAGGTGGGCTGTGGGATCCGACCGACGGTGACATTGATCCTGCCCAGTTGTCCCAGGCGTTGGCGCATGGCGCGCGGGGGCTTGGCGCGAAAGTCGTGCGCTTCTGCCCGGTCACTGGCGTTCGCCGCGAGGGCGGCGAGTGGGTCGTCGAGACCGAAAAGGGCGATGTCCGCTGCGAGTATGTCGTCAATGCGGCTGGCTATCGGGCGCGCGAGATCGGGGCCATGTTTGGCCGCGATGTTCCTTGCGTCAGCCTGGCGCATCAATATCTGATCACCGAGGAAATCGCTGAACTCCAAGCTCGGGACACCAAGCTTCCCCTGCTGCGCGATCCCGACTCGTCCTACTATCTTAGACAGGAGAAGAACGGCCTCTTGCTCGGGCCTTACGAGTATCATTGCAAAGCGCACTGGGTCACCGATGACGACCCGATGCCGGACGACTTCTCGTTCCAGCTTTATCCGGACGATCTCGACCGCCTCGAATGGTATATCAATGATGCTTGCGAGCGGGTGCCGATCCTCGGGTCCGTCGGCATCACGCGGGTCGTCAACGGGCCAATTCCCTATGCGCCGGACGGCAATCCCCTGATTGGTCCTATGCCGGGTGTGCCGAACGCCTTTGAAGCCTGCGTCTTCACCTTCGGCATTGTTCAGGCCGGTGGCGCAGGCAAGATCCTTTGTGAATGGATAACGGAAGGCGAGACCGAGACCGAGGCTTGGGCCGTGGATCCGCGGCGGTTCACAGATCATGTGACCCAGGAATATACCCGCCAGATGGGGATACAGGTCTATTCCCACGAATACGCGACGCATTATCCGAAGATCCAATGGCCTGCCGGGCGCCCCGCCAAGACATCGCCTGTCTATGAAGCACTTAAGGCGAAGGGGGCCGAGTTCGGCGCCTATGGCGGCTGGGAGCGCGCGGACTGGTTCCCCGGAGACGGCGACCCGCGTGGTCCTGCGACATCCTATGACCACCAGCACTGGTTCGAGCGCATCGGAGCTGAATGCCGTCATGTGGCCGAGCATGTCGGCGTTCTCGACCTGCCAGGTTTTTCGCGCTTCGAAGTGTCGGGCCCTGGCGCTGCCAACTGGCTTGATGGCCTGATCACCGGCAAGTTGCCGCGCCCCGGGCGGATCGGGCTTGTCTATTTCTCGACGCCCAAAGGCAAAGTCCTGACTGAGATGACCTTGACCCGGTTTGAAGAGGACCGGTTTTGGCTTCTGACAGGTGCCGGCGCTTATTGGCATGATCAAGATTGGCTGATGCGGCATCTGCCGGACGATGGCGCGATCAAGATTGATGACATCACCAACCGCTGGGCAACCTTGCTTGTTACGGGTCCGAAGTCACGTGACGTCATGAAAGCGGTTGCGCCCGGCGATTACGGTGCCAATGCGTTTCCCTGGCTGACCCACCGTCCCGCCGAGATTGCTATGGCACGCGGCCATCTGATCCGCGTGTCCTATGCCGGCGAACTTGGTTGGGAAGTCCACGTTCCGACCGAGTATGCGCTGCAGACGTATCGCGCGATCGAGGCGGCTGGCCAGGATCATGGCATCTGTGATTTCGGTATGCTGGCGCTTGAGTCCATGCGGCTCGAAAAGGGCTACCGGTCGTGGAAGGCGGACCTGTCGACTGATTTCACCGTGCTGCAGTCTGGGCTAGACCGGTGGATACATCTGTCGAAGTCTGAATTCATCGGCAAAGCGGCGATTGCCGAAGAACAAGCGCGTGGGGTCGACAAAGCCTTCGTGACCATGACCGTTGAAGCTGGTGATGGTGATCCGGTGTCGCTCTCGACGGTCTTCAACGGTGATGGCGCGGCTTGTGGCCTCGTTCTGTCAGCCGGCTATGGGCACAGGACGCAAGAGACCGTGGCCCTGTCGATCCTGGACGCGGACAAAGCCAATCCGGACGCCGATTTCGAGATCGAGGTGGTCGGCACGCGGCGCAAGGCGCGCATTCACCCGACAGCTGCCGTCTATGACCCGAACAATGACAGGCTCCGCGGATGACGGACGTTGTGCTGCTTGACGGCGGAATGGGTCAGGAACTCCTGCGCCGGTCCGGCGCAGAGCCGACGCCGTTGTGGTCGGCGCAGGTGATGATGGACACCCCAGACATCGTGCGTGATCTCCATGCCGATTTCATCCGTGCCGGTGCCAAGGTTATCATCGTCAACGCCTATTCGGCGACACAAAAGAAGCTTGAGCGCTTTGGCGACCGGGACCGATTCCACCAACTTCAGACACGCGCCTGCGAGCTTGCTGTTCAGGCGCGGGATCAGGTCGGTGAGAACATTGCAATTGCCGGTTGCCTGCCGCCGCTCGAATGGTCCTACCGCCCCGAACTCGTTGGCCCCGACGAGGAAATCATCCCGCTCTATCGCGAAATGGCGGAGGCTCAGGCAGACCATGTCGATTTCTTCATCTGCGAGACCATCACGACGGGACGTGAAGGGCGGGCGGCTGCCCTTGGCGCTGCCGCGACCGGAAAGCCTGTCTGGATGGCTTGGACCTTGAAGGAAGGCACGGGCGGCCGTGTGCGGTCGGGCGAAACCCTCGCCGAGGCCAATGCGGAGCTTGACGGCATCGACATTGCCGTGCGGCTCATCAATTGCTGCCCGCCGGAGGATGTCGACGCAGGCCTCGACGATCTTCTGGCGCTTGGTGGTCCCGTCGGCGCCTATGCCAACGGCTTCCGGCCGATCTCCGAAGAGTTTGTCATTGGCACGACCGTGAAGGTCCTAGAAGGCCAGCGGCCTGATCTCGATCCCGACGCCTATGCCGACGTCGCGCTTGGCTGGGTTGATCGCGGCGTTTCTGTTGTCGGTGGATGCTGCGAGATCGGGCCGGCGCATATCGCGCGTTTGAAGGAACGGCTTGGCGCCGCCGGACATACGATCCTGAGGCCCGCATGACGCTCGAGACCTATCTTCTCTATCTTGTAGCGCTTGCAGTCTTCTTCGCGACGCCGCCGGATACGAGTCAGTTCCTGATCATGTCGAACAGCCTGCGTCACGGGCTGAAGCGGTCATTGCACACGGTTGCCGGTGATCTCTCTGCGAACACGTTGCAGATGACGGCGGCGGCGTTTGGCCTGACAGCGATCATCGCGGCATCCGCCGACGCGATCACGGTGATCAAGTGGCTCGGCGTTGCCTATCTCGCCTGGCTCGGGCTGACGTTGTTTCTGGCGCCACCGATCTCGCTGTCAGGGACTGGTGTCCACACTCCCGCGGGGCGCTTGTTCCGGCAAGGCTTTCTAACGTCGCTGGCTAACCCCTATGCAGTCGTTTTCTTCGCGGCTTTGTTCCCGCAATTCATCGACGTCAGCCAGCCTGTCGCGCCGCAGCTTCTCATTCTCGGCATTACCTATCTCGTGGTCGACGGTGTGTTGCTCGTCGCCTGGGGCTTCGCCGCGACGCGGGCCTTGGCACGACTTCAGGCGCTTGGCGGGGTTTGGCTGAATCGGTTGTGTGGCGGGTTGATGGTGTGCGCGGCCGTGCTGCTGGCATCCAAGGACATGGCGGTGGACAAACGATGACGACCCTTCCCAGTAAGGCACGAGCGGTGATCATTGGCGGCGGCGCCGTCGGCTGTTCGGTTGCCTATCACCTGACCAAGCTTGGCTGGACCGATGTGGTTCTGCTCGAACGCAAGCAATTGACGTCGGGCACGACCTGGCATGCAGCGGGCCTGGTTGGACAGTTGCGCGCAACCCAGAACATGACCCGGCTGGCGCGCTATTCGGCGGAATTGTTTTCAGGTCTTGAAGCCGAAACCGGCGTTGCCACGGGTTTCAAGCAGAACGGGTCGATTCTTCTGTGCCTTTCAGAGCATCGACTCGAAGAGGCCCGACGCGGTGCGTCCATGGCCAAGGTCTTCGGTGTCGAGATCGAGGAATGGTCAGCGACGGATATCGCGGACAAATATCCCGGCCTCAACATGGACGGCGTTCTGGGTGGGCTTTGGACACCGCTCGACGGCCAGGCCGACCCCGCCAACATTACTCATGCTTTGGCCAAGGGGGCCCGCTCGCGCGGCGCCAAGATTTTCGAAAACGTCAAGGTGACCGCGATCCGCCAGGCGAATGGTCACATCACGGGCATTCAGGCGGAACAGAACGGTGACCCTTTTGAGATAGATGCAGAGGTGGTGGTCAATTGCGGTGGCATGTGGGGCCGTGAGGTCGGCCGCATGGCCGGCGTTAATGTGCCACTCCATGCCTGCGAGCACTTCTATGTCGTCACGGAACCGATCCCCGACCTGCCGGCGAATCTGCCGGTGCTGCGGGTGCCCGACGAATGCGCCTATTACAAGGAAGATGCCGGCAAGATCCTCCTTGGTGCTTTCGAACCGAACGCCAAGCCCTGGGGCATGGACGGGATCCCGGAAGACTTCTGCTTCGATCAGTTGCCCGAGGATTTCGAGCATTTCGAGCCGATCCTCGAAAATGCCGTCAACCGTTTCCCGGCGCTTGAAACGGTTGGCATCCACACCTTCTTTAACGGGCCGGAGAGCTTCACGCCGGACGATCGCTACCTCCTCGGGGAAGCTCCGGAGTTGAAGAACTTCTTCGTTGCGGCCGGGTTCAACTCCGTGGGCGTTCAGTCGTCGGGTGGAGCCGGCATGGCACTGGCCGAATGGATCGATGGCGGTCATCCACCCTTCGATCTGTGGGACGTCGATGTCCGCCGAATGATGCCGTTTCAGGGCTCCAAGACCTATCTTTATGAGCGATCGAAGGAAACGCTTGGCCTGCTCTACGCTGATCACTTCCCCTATCGGCAGATGGCCACGTCGCGCAATGTGCGTCGCTCGCCGCTACATGCTCATCTTAAGGAACGTGGCGCCTGTTTCGGTGAGGTTGCGGGCTTCGAGCGGGCAAACTGGTTTGCCGAGACAGGACAGGAGCCAGTCTACCAATACGCCTGGGGACGGCAAAACTGGTTCGACAATCATCGCACCGAACATATGGCGGTGCGTGAAGGTGTTGGTCTGTTCGACATCTCATCGTTCGGCAAGATCCGTGTCGACGGGCCAGATGCGGCGGATGTGTTGCAGCGCCTTGCAGCGAATGACGTCATGGTTGATCCGGGGCGGATCGTCTACACGCAGTTCCTCAATGAACGCGGCGGCATTGAGGCGGATGTAACGATCAGCCGGTTGGCTGAAGACTCCTTCATCGTCGTCACTCCGGGGGCCTCCATCATCCGTGATATGGCCTGGATCAAGCGCCATTGGCCGGAAGACGCGCGCGCCGCCGCGATTGATGTGACAGCCATGGAAGCCGTTATCGTGGTCATGGGGCCGAACGCGCGGGCGCTTCTGCAACCCTTGACCAGCGTGGACCTGTCAAACGAGGCATTCCCGTTTGGCACGATGCAGACCATCGACATCGGCATGGCCCAACTGCGCGCGCATCGGATTTCCTATGTCGGCGAACTGGGCTGGGAGCTCTATGTCTCTGCCGATATGGCGGCGCATGTCTTCGAGACGATTGACGCTGCCGGACGTGACATGGGCCTTGTCTATTGCGGCCTGCACGCACTCGATTCCTGTCGTATCGAAAAGGCATTTCGACATTTCGGCCACGATATCTCTGACGAGGATCATGTCCTGGAGGCAGGGCTTGGCTTTGCCGTCAAACTACAGAAGCCGGCATCGCGTTTCGGCGGATTCCTCGGCCGCGATGCGGTGCTGCGCAAGAAGGAATCTGGCCTTGAGCGCCGGATGATGCAGTTCCGCCTGACCGATCCCAAGCCGCTAGTCTATCATACCGAGCCCATCCTCCGTGATGGTGAGATCGTCTCTTATGTGACGAGCGGTAATTATGTCCACGCGCTCGGGGCCGCAATCGGCCTCGGCTACGTGCCGACGCGCGATGGTGAGACGGCGCAAGACATGCTCGCGAGCGACTATGAAATCGAAATCGCCGGCGTGCGCGTACCTGCCGAGGCCAGTCTTAAGCCGATCTAT
>JBCBSK010000176.1:0-6765 GCA_039819185.1 Pseudomonadota bacterium | reverse complement strand
GTTTGAGGAGATGCAGCGACCGCACGGCGTCGAGCGCCTCTGGCGTTGCGTCAATGTGCTTTTGCCCGGCGGCACAGAGACGCCGATGGCCAACGCGTTCGCCGCAACGCCAGAGGCGCTCGACGCCGTGCGGTCGCTGCATCTCCTCAAACGCATCGCCACGCCCGACGAGATCGCAAAAAGCGCGCTCTACCTCGCCAGCGATCAGTCGAGCTTTACCACTGGTACGGTGCTGCTTGCCGATGGCGGCATTTCGATCTTTCGCGGTTGATCTCTCGGGGACACCTCCCGACGTTGACAAGCATATGCATGTTCTTTATTCGTTCCTAAAGTCAAATGTGTCACCATCGTAGGTGCTGTCACGCCATGTCTGGTTTTGCGTTCGATCCATCGATCCTCGCTTTCCTCGACGATCTGTCGGCGAACAACAACCGGACGTGGTTTGAGGAGAATAAGCAGCGCTTCAAGACCGATGTGCAGGGGCAACTCGTTGCCATTGTCGAAGCACTGGCGCCAAAGCTCGCCGATATTTCTCCGCATATCATCGCTGACCCGCGTCCGAACGGAAAAACGATCTTTCGAATCTATCGCGATGTGCGGTTCTCGAAGGACAAGCGCCCCTACAAGGAACACGCCGCTTGCCATTTCCGCCATGCGTCCGAGCAGGATGTGCATGGGCCTGGCTTTTACTTCCATATTGATCGGGAAGGCATCGTGCTTGGGGCTGGCGTTTGGGCGCCGCCCTCTGACGATCTGCGTGCCATCCGTCAGCATATCGTCGATCAGCCAAAGGCATGGGCCGCGCTAAAGGCCGAAAACGGACTTGGGATTTTGCTCGATGGTTTTGAGGCGGACCGCCTGAAGACCGCGCCGCGCGGGTTTCCCAAGGATCATGAACATGTCGAGGATCTGAAGCGAAAGTCCTTCGTCGTCTCGCAGCGCCTGCCGCGCGAAGCGGTCACTGGACCTGACCTGATTGATAGTGTCGCAAAAGCTTATTGCAGCTGTGCGCCAGCGAATGCCTTTATCTGCACGGCGCTTGGATTGCCCTTCTAGAGCGCTTACCGTGAAACCCGAGTCACCAAAAGCGCGCTAAGCACTTGTTTTGTCGCAATTCCGGACACGGTTCGGCTTGCCCGAACGGTGCCCAGTTTCGCTGGGATTGCTCTAGTCGGCCGAGGGATTATGGATCCCACGAGGATGTGACCTTGCGGTGATCGTGGCTGTCTTTTCGCTGCCGTGTTTTTCCGGCAGCAAGAGACAGAGATATGTCCTTTGGAGAACGATCATGATCCGCACCGCCTTTGCCGCAGCCTTGTTGATGGTCTGTGCCGTTCCAGCATTTGCCGAAACTCGAACCGCGATCGTTGCCGGCGGGTGCTTCTGGTGCGTCGAAAAGGACTTTGATCATGTCCGGGGTGTCACCGACGCCGTATCGGGCTATTCCGGCGGTGATCTGCCCAACCCGACCTATGACACCTATTCCGGCGGTGGACACTATGAAGTGGTCCAACTGACCTATAACTCGAACCGGATCAGCTACCGTGAACTGCTCGATGTGTTCTTCCGCACGGTTGACCCGACCGATCCCGGCGGCCAGTTCTGCGATCGCGGGGTAAGCTATTCAACGGCCGTCTTCGTCGCCAATGACGCCGAACGCGCCATCGCCGAACAGGCCAAGGCGGACGCGCAGGCAGCGTTGGGCCGCGAGATCGTCACGCCGATCCTCGATGCCGCCCGCTTCTGGCCGGCCGAGAACTACCATCAGGACTACTATCGCCGCGCGCCGGTGCGCTACAATTACTACCGTTTCGCCTGCGGCCGCGACGCCAAGGTCGAATCGCTGTGGGGCGAGCAGGCCTATGCGGGGGTGGACAAGGACTAAGCCGCTCCAGGCTGCATCTGACGAAGGTGTCGGCTTTTATTGGACGCGCTCGCGACCGCGAAACCGGTTCCCACTTTCGCTGCGAGCGCTTAGTGCGCCTCGTCCCAGGTGTCTGCCGCCCGGGCATCGACCTTCAACGGCACCGACAGATCGAGCGCGGGAAGGGCTGCGTCCTCCATCACCTTGGTGATGATCGGCAGGGTTGCGTCGACCTCGCCGTCGGGCACTTCGAAAATCAGTTCGTCGTGGACCTGAAGCAGCATCTTGGTGTTGAGGTCGGCGTCAGACAGCGCCGGCTCCATCCGCACCATGGCGCGGCGGATGATATCAGCCGCTGACCCCTGGATCGGCGCGTTGATGGCGGCCCGCTCGAAGAAGGCACGTTCCGATGGCGAACCCTTTGTGATCGCCGGATAGTGGCACTTGCGCCCGAAGATCGTCGTCACGAACCCCTGCTCGCGGACCAGGGCCTTGGTTCGGTCCATATAGTCCTTGATGCCGGGGAAGCGTTCGAAATAGCGTTTGATGTAGGTTGAGGCTTCCTCGCGCGGGATCGACAGCTGATTGGCGAGCCCAAACGCGGAAATGCCGTAAATGATCCCGAAATTGATCGCCTTCGCTCGGCGGCGCACCATAGGATCCATGCCCTCAACCGGGACACCGAACATTTCCGATGCCGTCATGGCGTGGATGTCGAGCCCGTCGGCGAATGCCTGCTTGAGTTGATCGATCTCGGCAATGTGCGCGAGTACGCGCAGTTCGATCTGGCTGTAGTCGGCCGAGACCAGTTTTGACCCCTCCTCTGCGATGAAGGCTTTGCGGATGCGCCTGCCTTCCTCGGTGCGTACGGGGATGTTCTGGATGTTTGGGTCCGACGACGACAGCCGCCCCGTGGTGGTCGCCGCCAGCGAGAAGGAGGTGTGCACCCGTCCCGTTTCTGGGTTGATGTAGCCGGGAAGCGCGTCGGTATAGGTCGATTTCAGCTTTTGAAGGCCGCGCCAATCGAGCACTTTCCCCGGCAGCGCGTGGCCTTCGGCAGCAAGGTCTTCGAGAACACTGGCGCCTGTCGTCCAGGCACCGGTCTTGGTCTTTTTCGCGCCAGGCAGGCCGAGCTTTTCAAACAGGACCTCGCCGAGTTGCTTTGGGGAGCCAATCGTGAAGCGCTCACCGGCCAGCGCGTAGATCTCGTCTTCGATCCCGGCCATCTTTTGCGCGAACTCGCCCGAAAGCCGCGCCAGCATCTGTCGGTCGACCTTGATGCCATGACGCTCCATGCGCGTGAGCACCGGGACAAGTGGGCGTTCGAGACGCTCATAGACCGTCGTCATCTGCTCGGCTGCAAGCCGGGGCTTGAGCAGGCGCCATAGCCTGTAGGTAACGTCGCCATCTTCCGCCGCATAGGCCGTCGCCGTGTCGATCGGCACCCGGTCGAAGGTGATCTGGCTCTTGCCCGAACCGGCCACTTCCTTGAAGGGGATCGGCTCATGACCGAAGTGTCGCCTGGACAATTCGTCCATACCATGCCCGCCCATGCCGGCATCGAGCACATAGGAGATCAAAAGCGTGTCCTCGATCGGCGTGACGGTGATGCCGTAGCGCGACAGGACCAGAAGATCGTATTTCGCATTGTGCGCGATCTTCAGAACCGACGGATCTTCGAGAAGTGATTTGAGGCGCGCGATCGCCGTGTCAAAAGCGATCTGCTCCGTCCCACCCTGTTCCCCGTCGGAAAGGGGTGTCTCCGAACCGGCCTTGGAGTCGCCTGCGCCCTGTGAAGCGCCGCGACCAAACAGGTCGCCGTCGTCTCCAGACGTGTGCGCCAGCGGCACGTAGGCCGCGCGGCCTGGCGCGGTTGCCAGTGCGACGCCGACGAGATCGGCCTGCATGGCATCGAGACTCGTCGTTTCAACATCGAAAACGACCGCGTAATTTGCGCGTGCCTCGGCGATCCAGGCATCGAGCGCTTCCAGTGTCGTGATCGTCTCGTACGTATCACGATCGATTGTAACGCTGGCAGCATCTGCAAGACGCAACGCGACCGCGTCTTGCGGTGTGGCAGCGCCCTCTCCCGCCGCGTCGGAGGCCTGCAGCGACAGATTTGCACCATCCGGCGCCGGCGTAGATGTCTCGGCGTCCGCAGGCTGGTCTGTGCCCTCCCAGAATTTTATCGGCACCGGTGTCGGTTCGATGATGCTGGCATCGGCGTCCAACGCGTCGGCCACCCGGCGGGTGATTGAGGTGAACTGCAAGAACTTCAGGAAGCCGATCGCCGCCTTCGGATCCGGCTCACGCACGGTGAAATCGTCCATCCCCGTCTCAAGCGGGACATAGCGTTCGAGTTCCACGAGTCTGCGCGAGATGCGGATTGCATCGGCATGGTCGATCAGCGTCTGGCGGCGCTTGGGTTGTTTGATTTCCTCGGCGCGTCCAAGAAGCGTCTCGACATCGCCATAGGTCTCGATCAGTTGTGCGGCCGTCTTAACGCCTATCCCAGGTGCGCCAGGGATATTGTCGACCGAATCGCCGGCCAGCGCCTGAACCTCAACCACCTTGTCGGGCGTGACGCCGAACTTCTCGACGACTTGATCAGCGCCAATCCGCCGGTCCTTCATCGTGTCATACATCGTCACCTGTGCGCTGACGAGCTGCATGAGATCCTTGTCGGACGCCACGATCGTGACGTCGGCGCCGGCCTCCTCGGCAAGCCGGGCATAGGTCGCGATCAAGTCATCGGCCTCGTAGTTTTCCTGCTCGACGCAGGGCAGGCCAAATGCACGCGTCGCTTCGCGGATCAGGCCGAATTGTGGACGCAGATCTTCTGGCGGTGCGTCGCGATTGGCTTTGTAGAGGTCATAGAGATCGTTGCGGAAGCTCGTGCCGGAATGGTCGAAAATCACCGCGAGATGTGTTGCGCGTGTATCGTCGACCTGCTCGCGCATCAGTTTCCAGATCATGTTGCAGAAGCCGGAAACCGCACCGACTGGAAGGCCGTCTGTCTTTCGGGTCAGCGGCGGCAGCGCATGATAGGCGCGGAAGATGTAGGACGAGCCGTCGACCAGGAAGAGATGGTCGCCGGGTTTGAGCGAAGCTATGTCAGTAGAGGCCATTCAAGCGTTATGCCCCTGCTTGAAGCGACTGGAAAGGGGCTTTCGGCGGAGAGACAGGTGTCGCGTCTTGCAGCTGTCATAGAGCTCTGGCGAAGCTAACCTTAGGATCGAGGCTTCTGATTCCAACAGCCTCGCCGCCCCGCACGAGGAGCCTGCCATGACCATACCCTTCGATCTCCCGTCGCTACCCTATGCAGATTGGGCCGAAACCAAGGATACCCTGCACCGGTTCTGCCAGATCGTCGGAAAGATCCGCATGGCGACGCATCCCAAGCTGAACCATTGGTGGCATGTCACGCTCTATCCGGGGCCGCGCGGGCTGACGACGCGTGCCATTCCCTATGGCGGGCGGTCGTTCGAACTGGCCTTCGACCTTCACGACCATACGATCAATCTGATTTGCATGTCGGGCAAGATCGAGAGCGTGGCGATCGCGGAGTTGACGGTCGCTGAGTTTTACGACGTGGTTTTCGCGATGCTCGCGCGGCTCGGCTACAACGACATCACGATCACGCCCGTGCCCTATGACATGCCGGACAAGCTGCCGTTTCCGGAGGACACCCGCCCGCGCACCTACGACAAGGATGCGGTGCATGCCTATTGGATAGCGCTGGCGCAGATCGCCAATGTCTTCGACAATTACCGCGCCGGCTTTATCGGAAAGCAGACGCCAACCCACCTTTACTGGCATTCGTTCGATCTCGCCGTGACGCGGTTTTCCGGTCGCCCGGCCCAGATGGAGGGCGGGACCCAGGCCGACCGCGAGGCCTATAGCCATGAGGTGATTTCGATCGGCTTTTGGCCCGGCGATCCGACGTTCCCGGAAGCCGCATTTTACGCTTACACCTACCCCGAACCGACAGCGATCCGCACCATGCCGCTGGGGGTCGAGGGCGCCGACTGGGCCGATAAGAACGGTTCGGCGCTCGCCGTCTACCGCTATGAGGATTGGCGCAAGACGACCGATCCGGAAGCATCACTGCTGGCGTTTCTCAACGCAGCCTACGACGCTGGCGCAACTCTGGCGCTTTGGGACAAGGATGCGTTCCTGCCGGCTGTCAGTGATACGTGAGTGCTGAACGCGTCACGCTGCGATGCTGTGGACGGCCGGCTTTTCCGCAGCAGTCAGCCGCGCCCAGAACGGGCGGTTGAACAGGAAGCCGCCGAAGCCGATCCTCCGAATGACCCAATAGCCGATCAACGGGCAAATGATCGCTGTTGTGGTCACCAGCGCAGCAATCGTGCCGACATCGCTGATGATCCCGAACTTCAGCAATACGACGCGGCTCAGCGCCATCGGCAAAAAGAAAGCAAGGTAGATAACGAGCGAGTTCTGACCGCAATAGCTGATGACCTGCGCCCATTTTTTGTCCGCGATCAGGCTCGATAGCGTAACGACTGCCGCGGCGCCAAACGCCCCAAGCAGGAGCGCAAAGCCGGGCTGCCAGGCAAGGCTGGTATAGACATAGAGCGTCTGGATGATCAGCCAGATGGTAAGGCCAAGCAGCATCTCGCTGCGATGGGTCCGGGCATAGTCAGCGATCGCGAACGCATGGTGAGCAAGCGCATAGCCGGCATAGAAGAAAACGAAGCGGCTGGCGAACTCGTCCACGGCCACCCAGCCTGTATGAATCGGCAAGAGCTGCAACAGTGCCGCCAAGGCGAGGACGAGCCAGACTGGGGCGTTGCGAACAAGTCGGGTGACGATGAAGAAGATCGGCAGGATGTAGATGAACCACAGCGTGCCGAAGGGCTGGATGAAACTTTCGGCAT
>JBCBSK010000175.1:0-6785 GCA_039819185.1 Pseudomonadota bacterium | reverse complement strand
CTCACTGTTGAGACCGCCTAGCGCACCGGATCCCGGATCAGCGGCTGGGTCGAGCAGTGAGGGTCCGGTCGTGACCATCACACGCGGCGTCACGCTTCGCCGCGCCAACGGCCAGGTTCGATGACTCATCTAACCGCCCTTCCCGGCAGCTAATGCACTTTCCCCGACAGGCGCAACGGCGAACTCCGCCGCTTGACCCACACTGTTGCGCGTCTCGATGTGCATGACTTGAGATATAGCGGAAGTGGCCGATGATCGCTACGGGCTGTGTTCCAGCGTCATCCAACCTTCCTCACCAAACTATTTGCCGGAAACAAACGAGCCTGGATCGCATTGCACTCTCGGACGTTTGATCCGGCACTTTGGTTCAGACGTCTCGCTGCGACACAATCAGCATACGCACCGAGATCACGATGAGAACCAGGCTAACGGCCACGATGATCGTGCCGACGGCATTGATCTCTGGCGTCAGGCCCCGGCGCATCGTCGAGAAGATGTACATGGGAAGCGTATTGTCGCGCCCAGTGAGGAAGAATGTCACCGGTATCTCGTCGAATGACAGGGTAAAGCTCAACAGGCCACTGCCGATCAGCGCGGTGCGGATATTGGGCAAGGTTACGAGAAAGAACGTCTGCCAACCGCGCGCGCCGAGATCACTTGCCGCCTCTTCGAGCCGTCGGTCAAACATCTGCAGCCGCGCATAAACCTGGGTCACGACAACGGCAATGAGCCCCGTTGCATGGCCAAGAATGACGGTTTCAAGGCTGAGCGTCATGCCGATTGCGTTGAAGAAGTTCAGCATCGAAATCCCGGTGATGATGCCGGGCAATGTCAACGGCAGAAGAATGAGCCGCCGAAAGGCTGTCTTGCCGGGAAATCGCGCGCGATCGAGAGCGAATGCGGCAGCCGTTCCGATTACCAGCGTCAACAGTGTCGCGCAGCTTGCGACATAAAGGCTGTTGCGGATCGCCTCCAGCATCACCTCGTTGTTGGCAAGCGCGATATACCACCGCCACGTGAAACCGCTCAGCGGAAGCGCCATCGTCGCACTGTCGTTGAAGCTGAACACGATCAGAACGAGGATCGGCAGATACAAGAAGGCCAGCACGCAGCCGGAGACGATCCACAGCGCAATCGCCACCGCATCGAGGTCACGCATCCAGACCACCCTCACCCAAGGCCCATGCGATCGGACCGTTGAAGGCGCTCCGACAGAGTGATCACGCTCAAGACGACGACCAGGATGATAATCGCGAAGGCCGATCCCAATGGATAGTTCAGCGCCGAGCCGAACAAGGTCTGAATGACATTTGCCACCATCGTTCCGTCCGGGCCACCAACAAGCATGGGCGCGACAAAATCACCGAATGTCAGACAGAACGTCAGCGTCATTCCGGCCAATACGCCGACCATAGAGAGTGGCAGCGTTATTCTGAGAAAGGTCTCGACGCGCCCGGCACCAAGGTCCTTGGACGCCTCGGTGATGTTGCGGGGAATGCGTTCAAGCGCGGCATAGATCGGCATGACGCAGAACGGTATGTAGATGTAGGTCAGCGTAATAATCATCGCCGTCTGATTGTAGAGAAACGCACTGATCGGCGTCTCGATCAGGCCAATCGACAACAAAAATGAATTGAGAACGCCCTCGCTACCCAGAATTGTTCGCCAGACATAGGCCCGCAGCAAATAGGACGTCCACAGCGGAACGATGACCGCAAAATACAAACACAAACGTAGCGTTGGTGATTTCAATTTGAAGACAAGAAAATAGCAAAATGGATAGGCCAGCAACAATGAAACAACCGAAACAATCGCAGAAATCCGGAACGTTCGAACAAGAACTTGATAATATTGCTGATCGGAGAATATCGTTGCGTAATTGCCGAACTGAAGATCCGGCACAAACAGTGGAAATTGTCGCGTGTAGAAACTGTAGGTAAAGATAATCAGATATGGCACGATCAGGAACACGATCGTCCAAAGAATGGGTGCAGCATAGATGGCGGCGGTAACCAGCCGCGCCGGCGACATGTGGTTCATCCAGCGTCTCGCGCATGAAACAGCGTGAGATGAGCGGGATCCAAGACGGCAGTCACCTCGGTGCCGGGCTGTAGGCCGCCAGCAAACTGCGCCCGACCACGGTCCTGCATGTCCACGAGCATCGCTTCGCCATTGTCGAGGCGAATGACGGCCCGTTCGACGCTTCCGTAAAACAATGTCTCCTCAATGCGGCCCGGGACCGAATTGACCGATGCCGCAGACGATGCCCCTGCCGGTGTCAACGCGACCCGTTCTGGGCGGATACAAATGCTGACCGGCGCACCCGTGTCAGGACTGTTTGGATCGGCGACTTCGATGGGTGTGCCACGCCAATCGACGGTCACCAAGCCGGATGTTCGACGGCTGACCACGGCATCGTAAATGTTCGATTTGCCGAGAAAATCCGCGACATAAGGCGATGCGGGATGATCATACAGTTCGGTCGGCGTTCCGATCTGCTGAACAGCACCATGGCGCATCACAACGATACGGTCAGACAGAGCCAGCGCCTCGTGCTGGTCGTGGGTCACCAGGACAAAGGTGATGCCGATCTGCTCGTGGAGGTGCTTGAGCTCGACCTGCATCGCTTCGCGCAAATGCACATCAAGCGCCGACAAGGGTTCGTCGAGCAACAGAACGCGCGGCTTGCGGATCAGGGCCCGCGCCAGGGCAACACGTTGTTTTTGGCCGCCTGACAGCTCCGATGGCCGCCGGCCTGCCTTGTCGGCGAGACCGACGACATCAAGCGCTGCGATAACCTCTGCCTCGATCTGCGGTTTCGGCCATCTTGCGACCCGCGGCCCGAAGCCGACATTTTCCGCAACCGTCATGTGCGGAAACAAAGCATAGTCCTGGAACACGGTGTTGACCGGCCGCTTGAAGGGCGGGAGCCTGGCGATCGGTGCGCCGTCGAGTAAGATCTCGCCGTCATCGACGGTTTCGAAGCCCGCCAACAGCCGAAGCGTCGTTGTCTTGCCGCATCCGGACGGGCCGAGGAGCGTGATGAACTCACCCTCTTCGATGTCCAGGTCAAGTGCATCCACGGCAACGACGCTGTGGCCAAACCGCTTGCTGACCTTGCGAAACTGGATAATCGGCGACATCTCGTCTCTCGACATCATGAGAGCCGTTTTCGTGAAATCGGAGTCACGAACGTCTCTAAATCGTTGTTTTGACGCGGTTTCGAACGCGAAACCGCGTTCCACTTTCGCTGAAAGCGCTCCAGGAGCGGATTGCGTCGCAATGACACGCGCCTCCGCTCCTGGCTGGTTCGACGTTATTGGATGGGTGCTGCCTTCACGCGGTTCCAAGACTCAAGGTAGACGTCGAGCCGCGGCGGCATCTCCCACATCGTGAGACTGTTCACGAGCTCGATGTTGTCCTGGTTACGCGCGGAGAACTCTTCGTCGGTCATGCATTCCCGTGCTGCGACGGGATTGGCAGCCGAGTAGCCCGTGACACGCGAGACGCCACATTGCCCTTCGGGAGAGATGGCGAAGTTTAGCCAGGCATAGGCGCAGTCCAGGTTCGGCGTTCCCTTGACGATCTGCCAGATGTCGAACCAGCCATGGGCGCCTTCGTCCGGCAGGAACTCGACGACCTCAATGCCCATCTCGTTCAAGGTCGCGGACTGATAGCCACCCCAGGTAACTGCCAGATCGACCTCGCCAGAGGCGAACAAATCGACGAGTTCGCCGGCGGACGCCCAATATTTGCGAACATTCGGCTTGCCTTCGATCAGCTTGGCGACCACAGCCTCCATCTGATCATCCGTCAGATTGTAGACATCGTCGAAACCAAGCATTTTCGCGGTGACGTAAAGAGCGTGCTTATCGTCCCAGAGCGACACGCGCCCCGCATTCTCCGGTGCCCAGAATGCCTCTGTTGACGTTGGCGGCGTGTCAAAGGCATCGACACGGTACATGTATGGGATCGTTCCCCAGGTATAGGGCACACCGAAGTAGCTCCCGTCGGCATAGGTCGCAGGGTGCTTTCGGAAGATCTCATAGGTGTCGTCGAAAGCCTCGATGCGTGACACATCGATTGGCTCGACCAGCCCTGCCGCCATGAGGACCTGCGCCCCGTCGGCAGACGGGATGACAAGATCGAAGACACCGCCCCCGCCTTGCAGCTTCGGTGCGAAGTCATCGTTGGTGCCGACGAATGTCGAGGTGACCTGACAGCCGGACTGCTCCTCAAACGCCTCGACGAAGCTGGGATCGGTATACCCTTCCCAGACCATCATATTGAGCTCACCCGCAGCCAGCGCCCCAACGGGCGCCGAAACGGCGAGCATGCTTCCCGAAAGCAGCAAGGACACCGTTTTATTCAATCTCTTGTCGTTCTTGCGCATCATTCCCCTCCTGCTCGTTGCGCCGGATGCCCCGGTATTTCCAGGCTCCCCGGCGCTCTTTGCACCCACCGCTCCCCTGAACGCGGTCTTTGAAAGCAATCGGGCAGTGCTGACGCATCCGCCCGCTATGGCCGGGTGTTGGAAATGCGACCCGCGCCACTGACAGAAGGCTTGCACAGCCCTGGAGATGGTGTCAATAATTCAGAATTATATTCTGTATGATGGAATTTAAAGAGAGCGAAGCTATGGAACTGACAGGCAAGACCGCCATCGTAACCGGCGCTGGCCAAGGGATCGGCGCAGCAACAGCACGAGCATTGGCCGACGCGGGCGCCAGCGTTCTTGTCGTCGACAAGATCGCTGAAAAGGCTGAGCGGGCTGCTGCGGAACTGTCGGAAACAGGAGCGCAGACTGTCGCGCTCACGGCCGATGTGACGGTTGCAGCCGACAACAAGCGGATGGCGGACGCTGCAATCGATCAGCTTGGTGGGCTCGATATCTTCGTATCCTGCGCTGGGATTTATCCCGACAAAGCGCTCCTGGAGATGGACCTGGACTTCTGGTCCGGTGTCCTCGCACTCAATCTGACCGGGTCGTTTCTAGGAGCTCAGGCCTGCGCGAAAAAGATGGCGGAACGCGGTGGTGGCCGCATCGTGCTAACATCGTCAATCACCGGCAATCGCGTCGGCATGGGCGGCTTGAGCGCCTATGCAGCCTCCAAGGCCGGCGTCAACGGCTTCATCAAGAGCGCGGCAATCGAGCTGGCCGAATACGACATCCGGATCAATGCCGTAGAACCGGGCATGGTACGCACTGAGGGATTGCTGGCGTTTGGTGAGGAGTTTCTCGACACGCTCGGCAGCGAGAATCCGTTCAAACGCATTGCCCGCCCCGAAGAGATCGCAAGCGTCATTGCGTTTCTTGCGTCCGATGCCTCTGCCTTCGTCACGGGCCAGACGATCGTGATTGATGGCGGGCAGACGCTGCCCGAAGTTCCGTATGCCTTGGTCGGGCGGCCCGAAACGTCCTGAACGGCGGTGACATCGGGACCGCTACAAACACTATCGCCCGTCGAGGGTCGCCGTCACATGCCGAGTCAATTCAACGAGGCGTGGCCCAAGGTCTTGTCGCAGTTTCTGCGCATCGAGGAGGAACGATGCTCCGCCACAGGTAATCGCCAGCGGTGGAGTCCCGTCCCGGGTTCCGACAAACGCTCCAACGGCGCTGACCTCGGGCTTCCAAAGACCCATAACCATGCAAAAGCCGGTCTCGGCGATCTCCTGCCTCGCTCGCTCGATGTTTTTCTGATGAACCGGCCAATTGGACATATCTGTTTCTCGGACGCTATCGATCAGCCCTTTGCGTTCGGCCTCGTCGATCCCATTGAGATATGCCAGCCCCATGGCAGTCGACATGATCGGTATGCGCGAGCCGATATTCAGCCGCAACGTTACCAGCGAGTCCGGGCGGCTGTTGGCGATGTAGACCATATCGGCCCCATCACGCAGCCCGAGCGCAACGGCGACGCCGGAGTATTGTGCAAGCTCCTGCATAAACGGCAGCGCGATCTCACGAATCCGCAGGCCGGACACAGTGGAGTATCCAAGCGAAATGGCGGCCGGTCCCAAGTGATACCGCCCGGCCGCTGGATCGTAGTGAAGAAAGCCGCACTGCCACAGCGTGTACGTCAGACGGGAGACGGTCGCTTTTGGCAAGCCCGTTCGCTCGACAATCTCAAGGTTGCCCATAGGCTCGTCGCCAGCGGCGATGACCTGAACAATATCGAGACCACGGCCGAGCGCCGTCACGAACTGGGCATTTTTGGCAGTTCCCTGCGCGGTGCCGCGCGATGCGCTCGGCTTGGCTCGTTTTCGCATGCGATGCGCGTCCTTTTCCATCGCTTCAAATCTGTTGGGCGAAAAGCCCAATTCCATAGAGCGGAATCGACCGCTTCGCAAAACCGACCTGATCGCCACCGTGTGCTGCTCCCAATCCGCAATCACCACTCCCTCCGGCAACACCGACGGCGCAGTCCCTCCAAGACACGGCATGTGCTCAGGACCCGTTGGCTGAAAACAGAATGTTATTCCGCGTGCAGAACCAACCTTCACCCGACCCGCAATGGGTTCGGCCGTTGTGATGCGTATGCCTGCGGCCGGCCGAAAGGAAGCGCCACGTCATGACACATGAGAGCAATAGCAATCCGGCTCCATCACGCTCGCGCGCCGCCGAGCAGTCCCCCGGAGATGTTTGGATTTGCCGCTGATGGTACCGGCCGGGTGTCCGTCGATGAGGCGCGCGAGCGTGATGGAGCCGGATTGCTATTGCTCTCATGTGTCATGACGTGGCGCTTCCTTTCGGCCGGCCGCAGGCATACGCATCACAACGGCCG
>JBCBSK010000174.1:0-6843 GCA_039819185.1 Pseudomonadota bacterium | reverse complement strand
GATCAGCGCTTCCCACATGTCGGGCGTCACCGCCAGGGGGGCGCGGCCGTGGAAATCCAGCGTTGTGTGCACCGGAGTGCCATCGGGCCCGTCGGGCTTGTAAATGTGAAAAGTGCCGAAGCCCGCGATACCGCACATCTGCGGGTCAACCACGGTCTGGATGAGCGCGCAGGCGATCGCAGCATCAACCGCGTTTCCGCCCTGGGCGAGAATGTCGGCCCCGACTTCGACGGCTTCAGGCTGAGGCGCTGTGACCATGGATGTGGCGTGTAGGAATGGCATCGGCATCACGTTTATCGCGAGGAGGGTGGGGCAGGTGGACGTTGTGTCGTGTCGTGAGCCTGATGCTCATAATGCATTACGCTTTGAATGTTGCGGATGCGCCGGAGGATCTCGACGATGAAGGCTGTATAGACACCAAACAGCAACAGCCCGTTCGATGCCGCAAAGCCTGATAGAAGCCGCCAGTCCTCGGGCATCAGAATGTCGCCGAAGCCGAGCGTCGTGACCGTCACGAGCGAAAAATAGATCGCCGTCTCGGTATCCTGAAATGCATCAACGACGAGGAACACCGTTGCCCAGGCGATGACTGAGAACACGTTCGCAACCAAGATCGCAAACAATGCGGCCATTAAAACGATGGCAAGCTTCGGACCATGCGGTCGGCGCATAAGCCAAATACGTGTTCGGTCGGAGATTTCCATCACAAGGGTCGCGAGCCCTCCGGCGACCATTAAGGTCAGGGAGGTGACGCCCGCGCTGATAAAGAACTGGACAAACATCCACAGAGCCTAGGCGACGGTTAGCATAATCTTGCCGATATGGGTGTTGGTTTCCATACGGGCGTGAGCGGCGGCGGCCTCGGTCAGGGGGAAGGTTTGATCCATGACAGGCCCGATGCGGCCGGACTCGATTAGAGGCATGACCTTTTCCGTCAGAACGCCGGCAAGCCGGCGCTTGAAGGCGGTGGTGCGTGGTCTCAGTGTGGAGCCGGTATGGGTCAACCGCTTGATCATCAGCCGCGTGAAATCGACCTCGACCTTCGAGCCTTGCAGGAAGGCAATCTGCACAATGCGCCCGTCTTCTGCCGCGGCGGCGTGGTTTCTTGGAATATAGTCACCGCCGACCATGTCGAGGATGACATCCGCGCCGCGCTTGTCGGTCGCTGTCTTGACGGCCTCGACGAAGTCTTGTTCGCGGTAGTTGACCGCGATGTCGGCGCCGAGCGTCAGGCAGGCATCGCATTTTTCATCAGAGCCAGCCGTCGCGATCACCCGTGCGCCGAAGGCTTTGGCAAGCTGGATCGCGGTCGTGCCGATGCCGCTCGAGCCGCCATGAACCAGAAGCCATTCATCCCCGGCAAGCGCACCGCGCTCGAAGACATTGTGCCAAACCGTGAAGAACGTTTCGGGGATCGCAGCTGCTCGTACCATGTCGAAGCCGGCCGGAACCGGCATCGCGACGCCGCGATCGGCGAGGCAATAGTCAGCATAGCCACCGCCCGAAACGAGGCTCATAACCGGATCCCCAATCCTCCACTCCGTGACGTCAGCGCCAATCGCAGCAATATTGCCCGCGACTTCAAGTCCTGGCAGATCGGAGGCTCCTGGTGGGGGTGGATAGGCACCGGCGCGCTGCAACACATCTGGACGGTTGACGCCAGCCGCCGAGACTTTGATCAGGATCTCGTCCGGCCCGGGGTCGGGCAGCGGGCGCGTTTCCGGCACCAGGACCTCGGGTCCACCAGGCTGTGAAATTGCCACGGCTGTCATTGACGGTGGCAGGGAAGGATGTGCATCGGTCATGGTGGGAACAGCTATTTGGCAAGTGCGATTTGGGAAATGAAAGTGCTAAGCGGTTTCACGCGCAGTCTCAATCCCAACTCCGACAATGCGCCTCTGTCGTTCAGGTCACCTCTTCGCGTTTCAATCCCAGCATGGCATGAAGCGACATGACCACGAACGTCCTTTTGCTCGCTGCTGACGATTTCATTTCGCGCATCCGGCTCGAGCCGATCCTGGCGGCTGCCAAAGAGGGTGGGCTAATCGACGCATACGCCCTTGCTGATCGCGACATGAACCTCCTGGGGCCGGATCTTCCAAACCGCTTCAGCCATGTCATCGCGCATCGCAATCTCGGTAGTCGGCAGATCGGCTGGCTCAAGCGCAACAGGTGCCCCTTTCTCTATGATGTTGATGATTTTGTTCTGGCCCTTCCGAACGATCTCGAAAAAGGCCGCTGGAGTCGGGAGGCTGAGCGGATCGTCTGGTGTTTGAGTGCGGCGCGGGTCGTGACTGCGACATCGCGTTTTCTCGCCCGTGAGATGGGGTCTGTCGCAGGTGTTGACGTCATCGAGCGCTTCCACATGCTCCACAATGGACTTCTGCCGGAGCGCTCTATGCTACCGCGAGTGGGCCCCGCCCGCCGTGCGATCTGGGTGTCGAGCGATTTGCCGTTGATCTTTAACGTCATGCCTGACGTGGTCGACGGTATTGCTGACGGCGTCCGGCGCAACGGGCTCGACCTCACCCTGATCGGGCGGTTTCCCGAGGCAATGACGGAACGCCTGCCGGTCGCCGAGCATATCCCCTTCCTGCCGCCCGCTGGGCTGGCCCGGCGACTGGCCGAGAGCGATGACATGATTGGCCTTGCGCCGATGGTCACGGGCGCCGATCCGGATTTGCAGCGCTTTTCCGATGCCAAGTCGGACATCAAGATCGTCGATTTCCACGGCCATGGCGTGCCGGCCCTGTTTTCCGCCGCCCGGCCGTACGTCGAAAGTTCGATCAGCCCGACCATGCTCGTCGAGAATACGGGAACGGCCTGGGCTCAGGCGATCGATCGGATCGCCGCCGATCCAGCGCAGGCACTCAACCAGGCGACAATCGGACATGTCCAAGCCGAACGCTCGTTTCAAACGCTCGCGCACGACTTCGTCGCGACGGCCTTACCGCTTGTTCGAACGGACGTCTCGGGCCGGCTGCCGGCTTTCCCTTCGAGCTTGCGCCGGCTTGAAAAAGGCATGCGTGGTGTTCTCAGACGCAAGACTGTTGGCAGGCGATGACCGAGCATTCGACCTGGCTGCTGCGGGCAGGCTATCGGCTCAGGCGTCTCAAGAGCCATCTCGCGGGCGAGAGCGAGCCCGGTCGCCTGCCATTCGATTGGTCGCAAGCGCCCGAAACGCGCCTCGACGTGGTCGCGCATGCGATCTCCGCCACGAATGCTACACGCTATCTCGAAATCGGCTGCAATGAAGACACGCTGTTTTCCAGTGTGTCTTGCGCGCTCAAGGTAGGTGTTGATCCCGTGCGTGGCGGCACTCATCGGATGACGAGCGATGCCTTCTTTGCCACCAATACCGAGACCTTCGATGTCGTGTTCATCGACGGACTGCATATCTATGATCAGGTGCGCCGCGACATAGACAATGCGCTTGGCGTGCTCGCCCCGGGCGGAGTTATCGGCCTGCATGATTGTCTGCCGCTGACCTGGAAGCACCAGGCTGTGCCGCGTCAGAGCCATGCCTGGAACGGTGATGTCTGGAAAGCGGTTATGGAGTTCAAGGCCCGCGACGACGTCGATTTGCGCGTTATCGCGATCGATCAGGGGGTTGGTGTGGTCTGCAAGCGTGCCAACACCGACCGGCAGAGCTTTGATATCACGGACTGGGCGGACTTGCCGTTTGGCGTCCTGCGCCATCATTATAAGCGGCTCGGCATTATCGGTTTCAATGACCTGCCGGGATTTCTCAACGGCGATGCCGGGTAACACCCAATTGGGGGATATGTGGTGTTCGACGACGATCAACCGAAGATCACGCTGACCGGTCATGAGGTCGGCATGGACCTTGCCGCGCTGTCGATCGAGGAACTCGACGAGCGGATTGCGCTGTTGGAGGGCGAGATCGCGCGTCTGCGTGAAGAGATTACGCGGAAATCCGCCAGCCGGGCTGCTGCGGACAGCGTTTTCAAGAGCTGACGCTGTCTCTTGGTTGCAGAGTAAATTTTCCCGCATTTTAGGGCGTGACCTTACCCGCCGTTAACCTTTCCTTAAGGCGAGTTGGGTAAACAAGATGCTATCCAGTCTCCCTGGATATTGAGTGGCTCCTGTCCACTCTGTTTGACGCCTCCCTGTTAACTCTCAGAGCCGCTTTTTTGCGGCTCTTTTCTTTTTCGGGCGACAGCGGCGGCATTTTTCGAGAAACTCCGGCCAATTGAGGCATCCGCGTTAACCACAAGCGCGGCCCGTGCCTTGCTAGGCAGGTGGGATGGGGTGTTTGACTGTCCCTGAATGGGACGGTTTCCCCCGAGATCCTGTGGGAGACGCATATGATGGACAAAGTTCAAGGCGACGATCTCGACGTCGTGTTCGCCGATGGGCCGATCGCTTTTGCTGAGCGGATGTTGAGTTCGGATCGGTTTCGGGATCTGTTCCGCGAGGGCATGGGTCTTCTGGAGGAAACCGCCGACTATCTCGACGGCGACGGGCGGACCGATTCGAAGACGCTGAGCCGGCTGGCAGGGCTGGCTTATGCCGCCGAGAGCATGAAGCTGACCACGCGGTTGATGCAGCTTGCCTCCTGGCTGCTCGTTCATCGCGCCGTCGCCGAGCGGGAAATGACGCCGGTTCAGGCGCGCAAGGAGCGCGCCAAGATCAAACTGATCGATCCGGCCGGGGATGATGTCTCGGCAGGCTACAACGAATTGCCGACGCCGCTGACCGATTTGATCGAACGCTCGATCCGGCTGCAACAGCGGATCCGCCATCTCGATATGCTCGCCTACGATAACGATCAGGTGGCAACGCCCCGCGACAGCGCCGTACACGGTCATCTCGACCAACTTGCCCGCGCCTTCGGGCGGGGGTGAGGCTGCCACTGCGCTGACGCGCCTCGAAGCGACGGTGTATCGCCGTTTCTCAAGCGCTAGCAGAGGTCAATTGCACTGTCGTGGTCTTGGCCGCTAAAACCGTGCCATGTCACTCGCGGAAAAGAGGCCCGACGCGCATCTGGCGCAAACCAATCGGCTTGGCGCCGATCTGAGGGCCTTGCGCAAGTCGCGCCACATGACCCTGCAACAGGTGGCAGATGCGGTCGACAGGTCCGTCGGCTGGCTGAGCCAGATCGAGCGCGGCCTGACGGAGCCGGCGCTGTCAGATCTGCGCCGGCTGGTCGCGCTTTATGACGTGCCGCTCTCGCTTCTGTTCCGCAACGAGCCTGGACCTGCGCCTGAGACGGCACATGTTGTGCGGCGCGCCCATCGCCGGCAACTCGGCAGCCAGGAGGAGGGCTTCGTCGAAGAGCTGCTGTCGCCCGATCTCGGCGGCGCCTTCGAAGTCTTTCGATCGGAGTTCGCCGCTGGTGCCAGCTTGCCCGAACCGATTCTGCGCGACACCGAGGAGGCAGGCTATATTGTTTCGGGTCAGCTCGATATGCGCATCGCCGGGCGCTGGCACAGTCTTGAAGCCGGCGACAGTTTCCGTTTTCGCCATGAACCCTATCAATGGCGCAATCCGGGAACGGTGCCCGCCGTCGTCATCTGGGTCGTCGCGCCGCCGATTTATTGAGCGGTTGCAGCCTCGTCAGCCGGTTTGGCAATCTGGGCAGACGTGCCGTAGCGCTCCAGCCAGGCTTGTCCCCAGACCGACAATGCTGCGGAAACGGGCGCCAGATCACGTCCCAGAGGTGTTAGACGATACCGCACAGTCTTGGGCGGATCGGAGACAAGCTCGTGCCGCAGCACCACGCCATCCGTCGCAAGCTCGCGCAACTGCTGTGTCAGCATTTTCGGCGATACGCCAGGCAGCACCCGTTGCAGTTCGTTGAAGCCGGCCGCATCGCGGTCGAGCAGGTAACGGACAATCAAAATCTTCCAGCGTCCGCCGATGCATTTCATGGCCTGCGCGGCCGCTTCATAGGGACAGTCACGATGATCTCGCCTGGGACGTGCCATGGAGCTTACCCGGAAGTGCGTTCTTCAAGGACGATCTAGCCGACCCTAGCTTGCGCGGCATCTGAATGGGAGATGTCGTATGAGAGTTCTCGTAACAGGCGCCAATGGTTATGTCGGGCAACGCGTTTGCCAGAAGCGTCTGACGCAGACTGTCCAGGTCGTCGGCACCGTGCGTGACGCGGATCGTGCCACCAGCCTTCCGGAGGGAATCGAGCCGGTGGTGCTGCCGTTGGACCAGCCGGACGATTGGGGTGCCGCGACACAATCCGTCGATGCCGTCATCCACACGGCCTTCGCAGGCCACAACACCGAGTTCCTGCAGGCCGTTGCCTGGGAGCATGAGGCAATCGCCGCCATGCTGTCTGAGATGACGGGCACCGGCAAAACCCTGATCGTATCAAACGGCACGGTGTTTCTTGGTGACTCAGGTGATAGCGCTCTTTCGGAAGATGCTCCGATCATCGCCGATCATCCTGCAGCCGTCCGTGGCTTTGCGACCAGCCAGGTGTTTGCGGGGCATGTAACTGGGATACGCGCCACCGAGCTTCGACTGGCCTCCTTCGTCTATGGCCATGGCGGGAGCATCTTCGTTCCAGCTATGCTCGCAGCCGCACGGCGTGATGGCCGGTCGATCTTCGTCGGTGATGGGATGGCGCGTACCTCGACGCTGCACGTCGATGCCGCCGCTGATGCCTATGTCGCGGCTCTCATGACGCCAGATGCCGCCGGTAGTTATCATGTGGCCAGTTCAGACTCGCCGACCGTGCGGGAGATCGCGCAAGCCGTGGCGATCGCTGCCGATGGCGCGACTCTGGTCTCGGTCGATCAGGATGAGGCAGCCACCGCGCTCGATCCGTTCACCGCAGCATTCCTCACGGTCAACAACAGGCTG
>JBCBSK010000173.1:0-6848 GCA_039819185.1 Pseudomonadota bacterium | reverse complement strand
TGCACCTGTGGCCAGTCGGCGAACCAGCCTTTCTGTGATGGGTCACATCAGGCCGAGCGCGCCTTCGCGCCGCTGAAATGGACCGCGCCCGAGACCAAACGCGTTTTCTTCTGTGCCTGCAAGGCGACCAAGGGCCAGCCACTTTGCGATGGTAGCCATAACATGGCTGGCTGACGGTCTGGTTTTGTGGCGCTTGCAACTCAAGCGCTGTCATTCCGTCGATTGAGCAACAGATCAGGCAGGTGACATAGGCGTCTGCGATTGCTAACGCTCATTGTGCCGGCATGTTCGTCCCCGTCTCAGCCGGCAAGGTGGTTCGCATGAGGCGACCACGCGACGCAACGCAACGCCATGCCCGATCTCCTAATTGAACTCTTTTCCGAGGAAATTCCCGCGCGCATGCAACCGCGCGCGGCGGACGACCTGAAAAAGGCCGTCACGGATGCGCTCGTCGAGGCTGGTCTCGTCTACGAGGCGGCAAAGGCTTATGCGACGCCGCGCCGATTGGCGCTTTCGGTCACCGGCGTTCCGATCAAAAGTCCTGACCTGCGCGAAGAACGCAAGGGGCCGCGGGTTGGGGCGCCAGACAAAGCGCTCGACGGTTTCCTGCGCGGCGCCGGGCTGTCTTCCATAGATGCGGCGCGTGTCATCGAGGATCCCAAGAAAGGCGCCTTCTATGTCGCCGACATCTTGAAGCCAGGCCGTGCTGCAACCGACATCGTCGCGGAGGCGATGCCGGACATCGTGCGTCGCTTTCCGTGGCCGAAGTCGATGCGCTGGGGGGCTTTGAGTGCGCCGGAAGGCCGTGAAGATGCCGCGGAAGGCGCAAAAGGGACCAGCTCGCTCCGCTGGGTGCGGCCGCTGCAGTCAATCCTCTGCACTTTCGGTCCCGAAACGGAAGACCCGGAGATCATTCCGTTCGAAGTCGACGATATCGTCGCGGACAATGTCACCTACGGCCATCGCTTCTTGTCACCTAACCCGATATCGGTGCGTCGCTTCGAGGACTATGTGACGGGTCTTGAGCGTGCTCATGTCATTCTCGACGCCGAACGTCGTGCCGACATCATCCGCCACGACGCTGAAACACTTGCTTTTGCACAAGGCTTCGAACTTGTGCCTGACGATGCGCTGATCAAGGAGGTCGCAGGACTCGTCGAATGGCCGGTTGTCCTGATGGGCGGTTTTGATGCCGCGTTTCTGGATATTCCGGACGAGGTCATCCGCGCGACGATCCGCGCCAATCAAAAGTGCTTCGTGCTGCGCAAGGCTGGCGCGCTGACCAATCGTTTTATCCTGGTGGCCAACACGGTCGCGGATGACGCTGGTGCGCAGATCATCGCTGGCAATGAGCGGGTCATCGCGGCGCGCCTGTCCGACGCGAAATTCTTTTGGGAGACCGATAAGGCGATCCGGCTCGAAGATCGCATGCCGAAATTCGAGACGATCATCTTCCATGACAAGCTTGGGACACAGAAAGCGCGCATCGACCGTATCGCAGCGCTCGCGCGTGAACTTGCGCCTGCCGTTGGCGCGGGGCGGGATATGGCCGAGACGGCGGCAAGGCTCAGCAAGATGGACCTTGCCACCGAGGTCGTCGGCGAGTTCCCCGAGACGCAAGGCTTGATGGGCTACTACTATGCGACGCTCGAAGGCCACGAGCCCGAGATCGCAGCCGCGATCCGCGATCATTACAGACCCCAGGGGCCATCGGATAACGTCCCGTCCGAATCCGTCGCGATCGCCGTGGCGCTCGCCGACAAGCTTGATCTCCTTGTCGGTTTCTGGGCAATCGACGAGAAGCCGACGGGCTCGAAAGACCCTTATGCATTGAGGCGGGCGGCGCTTGGCGTCATTCGGACCGTCTTGGAGAACGAACTAAGGTTGCGGCTGTCCAGCCACATTCCGGGCGTCATGGCGGAGTTTGTTCCGTCGCTACAGGGCGACGCGAGCGCCATCGCGGCCGATCTTCTTGCCTTCTTCGCCGACCGCTTGAAGGTCCAACTCCGCGACCATGGTGCGCGGCACGATCTTGTGGACGCCGTCTTCGCGCTGCCCGGTCAGGATGACCTTCTGATGATTGTGCGGCGGATCGAGGCGCTCGCCGCGTTCCTGGAGACCGATGATGGCGTGAACCTGCTTGCGGCCTATCGCCGGGCCGTGAACATTCTCCGGATCGAGGAGAAAAAAGACGGCCGGCGTTTTGACGGTGGCGTTGATGTGGCGCTGATGAAGTCCGACGGGATCGGACATGAAGACAAACTCTTCGAGGCACTTGGCGCAGCACGCGGCGCGGTCGAGGCATCACTCAAGCTAGAGGATTTCGCCGCCGCCATGCAGGCACTGTCTGCGTTGCGCGCTCCGGTCGATGCATTTTTCGACCACGTCACAGTCAATGCAGAGGACGCATACATCCGCGAGAACAGGCTGAACCTGCTCAATCAGATCCGTCAGGTGATGGACCAGATCGCTGTGTTCGACCGGATCGAAGGCTGACCCGATTTTACAAAACCAGATCCACGATTACTCCATCGTCACATAAGCCCGCATGGCCTTCAGCGCTTCGCCCTCAAAGAACCGAACGCAGGCATCCCGCTCAAGTGGGGTTTTGAAGCCGGTTCTGACCCGCTGCGCACAATAGAAATGATACGCCGAGGGCAGATCATAATAGCCTTGGCAGGCGCGTTCTTCGAGGCCGGAGGCAAATCCGGTCAGAACGCCGTCAAGGCATTGTTCGAAGCGGGCATCCTCGCGCCGCTCATCCGCCAGTCCCGGTGCGGCACTCGCAAGTACAAGTGCGGCGGAGGTCAATGCGCCGGCAATGGCCAATCGAAACGTCATCAATGGTCCCAACCCTTCGTCTGGGTCCCGTTCGCCGGCGACATGCTCGCGGACGGGTCCGTGATTGTCAGGCAAGCGTTCCGGGATGACCTCCCCGCCAATCCGGGTTACCTGCACGCCATACACGGCCAATTACGGCTCTTTCGGAGGCCATTCGGCTGCTTTCGTCGAACACGCCCGAACCACTCGGCAAGCCTTGCCTAGCAAGGGCCTCCATATGACAGAATCGTAACAGCGATTTGCAAAAAGCGCAATCTGTGCGCTTTTTTGCGCGCAGCAGCGAAGCCCGTCTGGGGATAGATCCGGGGTGTTGATTGCGGTCCCGCGTCGATTGTTTCATGGAAACGGCGTCCGGAATGGACTAAACGGCCTTGAGCGGGCCGTTCGCTGGCGGGGTCACACCTGCGTGATCGCGTGCGGCTTGGTTCGAATAACGGCAATCGACGGCGGCAAACCATGACGAAATGGGTGTACGGCTTTGGCGGCGGCCAGGCGGAAGGGCGCGCGGACATGCGCGATCTTCTCGGCGGCAAAGGGGCGAATCTGGCGGAGATGTGCAATCTCGGGCTGCCGGTGCCGCCCGGGTTTACTGTCACAACAGAGGTCTGCACCTACTATTATGCTCATGACCGGCAGTATCCGGCCGATCTGAAGCCGGCGGTCGAGGCAGCACTCTCCGATGTGAGCCGCATTGTCGGCAAGCGCTTCGGCGACAGTTCGGACCCGCTTTTGGTGTCCGTTCGATCCGGCGCGCGCGCGTCAATGCCGGGAATGATGGACACGGTTCTAAATCTCGGCCTCAACGACCGGACGGTAGAGGCGGTCGCCGAGCAGGCTGGTGATCGACGCTTTGCGCTCGATAGCTATCGCCGCTTCATTCAGATGTATTCCAATGTCGTCATGGGCGTTGACCATCATGCCTTCGAGGAAATCCTTGAGACGCACAAGGAACGTCTCGGCGTCATGCTCGACACCGATCTGGGGGCGGACGATTGGGAACAGGTGATCGCAGGCTATAAGGCGTGTGTGCGTGAAGCTGCGGGTCAGGATTTTCCGCAAGCGCCGGAAGAGCAGCTCTGGGGAGCGGTCGGTGCGGTCTTTTCCTCCTGGATGAACCAGCGTGCGATCACGTATCGTCGCTTGCATCAAATCCCGGAAGACTGGGGCACAGCCGTCAACATCCAGGCCATGGTGTTCGGCAACATGGGGAACACCTCGGCAACGGGAGTTGCGTTTACCCGTAATCCCTCGACCGGTGCTCAGGAGCTCTATGGCGAGTTCCTGGTCAATGCCCAGGGCGAGGATGTGGTGGCCGGCATCCGCACGCCGCAGGACTTGACGGAAGCCGCACGTATCGCGTCCAAGTCAACCAAGCCGTCACTTGAGACGGCCATGCCCGAGGCCTTTGGTCAATTCGTCGACATCTGCCAGAGGCTCGAAGCGCATTACCGCGACATGCAGGACCTGGAATTCACCATCGAATCGGGCCGGTTGTGGATGTTGCAGACGCGGTCGGGCAAGCGGACGGCACGGGCCGCGATCCGCATCGCCGTGGACATGGCGAATGAAGGGCTGATCAGCCGTGACGAGGCGGTGGCGCGGATCGATCCCGCCTCCCTCGACCAGCTGCTGCATCCGACGATCGATCCCAGTGCCGAACGTCAGATCATCGGAACGGGTCTACCCGCCTCGCCCGGTGCGGCCGTCGGCAAGATCGTCTTCACCTCGGAAGATGCCGAACGGTTGGCGGTCAATGAGGAACCGGTGATCCTGGTGCGGGTCGAGACGAGCCCCGAGGACATCCACGGCATGCATGCCGCCCGTGGCATTCTGACAACCCGCGGCGGAATGACGAGCCACGCCGCCGTCGTTGCGCGCGGCATGGGCACCCCTTGCGTCTCAGGCGCCGGCACGATCCGGGTCGACGGCGTCAATCGCAAGATGACAGCCATGGGCAGGACTTTCGGCGAGGGCGATATCATCACCATCGATGGGTCGACGGGCCAGGTCATGTCTGGAGAGATCCCCATGTTGCAGCCGGAACTGTCCGGCGACTTCGCCAATCTCATGGAATGGGCGGATGCGCGCCGGCGGATGGCCGTGCGCACCAATGCCGAGACCCCGAAGGACGCGCAGGCTGCCCGCGATTTCGGCGCCGAGGGCATCGGGCTCTGCCGCACAGAGCACATGTTCTTCTCGGAGGATCGTATCCTGGCGGTGCGCGAGATGATCCTGTCCAACACGCGTGAGGGCCGCAAGGAGGCGTTGGCCAAGATCCTGCCGATGCAGCGTGACGACTTCATCGCGTTGTTCGAGATCATGGCCGGGCTGCCGGTGACGATCCGCCTGCTCGATCCGCCGCTGCACGAGTTCTTGCCGCAGCACGATGACGATATCGCCGAGGTTGCCAAGGCTATGGGCATTGAGGCTGCAGCTCTCAGAGACCGGGTTGAGGCGCTGCACGAGTTCAACCCGATGCTTGGTCACCGCGGTTGTCGGCTCGGTATGAGCTACCCGGAAATCTATGAAATGCAGGCACGTGCGATCTTCGAAGCCGCGATCGAGGCTGGCAAGCGCGCTGGTAGCGCCGTTGTGCCAGAAGTCATGATTCCACTCGTCATGTCGCGCGCCGAACTCGACACGCTGAAAGCGCATATCGTCGCGATTGCCGAGGCGGTGTCCAAGGAGGCCGGCGCACGGCTCGACTATCAGATCGGCACCATGATTGAACTGCCGCGGGCTGCGATCCGCGCTGAAGATATCGCCAAGTCCGCCGAGTTCTTCTCGTTTGGAACCAATGATCTGACCCAGACCACGTTCGGGATCAGCCGTGATGATGCCGCATCATTCCTGATGACCTATGTCGAGCGCAAGGTGCTCGACACGGATCCCTTTGTTACCCTTGATCGCGATGGGGTTGGGGAATTGGTGCGGATGGCGGCCGAACGTGGCCGGGTGACGCGGCCCGACATCAAGCTCGGGATTTGTGGTGAGCATGGCGGTGATCCAGCGTCGATCCAATTCTGCGAGGAGATCGGGCTGGATTACGTCTCATGCTCGCCGTTTCGTGTGCCGATCGCCCGGCTGGCTGCGGCACAGTCGACGCTCTCGGAAACCGTCAATCGGGCGGAAGCGGCAGAATAGCGCATGGCCGTTCCGATCGGCTGTCCCAGATCGCTTGCCGACCTCAGAGCTGGCGGCAAGGTAGCGCTTGCGCGGGCGCTCACCGCGATTGAGACCGCACCCGATGACGGTGAATTGATCGGCCTGTTGGATGCAGCCTTCGTCGATTCGAAGGGCCATGTTCTTGGCATCACCGGACCGCCTGGCGTCGGCAAGTCGACGCTCACCAATGCCCTGCTACAGGCCTGGCGGCGGGTCGGAAAGACAGTGGGCGTCATCGCGGTCGACCCCTCGTCCCGGGTAACGCGTGGGGCGTTGCTTGGTGACCGAACCCGGATCCGCACCGACCCGGACGATCCGGGCACATTTGTTCGTTCAATGGCTGCACGTGACAGGCTTGGCGGATTGAGTGCTGAGACGGTGGCGGCGATGGTGCTGTTTCGTGCCGTGTTCGATATCACGATCGTCGAGAGTGTTGGCATCGGCCAGTCGGAGGCAGATATCAGCTTCGTTGCCGACACGGTTCTGCTCTGCCTGCAGCCCGGTTCCGGCGACAGCCTGCAATTCATGAAGGCGGGCATCATGGAACTGCCGGATATTCTCGCTGTCACCAAGATTGATCAGGGGATGTTGGCTGAGCGCGCCCGTGCCGATGCTGCAGGTGCCTTGGGCCTGAGTGCTGCTGCCGAGGGGGTGTCTGTTTTGGCCGTGTCGGCTGCGACCGGGCAGGGGATAGACGGTCTTATCGTCCAGGCCGAAGCCCATGCCGAAGGATTGGTCAACGGTTTGATCACGCGCCGTGCGCGTCAATCGCAACGCTGGCTTGAGGATGCGGTCACGGCCGAATTCGGTCGGCAGGGGCTCATCCATGCCCGAGATCTGAG
>JBCBSK010000172.1:0-6925 GCA_039819185.1 Pseudomonadota bacterium | reverse complement strand
GGGTTTGTCCGCTCCGATGCGTCGCTCGAGCGGCCCGACATCCAATATTACTTCGGCCCCGTCACGTCGAACCCGAAAACCGACAGCTTCTTCCCGGCGTTTCCAGGGTACAAATTGACCTGGTGCGTGCTGCGCCCGAGCGCGCAGGGGTCGGTGAAGCTGGCCAGTCGCGACCCGCAGCACCCGCCGAAGATAGAGCACGGATATCTGTCGACCGCCGCCGATGTCGCCGCAAACCGTGCCGCCTTTCGCATCGGGCGCAATCTCCTCACCCAGCCTGCAATGCGTGCCCTTGCCGGTTATGAGGACCTGCCGGGCGATGGCGTCGAAAGCGACGATGAGATCGACGGCTATGTCCGCGACCACCTCGGCACCCACTACCACCCGGTCGGCACATGCCGGATGGGAGGCGACGCCGGGGCTGTCGTGGACCCCAGGCTCCGCGTTGCCGGCATAGACGGTCTTCGGATTGTCGATGCCTCGGTGATGCCGAACATCGTCGGCGGCAACACCAATGCGCCGACGATCATGATTGCCGAGAAGGCAGCAGACCTCATTCGAGAGGACGACAGGTAGCGCGGCCGCCAGCATCGGCGACCGACAGCAAAGAAACAACCAGAAGGGAGACTACGTCATGACGAATAAGCTAATCGCGGGATGCTTGGGCGTTTCCTTGTGCGCTGTCACGGTCGTTCCGGCACAGGCGGACACTACGATTTCGATAGGTCAGCCAAGCTGGCAGCACGCCCAAATCATTGCTCATGTCTTGGGCAACATCATCGAAGATGAATTCGGACTTAGCGTAGACTATGTAACGGGTAGCACGGCCGTTATTTTTGCCGCGATGGACCGTGGGGACGGCGAAATCGATGTCCATCCGGACCTTTGGATACCCGCTGCCGCCGGCATTGCCACGGAATATGTCGAGGACAAGAAGACCGTCCTCGTGGCTGAGGGGCCAACATCGGTCTCCCGCATCGGATACTGCATTCCGCAATATGTGGCCGATGAGTTTGGGATCTCGTCTCTGGATCAGCTGGCTGATCCGACCGTCGCACAGCTGTTCGACACCGACGGAGACGGCAAGGGCGAAATCTGGATCGGGTCGAACGGATGGACGACGACACTGGTCGAACAGGTGCGCGCCCGTGACTACGGGTTCGATCAGACGTTCGAGTTGCTGGTGATGGAAGAGGAGATCGCCTGGCAGCGTGTGAATGCCGCAGCTGTGCGGCAGGAGCCTGTTGTCACAAATTGCAACACCCCGCATTGGGGGTTCCTGGCATACGACCTCTTGTTCCTGGACGAACCGCCGCATGACGACGAGTGTTTTCGGTCTGTTACTCCAAATGACGCGTCCGACTGGTTCGAACAGTCACGCATCGATTGCGCTTGGGAAGAGGGCAGCACCCGTCTCGCATACACAACGACGCTGGAAGATCGTGCACCAGATGTCGTGCGTTTGTTCGAAAACTTCAAACCGGGCGCCGATTTGATCAGCGCGTGGCTGCTCGAACTGCAGCAAGGCAAAGCCGTCGAAGACTTGGCCGCCGAATGGGTGCGTGACAACCGTGACACCGTAAACCAGTGGCTGAACTGACTGGTTCGAGCGACGCGAGCGCACACGACAGATGACTGGAGTCGTGGTCACCTGCCGGGATGTTTGGAAGGTTTTCGGCGAAACGACGTCGCAAACTGCGCTCGCCGCCGTCCTTGACGGCTCGCTCTCGAAAGACGAGGCGCTGGATCGCCATGGCCTCGTCCTCGGTGTCGCTGGCGTCGACCTGGAGATCCGAGAAGGTGAGATTTTCTGCATCATGGGCCTGTCCGGCAGCGGAAAATCGACCTTGCTCAGGCACATCAATGGTCTCATCAGACCGACGTCCGGTCGGATTCTGGTGCGCGATCGTGACATCACCGGTCTGTCGGAGCGGAATCTCCGCGTCTTACGCGCCGAGACCTTTGGCATGGTGTTCCAGAATGTCGCGCTGCTGCCGCATCGGACGGTGCGCGACAACGTCGCGTTTGGCCTCGAACTGCGCGGCCAAAGCCGCACGGCCCGATGGGAGGCGGCGGAGGAGGCCATCAGCCTCGTCCAACTCGATGGCTGGGGTGACCGGTATCCGCAAGAACTGTCCGGGGGCATGCAGCAGCGCGTCGGACTGGCGCGGGCTTTGGCCATCGATGCGCCGATCCTCCTAATGGACGAACCGTTCAGCGCGCTTGATCCGCTCATTCGAAAGCAATTGCAGTCTTTCTTTCTCGACATCTCGCGGCGGATGAAGAAGACGACCCTGTTCATTACCCATGATCTCGACGAGGCGATCCGGCTGGGCGACCGCATCGCCGTCATGAAAGACGGGAAGTTCATCCAGGTCGGCACGGCCGAGGACATCGCGATGCGGCCTCGCGATGCTTATGTCGAGGAGTTCGTCGTTGGGCTGTCGCCGCTCAAGGTCTTGGCGATCGAGTCCATCATGCGACCCGTCGATATCACCGACACCGCGCTGGTGACCTCTCTCGACTCCAGTCCTGTCGTTCGGATCGATCAGAGCGTCGAAGAACTCGTCGACATTGCCGCAAGCCATGATGGACCGGTCGCGGTCGTTGGAAAAAACGACGGCATCGTCGGCACAGTGACACATAGAGACATTGTCTCGAGCATGCGAAGGAAGCCAAGCGTTGACTGACGCGATAGGCGGCAAGACGGCGGCCGGGCCGCCCCCGCAAAGCGATTTCGAAGCTGATGTCGCGCGCTTCGTCGGGCCGAACGCACACTATTACGCGGCGCGGTTTCGGATCCTGGAGGGAGCGACCTATTTCGTGCCGACCTTCAATATCGCGGCATTCCTGTTCGGATCGATATGGGCGGCCGGTCGGGGTCTTTATGCTTGGGCTTGGTGTTTCGCAGCACTCGAGATCACGGCCTTGATTCAATTCGGTCGTGGGCTGTGGGGCGATCTGGACGCGGAACAACGCGACCGGATCGAACAGTTGCAGACGGTGCTGTTGCGCCGCCAAGAGCAGCTCGACGGAGCGCTCAACGCAGGCGGTGGCGACATCGAGCGGCTCGAGGTCAGCATCAGGTCGCTTGAAGCCGCCATTGCGGAAGCGGCGCGGCAAGCCGAACTGCTTCGGGCGGAAGCACCCTTGCTCATTACGGTCGGCATAGTGTCGTTTGTCGCTGCGAGAGTGTTCGCCGGGCTGGTGGCCAATTGGGCGCTGGAAAGGCGATTTGCCCAGTGGCATGGCCAGCGTTCTATCCCGTCGGGGTTCAGCGTCCTTCGAACGCTCTTTGCCGCGGCCTTGATCGTTCCTGTGACCGTCGTCACGGTCTACCACTTCACCGTGTCCGCCCCCCCTTCGGTGATCGTCGATCTTCCTTTCGACAAGTCGGTCCAAACGGCCGTTGCGAACGCGTTGGACGACGCGTTCCAGTGGCTGACCACCGAGGCAGCGTTTGTCTTTGACGGCATCGCCAATGCGATCCGTGCAATCCTGGACATGTTGGAGGTCGCGCTGGTCGAAACGCCGTGGCCGGTCGTCTACGTACTGATCGTTCTGCTGGCGCTGCAGGTTGCCGGGTATCGCATCGCTATTTTGACGGCGGCGGGACTTTTCCTGCTGCTGTTGTTCGGCTTCTGGAAGCAGAGCATGGCCACGATCGCCTTGCTTGGGTCGGCAGCTTCGATTTGCGTGATCTTCGGCATTCCCCTCGGGATCCTTTGCGCGAAAAGCAACCGAGCTTACCAGATCATGCGCCCGATCTTGGACTTCATGCAGACAATGCCGGCGTTCGTTTATCTGATTCCAGTCATCGCCTTGTTTGGCATCGGTAAACCACCGGCCATCATCGCCAGCGTGTTCTATGGGATGCCGCCGCTCATTCGCCTGACGCGACTTGGTATCGTGCAGATTCCACCGTCTATCGAAGAAGCCTCTCGCGCCTTTGGCGCGACGCCGTTGCAACGTTTGCTGAAAGTCGAGCTGCCATTGGCCAAACCATCCATCATGACCGGCATCAATCAGGCGATACTGATTTCTCTTTCCCTCGTCGTGATCGCTTCGCTTATCGGCGCAAAGGGCCTCGGTCAGGAAGTGCTGCAGGCACTCCAATTCGCCGCGACGGGACAGGGAATCCTAGCCGGATTCGCGATCCTTATCTGCGCGTTGATCTTGGACCGGATCGTTCAGGGAAGAAGCAAGTGACCGCCTGCGACACGTCCCAGCGTGTCTTACGTGTTTCGGTCACACGCGTGCACACGAATCCGGAGCTCCAGAGCTGACAAGCGCTGTCAAGAAAGGAACTGACGATGAAACGAGGGTATCGCGCACTGCTTGCTGAGGCACAGGCCGAGATCGTAGCTCTGCCGGCTGCTGAAGCGCTTCGCCGTCACGGCGACAGTGCAACGGTATTTGTAGATTTGCGTGATCCGCGTGAGATCGACCGCGATGGTCGGATACCGGGATCGTTTTCTTGCCCCCGTGGCATGCTTGAATTCTGGGTCGACCCGGAGAGCCCGTATGCGAAATCGATCTTCGCCGAACCAAAGCAGTTTCTGTTCTATTGCGCGAGCGGTTGGCGTTCAGCACTTGCGGCGAAAACGGTCCAAGACATGGGGCTGGAAAATGTTGCGCATCTGGAAGGCGGCATAAACGCTTGGAAAACCGCCGGCGGTCCGGTGGAGCAGCGACCACAAAAACTGCATCCTGACCACTTGACCGTCTACAAAGGTCTTGACTGAACTCCACCTGTGCGAAGAACGGCACCACGCGCGGGCGACACATGTCGCTTGAGCGTTGCACCGCTCGCCAAGCCAATGGCACTTCCATCACTCTACCGGGGATATGAACGTGGCCATTTCCAAACTGCTTGTCGCCAACCGATCCGAGATCGCCATTCGCGTGTTCAGGGCGGCCAATGAACTGGGCATGACCACGGTCGCGATCTGGGCTGAAGAAGACAAGCTTGCACTGCACCGGTTCAAGGCCGACGAAAGCTATCAAGTCGGCCGCGGCGGACATTTGGCGCATGATTTAGGGCCGATCGAGAGCTATCTGTCGATCGATGAAGTGATGCGCGTCGCCCAGCAGTCGGGCGCCGATGCCATCCACCCTGGCTACGGCCTGTTGTCGGAAAGCCCCGAATTCGTTGAAGCTTGCAACGCGGCAGGCATCATCTTTATCGGCCCTACGGCCAAGACCATGCGTGCGCTCGGCAACAAGGTATCAGCCCGCGAGATCGCCGTTGAAGCGGGCGTACCGGTGGTGCCGGCGACAGGTCCGCTGCCAGATGATATTGAGACCGTCAAGATGCTCGCCGCCGAGGTGGGCTATCCGGTCATGCTCAAGGCCTCCTGGGGCGGTGGCGGACGCGGCATGCGCGCCAGCCGCTCTGAAGATGATCTCGAGCGTGACGTCACCGAAGCCAAGCGCGAAGCGATGGCCGCGTTCGGCAAGGACGAGGTCTATCTGGAAAGGCTCGTCGAGCGCGCCCGTCACGTGGAAGTTCAGGTGCTGGGCGACACCCATGGCAATGTGGTGCATCTGTTCGAGCGCGATTGCTCGATCCAGCGCCGCAACCAGAAAGTGGTCGAGCGCGCGCCGGCACCTTATCTCGACGAGGCCCGGCGCTCGGAACTGGCCGGCTATGCGCTGAAGATTGCGCGTGCCACCGACTATGTCGGTGCCGGTACGGTCGAGTTCCTGATGGATGCCGATACGGGCGCCTTCTACTTCATCGAAGTCAATCCGCGCATCCAGGTCGAGCATACGGTGACCGAGGAGGTGACCGGCATCGACATCGTCAAGGCGCAGATCAAGGTCCTGGAAGGTGCGGCGATCGGCCAGCCTGATTCCGGCGTGCCCGCCCAGCATGACATCACATTGCGCGGCCACGCCATGCAGTGCCGTATCACCACCGAAGATCCCGAACAGAACTTCATTCCCGACTATGGCCGTATCACCGCCTACAGGGGCGCGATGGGGTTCGGTATACGGCTCGATGGCGGCACCGCCTATTCGGGCGCGGTGATCACCCGATACTATGACCCGCTTCTGGAGAAAGTGACGGCTTGGGCACCGACGCCCGAAGAAGCGATCCAGCGCATGGACCGAGCGCTGCGCGAGTTTCGCATTCGTGGCGTGGCCACCAATCTGACCTTTCTTGAAGCCATTATCGGCCATCCGGATTTCGTCGCCAACAATTACACAACCAAATTCATCGACGCGACGCCGGAACTGTTTGAAGCGGTCAAACGGCAGGACCGCGCGACAAAGCTTCTGACGTATCTCGCAGATGTGACCGTCAACGGTCACCCAGAGACCAAGGATCGACCCCGGCCACCCGAGCACGCGGTGACGCCCAAGCCGCCCTTTGTCGGTGGCGAAGTGCCCGCACGCGGCACCAAACAAATGCTCGACGAGTTAGGGCCGGCCAAATTCGGCCAGTGGCTGCGCGCGCATGACCCGGTTATGATCACCGACACAACCATGCGCGACGGCCATCAGAGCCTTTTGGCAACGCGCATGCGGACCTATGACATGGTGCGGATTGCCGGCACGTACGCACGCGAGTTGCCCAACCTTCTATCATTGGAGTGCTGGGGCGGCGCGACCTTCGATGTCTCTATGCGGTTCTTGACCGAAGACCCGTGGGAGCGGCTGGCGCTGATCCGCGAGGCGGTGCCCAACATCCTGCTTCAAATGCTGCTGCGTGGCGCCAATGGCGTGGGCTACACCAATTATCCCGACAATGTCGTACGCCACTTCGTCAAGCAGGCGGCAGCTGGCGGCATCGATCTGTTCCGCGTGTTCGACTGCCTGAACTGGGTACCAAATATGCGCGTGGCGATGGATGCCATCGCCGAGGAGAACAAGATTTGCGAGGCGGCGATCTGCTACACCGGCGACATCCTCAATTCGG
>JBCBSK010000171.1:0-6928 GCA_039819185.1 Pseudomonadota bacterium | reverse complement strand
TCCTGTTCGCCGAGCCGGATCGATTGTCACCCAGCCGAATTGCCGAAACACTTAGCGACATCGACGCGCAGGCCCGTGAGCAGATTGCCGCACTGCCCGACAATGATGCGCTGCTCACGGAGGCGATCTCCGGTCGCCCGGTTGTCGTCGGGATTGCCGGGCATTTCACACCGCTCGATCGGGGGCAGGATTTCCCCAGAACGGCCTTTGCGACGGCCGGCGGCGATCCTGCACCGTTTCTCGTCTCGTTCCCCGGTATGATCCGCAACATCGACACGCTCGAACGGGTTGCGGCGGGCAGGGGGTTCTTTTCGATCGTTCCGGAGGTCGATGGCATTATCCGGCGCGTGCCGGCGATCGCGATATCTGGCGGTGATCTCTATGCCTCTCTCGGGCTCGAGACTTTGCGCGTCGCTGAAGGCGAGACGACGATCGCGCTGCGCCGGGATGATGCCGGGATCCAGGCCATCCGCCTTGGATCGCGCACCTTGATGCCGGATAGGACTGGCAAGCTCTGGGTCAATTTTGGCCGCACCGATCGGACCCGGTACATTTCAGCGGTCGATGTCGTCACGGGTGACTTCGATCCGGCGCGGATCGAGGGGCGGATCGCGCTTCTGGGCACGTCGGCGGCAGGCCTGTTCGATCTCAGGGCGACGCCGGTCGAACCGGTGATCCCAGGCGTCGAGATTCATGCCGATCTGATCGAGAACATCCTTGATGACGCGCTTCTGACCCGGCCGCACTATGCTATCGGCGCAGAACTCGTCCTTGCCGTCCTTGTCGGGCTGGTGATCATCCTGTTCGGCCCCCGCCTTGGCGCGCTCCCCATGCTCGGCGTTGGCGCTGCGATCGCAGCCCTTCTCCTTGCCATGGCGTGGTATCTGTTCACTGCCCACCGCGTCCTGATTGACGTCGTTTACCCGTTGGCATCGAGCTTTGCGGTGTTTCTCGTTCTGACCTTCATCAATTTCGTCCGTGAGGAGCGGCGCAGGGCACAAATTCGTACAGCCTTCGGGCAGTATCTGTCGCCAGATCTGATCGCCCAACTGCTCAGAGAACCGAATCGGTTGGTGCTCGGCGGCGAAACCCGTGATCTGACCATCCTGTTTTCCGATGTGCGCGGCTTTACCCGCATCGCCGAGAGCTACAAGGACAATCCGCAAGGTCTGACAACGTTGATGAACCGTCTTCTGACGCCTCTGTCGAATGCGATCGTCGACCGCCGGGGGACCATCGACAAATATATGGGTGACGCGGTCATGGCGTTCTGGAACGCGCCACTTGATGATCCCAATCACGCGCGCAATGGCTGCCTCGCAGCTCTTGAGATGTATTCTGGCATGCGCGCCCTCGATCAGGATCGGGCCCGAGATGCGACGGAGAAGGGCTACGACCATGTCCCGATGCGGGTCGGGCTCGGCGTAGCCACCGGTGAAACGGTTGTCGGCAATATGGGCTCCGACATTCGCTTCGATTATTCGGTGCTGGGCGACCGGGTGAACCTGGCATCCAGGCTTGAAGGTCTGACGGCGCAATATGAGGTGCCGATCATCATTGCACGCGCCACTTGGGAAGCCGGTGCGCGCGATCTGGCAGCCTTCGAGATCGATCTGGTGCGGGTAAAAGGCAAGGAACGGCCGGAACGGATTTTCGTCCTTCTGGGCGATGAAACGTTGGCCAAAACACAAGATTTCAAGGCGCTCAAGACCGGCTTTGAGGCGTTTCTCGAAGCCTATCGTGCGCAGAACTGGGATCTTGCGGAGGAGCGCCTCACCGAAACGGCCAAACTGGCCGAGGCCTTTGGGATCGCACATCTCATTGCAGTGTTTGCCGACCGGATTGGCCAATACCGCGTCTCTCCACCGCCATCCAACTGGGATGCCGTGTTCGAGGCGACGAAGAAGTAGGCGTGCTGCATCCGGTCAAGCCGCGCGCTTAGTCCTCGATCGAGATGACCCGGCGGATTTCGTCAGACTTGAACCCGATCAGGCTCGGCTTACGGGCGTTTGGCAGGACTGCGACATCGAACAACTCCTGGATGATGCCCTTCGCGGTCAGCCAATGAACGACGTCGCCGGTCCTGAGATCGATGACCTGGACCCCGCAACGGGCGGCAACGCCCTGTTTGTCGAGGCGTTCGGACAGTTCGAGATTGTGGAACGTCTTGGTGTCACGCAGTTCCGACAGACCGACAATCGCGTAATCGCCGAGGAAACTCAGGCCGCGCGCATAGCCGGGACAGAAGGCGATCGGTTCAAATCTGCCGGATGCAAGATCGATCGTGCCGAACTCCCCGGTGCCGGCGTTGAGGACGTAGAGTTGGTCGCGATAAAGCCGCGGTGAATGCGGCATCGACAGGCCTGCTGCGACGATCTCATTGGTCTCGACATCCATGACCAGGCCGCCATCCCGGCGTCGGTCGCGCCAGCCATCGACGATATCGGTCTGAGCAACGGCGGTGACATAGGCCGGCTTGCCATCGCGCATCGCAAGCCCGTTGAGATGACAGCGGTCCTCCGCCGCAAGGCGCGAGATGAAGGGCGGCGTCCAGATCGGCCGAAAGCTGTGCGTCGGGCTCGTGGTCGCAAGGCAGGAAAACAGCGTGTTCACGAAAACCGGCTGACCATCGGCGCCGATCGCAAGGTCATGGATGTCGAGATCGCCGGTGAAATGCGCCAGCTGTGGCACAAACAATGGTTCGGTGGCAGCGTCCGCATCTTCGCGCGGATTGATGAATGTCACGACCTGGTTTAGCGAGGCGACGATCAGGCGTTCCGACGAGCAGGCAATCCCCATCGGTCGCTCGATCGCGCGCATGTGCAGCCACAGCTTGCCGGTCTCCGTCGGCGGGCCGATGACCAGCACGGCGCCGGCCTGATACGTCGAGATGACGAAGCTTGCGCCGGTGTCCTTCATCCAGCTTTCAAACTGGCGCGAGGTGGAGACTTCCAGGCCGGCATCCTTTGGGGTGGATGCCGTGTTGGTCACGGACATGGTTCAGCCTTTGCGCGTATGAAGGGCAGGAAGGGGCACTTTGCTTTCAACGGGTGGGCCATGCGTACGGGGCAAGATATGTCGCGAGTTTGATCACTGCCTACAATCGAAGGCAAGGATGACAGGTATAGGAGGGCACTCGAGGACCATCTTGGCCACACGCTCTGGCGGATTGTCCGTTCCTGACAGGGGTTTTTAACTCTGCGGTGTAGATTTGGCCGATCGCGAACCGGAGGTCGTGTTTGCGCTGATACTGCGGCGCGTGCACATGCGGTAAAACCAATCGAGATGAAATGCACGGACTCGTCACGTCGCAAGGGCACGTTTCCGCAAAAATCGCGCCCATTTTATCGTTCTGGCTCAGAGGCGTCGAAGGGATCATGATGTCGGTCCTCGCGCGAGAGCCGGCATCTTGACATAGGCTCGTCACTGGTCAGACACGGCGGGCAAACGGAAGGCGCTTGCCATGGCAACACCAACGACAAATTTCGTTCCTTTTTCCTTTGTCTCGCCGGGAGATACGGGCGAGGCGCGTTATCTCGTCGAGGGCACAAAATGGGGTGGTGGTCTCGGTCAGGGGGTCGAACTGACCTACAGCTTTCCGTCCGGTGACATCGCTTACTTCCTGTCGATCTATGGCGACAGCGAACCGGACAGTTGGGTGGCCTTGAACCAGGCCGAGCGCACCGCGGTTGAGCGGGCGCTAGAAGACTGGGCCGATGTTGCGGATATCGATTTCGTCCGCGTCTCGGACAACCAATCTACAGTCGGAGAATTGCGATTTGCGTTTTCCGAAGCCGTCGATTTTGCTGATGCCTACGCCTATGCGTATTTCCCCTGGAGTGATCCTGAGGCGGGGGACGTTTGGTTCAGCTATGACTTCAACACGACGTCCCCTAACAGCGTGCCGCGTGGTGGCTACGACTATCTGACCATGTCCCATGAAATCGGACATGCTCTTGGGTTGAAGCACCCGTTTGAATCTCCCAATAAAATACCCAATAAATTTGACAATTTTTTCTATACGATCATGAGCTATACGGCGTCGCCATGGTCGGATGACGGTGATAACTTCGCAACATTCTACCCAACGACACCAATGTTCTATGATTACCTGGCCATTCAGGCGCTTTACGGTGCCGAGCCGCGTAACAAGCACGGTGATACAGTCTACCGCTACGAACAGGGCGAACACTATTGGGAAACGATCTATGACACGGGTGGGGACGACAAGATCGTTTTTCAGGGCTCGCGCGACACGGAAATCAATCTCAACCCGGGCCGGTTCAGCGCATTGAGCGATACGATCGAGTTCAACGGCGGAAAGTCCCGCGAGACATTGACCATCGGTCCGGATGTCGAGATCGAGGATGCCAAGGGTGGCAGGGGTGATGACAAACTGATCGGTAACGGCCTCAACAATGTCCTCGAAGGGATGGACGGCAAGGACGTCCTCTATGGTCGTGGCGGCAATGACCGTCTGATCGGCGGCAAACAGGGCGATCGCCTGCTCGGCGAAAGCGGCAATGACGTTCTCAATGGTGGAGCCGGCAAGGACGTCATGCGTGGCGGCGGCGGTCGCGACCGCTTTGACTTTGACTCACCCTCTGACTCCGGCACCGGACGCAAAGCGGATGACATCATCGGCTTCAGCCGGTCTCAGGATGACGTCATTGACGTGCGTGACGTTGCGCGTGGCAAGCTCGATTTTATTCGTGGCAAGAAGTTCAGTGACAAAGGTGACGGCGAAGTTCGCATCGACGACAAGGGCCGTGACGTCACGGTGAAGATTGACGTCAATGGCGATGGTAGGACCGACATGGCCATCGACGTCGAAGGTGTCGGCAAGCTGACTGCCGGCGATTTTCTGCTGTAGCGTTTGGAGTGCCGGCGTCAGTCGATGACGCTGGCGCGCCACGCGGCGAAAGGGGTGTCTTCGAAGACGGCATCCTGAACGGCTGCAAGTCCTCCATTGAGGCGCTCAAGTCCCTCTGGATTTGGGGAAACGACACGGCGTAGCGGTCGGGTGCCGGTCGGCTGGACGGCCAGGTCACGGATCTCCAGTGCGACGTCGCGCGGGTCGGGGCCGGGCTCGTCCTGAAGCCCAAATCGCGTCATCTCGATTTGCTCGGCATAGGCGTTGGCGCGTTCATCATCGAGTGTCTCGACGAGATCTTCGAAGTAGCGCCTGCCATTTTCCAGAAAGCGTGTTGGGTATTGCGTCGGCTGGACGATGCTGACCTCAACGCCAAAGGGCGCCAGTTCATATGCCAGCGCCTCGGACATGCCCTCGATGGCAAACTTGGTTGCGACATATCATCCTTGGGTGGGAAAGACGATGCGGCCGAGGCCAGAACTGATCTGAACGATCAGCCCAGCGCCACGCTCCCGCATGCCGGGGAGGGCAGCACGAACCAAGCGGTGATAGCCGAAGATGTTGGTTTCGAACTGAGCACGGACATCCTCTTCCGAGTGAAGTTCGATCGACCCGGCCAGGACATAGCCCGCATTGTTGACGACGACGTCAAGCGGGCCGGCAGCTTCCGCCAGCGAAACGGCCGCCATGACACTGGCTTGATCACGCGCGTCGAGATCAATGACGGTCAAGGGCAGGGTCTCGGCATCGGCGATCTCAGCCAGGCGCACGGCCGCAGGCGCGTTCGCAGCTGTCACCATGCGCATTGTGGCGAATGTGACAAAGCCGGCACGTGCCAGCTCGATCGCTGCCAGTTCCCCAAAACCCGAACTGCATCCGGTGACAAGTGCGACGCGGTCGCTTGCGGACTGAGCATTGGTTCGAGTCGCGAGGCCTGCAAATGCCAGTCCGGCACCAGTATACCGAAGCGCATCCCGCCGCGTGAAGCCAGTTTGTACCATGTTAGGTCTCCATAGGAGTATAATTGCCTAGGCAATTATATGGCATGACATATCTCTTTTGGCAAACTCCAGATTGCCAAAATCAGTCGCTGTTGCGCAGTCGTTCCAACAACTGGGACAGGGACGGGAGGAGCATGCCCGCGCTTTCCGGGTCTAGGCGTGCAAGAGCGTCCTGATTGACCTTACGAGAACGCGCTATGAGCTGCGGCATAAGAGCTTCGGCCTGTGGTGTGAGGCGCAGGACGACGGAGCGGGCATCGTCCTTGTCGTCTTCACGCGTGATAAGCCCTTTGGCCTCCATGCGTGCGATCAGCCGCGTTGTGGCGCCACGGTCGATGCCGATTCCGGCTGCGATTTGCGATGGCGATGCGCCTTTTGCGCTGGAGATGACGAGGAGCGCGCCCCATTGCGCAAGCGTGACGTCGAATGCGCTGAGCTCGCGTTCGAATCGCGCTGCCATCAGCGCGCCACAGCGATTAAGCAGATAGCCGAGATTGTTGCTAAGCGGATAGGGGTCGGTCATTGCATCCGGTCGATACGTCTGTCGACGCACTGTCGTCATGTACGTCTCGGCTGTGCCGATAAGGTCTCTTGTTCCTGGAGCCCAGCGCCATTCCGCATCTATATCAACCCTCGTGTTGAGGTGCGACGATGACTTATGGACGTTGCGCTCTGTGCCAAAGTCTTTCCATTGTGAGCAACTCGAAGACGTTGAGTACGTAGCCGTTGCAGGGCGTTTCGATGAGAACAGGGATGCTGTTCGGGGCTGTGAGTGGCCCGTGGTCGAGACAGAAAGACGGTTGAGCGTGCGCCCAAAAAGGGCTGTCAGTCCATGCTACAACACCAGTGACGGCTCGGCCGGCTGTTGGCCCAAGATCTTAGCCAGCCTCTCAAGTCCCCGCCGCAACCGGGCCTCATCCGCTTCATGGCTTAAGCACAGCCTGACGGCATTTGGCCGGAGGCCGGGATCTACAGCAAAGGCTGCACCCTCAACAATCTGCACATCGCGTGCTGCGGCGTCCGAACGGAAACGGTCTGCGGACCAGTTGCCTGG
>JBCBSK010000170.1:0-6957 GCA_039819185.1 Pseudomonadota bacterium | reverse complement strand
TGTCCGCCCGGAGCCTCTGGCCCGCCCTGGCGCCAATTTGTGCGCAGATGACCCCACCGACCATTAGAAGAAGCGCCAGGATGACGTCGACGGTCTGGTTCGCCACCGCATGCAAGATCGTGGTGACCGCGGCCACGAAGACGATTTGAAACAGCGATGTGCCGATCACAACAGTGGTCGGCACGCGCAAGAGATAGATCATCGCAGGCACCATGATGAAGCCGCCGCCGACCCCCATGATGGAGGCGAGGATGCCGACGGCTGCGCCCAGGATCAGAACCGGGATCACGCTGACATAAAGCTTGGAGCGTTTGAACTTGGCCTTCAGCGGCAGGCTTTGCAGCGCCTTGAAGCTGCGTGGCGCCTTGGCCGGCACGTTCACGCCGCGAAATCGGTTGTGCAGCGTTTTCAGGCTTTCGAACAGCATCAGCCCGCCGACGATGCCGAGAAAGACGACATAGGACAAAGATACCGCTGCATCGGCATAACCTGCCTCAAGCAGGAGCCGGAACAGGCCGACACCGACCAACGCGCCGGCGATCCCTCCGGCCAAAAGCACCATGCCGAGCGGGATATCGACCGTGCCGCGCCGCAAATGAGCGATGGCGCCGGAGACGGATGCCGCGATCACTTGATTTGCGCCGGTTGCGACCGCCACGGCTGGCGAGATGCCGAGAAAGATCAGAAGCGGTGTGATCAGGAAGCCACCACCGACGCCAAACATGCCGGCCAGAAAGCCGACCGCAGCCCCCATGCCCACCAGCGTGAACATATTGACGGCGATCTCGGCGACCGGGAGATAGATCTGCATGTCATGACCGCTGGGCGGACGGGCCAATCACGGCGCCGAGACGCCATACGTCGCGGCTTGTGGCTAAAGGGCGCGCTTCGCTTCGGGCTGTCAACCACGTGCTCGAACGGACCTGTCAGCCGGCACAGCTCAGCTGGCGGACCCGCTCAACGCCTCTATCAGTTCCTGGGTAATCTGCCCGGTCTCGGGCAGACCCTGCTGCGTCTGGAAAGCGCGCACCGCATCGCGCGTGCGCGGGCCGACCAGCCCGTCTGCCGGGCCGGCATCGAAGCCAAGGCGGTTCAACAGATATTGCGCTGCTGAGACGAGTTGCGGGCCATCGAGTTGTGGTATGGCTGCCGTCTCGCCCCAACTCGCCGGTGCGCGCGTAACGACATTGGCGGCCTCGTCGATCGGCTTGGGCCGCCAGGCATCGACGGCAGCGCGTGCCTGCGACAAGGTTTCAGAATCGAGTTCTGCGGCGATCTCGTCGCGCTTCGAGGCTGCTTCGGTGTCGCCGGTGGCGGCCGCGATCGCGAGCCACTTGTACGCTTCGACCAGATCACGCTCGATCCCGAGCCCACGCGCGTAGAGGATCGCAACGTTGAACTGACTATCGCGCAAGCCTCGGTCTGCGGCCTCAACAAACCAGTGCAAGGCACTCGGATAGTCGGGCTCGCCGAGCGCACCTTGTGCATTCATCACTGCCAGATTGTGCATCGCGTTGCGGTTGCCGGCGTCTGCAGCCCGCGTATACCACAGCAAGGCCATGCCCGGATCACGCTCGATGCCGCGGCCGCGTTCATACATGCTTGCCAGTCGATGCTGAGCTGGTGGGAACTCCTGAGCCGCAGCAGCCTGATACCAGGCAACGGCTTTGGCAAAGTCCTGTGTCACGCCACGGCCGTCCATGAACCGCGTGGCGACCTCGAACTGGGCCTCGACATCGCCTGCCTCGGCGGCCTCACGCAGCGCATCGGGGCCGATCTCCGCTGGCAACGTTGCAAGATCAAGGCTTGCGCCAATCATCTCGCTCGTAATGTCCGGCAGCGCCTCGGCAGGACTGACCTCAGGAATGGAATTGGTGATCAAAGTGTCGCCGGTCTCAGACACGGTGTCCGTAGCCGCGGCAGCAGGCTCGGCTGGTTGCGGCGGCGTCACGATCTGGCGTGGTGCTGTCTCAGTGTCGGGCCGCGCGTCGAGGGCTGGTCCGCTTACTTCCGTGTCACCGGTTACGGCTTCAGGGGTCTCGTCTGCTCCGATCTCCGAGACCGGATCAACATCGCCTGCCACTGTCTCTTCGGCAACTGGTGGCAGCGGTGCCATTGCTGTATCGGCGCCGTCCGGGCCCAAGATCATACCGGCAAGCCGGATCGATCCAATGATGAACAGCACCACGGCGGTGCCGATCAGAAGTGTGCGGCGATACTTTCCAAGCGTCTTGAAGAGGCCGGATTTCTGCGGTTCGACGTCAAGGCCGGGGTCTTCTGTGACGCTGTCGGCCCGCGCCTGACGTGCCGCTTCGCGGGCTGCGGCGAGAAAGTCCTTCGGATCACCGTCGGCCTGAGCATCCGATACGGCTGCGCGGGGTTTGGTGGGCTTCGGTTCATCGGCGAATTTCCCACCATAGGGCTGGCGCGAGCCGGGCCGCAACGGTGTGTCGGCGGCAACCCCCTCCACCGGCGGCGGGATGGTCGCATCATCATCGATAAATGCGGTGTCGCCCCGATCAGCGGCTTCAAGCAGTTCGATTGAGGACTTGAAGTCGTCGCCGCCTGCTGGCGGAGGCGCTAAAGGCGGACTGTCCTCGGTTTTCTTGCTGCGGCCGAGGCCCCATTTCCGTCGTGGTTTGTTCGCGGTGTCGCCGGCCGAGTCCGAAGTCGGTTCAGGCGCACGGTCGGCCACCATATCTGGAACCAGCATGGAGCTGGGCAGTGGCCCAGCCGCAGGCTGTTTTTGCAGCTTTGTCTCGGCGGCCATGGCGCGTGGTGGCGCCTTGACCGGTGCCTTGGGGAGCGCCTTGGTAGATTGGTCGCCGATCGTGTCGACCTCGTCTTCGAGATCGGCAAGTCGGGAGACAATCTTAGACAGGGTGCTACGAACCCCCTCAAGAGCTGTTTCGGTGCGATGGCTTGAGGCTTCACCAGCGGTTTTGAGGAACGCCAGATCAGCTTTCAGCGCGCCTGCCAATTCGTGCGATGCCCCAGTCGACCCTTCAGCGTTCTGAAGCGCCTTCTGAACGGCCTGCTCAGCCGCCTTGGCTGCTGTCGCCATAACATCCTGGCGCATCTCGTCGATGCGCCCCGCCAATGCCGTCACACCGCCTTCGAGCGACCCGAGACGGCCGATCTGATTGCCTGCTGCACCGATCTTCTCGGCGAGACCAGCAACCTGGGTTTCGAGCTGACCAAGGTCTCGGGCGCCGATATTGCCGGTCTGTTCGATCTGGTCGGCAAGCTTGCCGATCTGAGTTTCGAGCGCCTTGATGGTTTCGCTGTCGATTGCGGCGGACTTCGGCGCATCTTCGAGCCTGGCTGTAATTGCCGCGAGCTGACGGTGCAGCGCTGTGAGGGCGCTCGTATCGCCTGATACGGCGGCCCCGGTTTCCAAACGCTGGGCGAGATCCGCAAGCCGCGCTTCAATGGGCGCAAGGTCGATTTGAGCCTGGACCGGATCGGCTTGGCGCAGAGAATCGATGTCGGCGCTGATTGCGACAACCTGCTGCGACAGAGCATCCAGAGCACCGGGTGCCACGCCAACCGATGCGATCGTCTCGTGCAGGCTGCCAAGCTGGGCCTCGATCGAGGCAAGCCGAGGGTCTGGCGCGGTGCCGTGCACGGTGTCAATTCGCGTCGCTATGTCGCCAATGCGCTGCGCGATGTCGTCCAGCCTTGGCGTGGGGTCCAGGGTCGGCCGCGCTTCGATATGTGAAACGATGTCGCCAATACGTTGCTCGATGGCATCGAGCTTTGGGCTCGGTTCGGGTGCCGGTCGGGCCTCGATGCGTGCGGCTATGTCGCCAAGCTGGCGTTCGATCGCGTCGAATTTCGGCGCATGATCAATGCTCAGCGCACGATCGACGCGTTCCGACAGGGCCAGAATGTCCTTGCGCAAGGATACGATGCCGCCGCCATGGTTGTTGTCGATCGTCTCAACGCGGTCCGCAAGGCTGCAGAGATCGCGGGCAAAGCGCGCCGTTGCCGGGTTTTCGGAGGTATCGATCTTCTCGCCCAACCGCGCCATATCCTCGCGCAGTCCGGTGATCTCGGCACGTAACGCGCCGTCGACCAGCGCACCGATTTGGGTGATCTGGCCGCGGATCTCGTCCAGCGTCTCGCCGCGCGCGCCCTTGAGTTCCTGTGCCAGACGGTCGAGGTGGGTTTCGAATTCCGATGCCGTCTCATGTGGCACCCCGTCGAGGCGTGCTTGGATGGCAGAAATCTCGTCGCGCAGACCAGCCGATTCGAGGATCGGTGAATGATCAAGCTTATCAGCGATCGCTCGCACATTCGTGCTGAGATCCGCCAGCTTGTCGTCCGACGGTCCGCCCTGGCCGAACCGGCCCTCATCGATCTGGTTTTCAAGTCTATCCGTGAAGTGCCGGAAGCGCCTGTCCATGTCGCTCGACTGGGCAGCCGACAGCGTCTCGAACTCTTCGGTCAGCGTTCCCTGACGTTCGGTCATGCGGTCGATCGAGGCGCGCAGGCTGTCCATCGTGTCCTCGGAGACCGATGGCGTGGGCGCAGATTTCGGGGTCAGGCTGTCGAGCCGTTCCTCGAGTTTGGCGAAGCCGCGCTCAAGGCCCTGCGCGATCTGGGCGGCAATATCGGGCTGGGCAGGCTGCTTGGCGCGCAACGAAGATTCAATCTTTGCGACGGAGGCCGCTACCGGATTGTGCGAGCTGGCGGCTGTAGCCGGCCGGACCGAAGCCTGGTCCGCGTTGCGGGACAGTTCTTCGAGCTTTTGGCCGATTGCCTTTAGAGCTCCAGTCGCGGCTTGACGTCCGATTGGAATGTCGTCCGCCGCAGAACCGGATCTCTCTTCGCCTGAGGCTTTTGCCGCACCATTTACGGCTTTCTCGATCTTGCCTTCCAGCGCGCCGAGCCTCTCGGCGATCGTGTCGATTGTCGTGTGTGACGTCGTGGCCGGGTCGATGCCGCCATTTAGCTTGGCGAGCGCACGCGACACCATATCGAGGACCGCTTGCTCCTGATCGTCGTCTTCGGCCGTCGCAGAATGAAGGCCGACGCCTTTGGCAGCGCCACGGGTGCGCTGTGTTTGAACGTCGATCAGCGCGGTTAGCGCACCCTCGATTTGGTCGAGGCGATCCGAAACCCCATCGTGGTCATCGTCATAGCCCGCCTGATCCGCGGCGAGATGGTCAAGCGCCTCGCCCAAAGTGAGCTCACGCATGTCCTGGCCGCGTCCGCCGCTGCGACGGAGCGGTTTTGCAGGTGCGCGCAGCAAAGCTGTGCCGAAAGTGCGTCTGGCCATGGCCTTCCCCAGGGTGCGGACGGGCGTTATGCGACGCACGGACGAAAGCACGCACGACGCGAAGCACTGTGCCGAGCTTTCGCCTGCCATGGTAAATGCGAGGTTAAGATTCGTTTATATTTCCAGGCGTTGCGGTTTAACGTTCCGTTTGCCGCAGGGTCGGACGCGGCGAAACCGGTGGCGAAGCTGCGCGGGTTGGCCCATATTTCGCGTGAAGCACAATCGCCTGGTTGGCGGTCACAAGAAAACGCTCGGGAGCACGCCCATGCCTACCTATCGCGCGCCGGTCGAGGATGCGCTGTTTCTCGTCCAGGATGTCTTCGATCTCTCCCGCTACAACAATCTGCCGGGCTTTGCGGATGCAACGCCTGACGTGATCCGCGCCGTTTTGGACGAAGCCGGAAAATTCGCCGCGGATGTCGTCCAGCCGACCAATCAGACCGGCGACAGCCAAGGCTGCGTGCGTCACGACGACGGCTCGGTAACAGCGCCCGACGGCTTCAAGGCGGTGTATGACGCCTTCGCCGAGGGGGGCTGGATCGGGTTGAGCGCCGATCCTGAGTATGGCGGCCAGGGTCTGCCCTTCACATTGAATGCGATGGTGCTTGAATTCATCACGTCGGCGAACATGGCCTTCGCGATGTATCCAAGCCTTGCGCAAGGGGCCATCTCAGCGCTGACCCTGCATGGCAGCGACGCGCAGAAGGCAACCTATCTGCCCAACTTGGTCTCTGGTCGCTGGTCGGGCACGATGAACCTGACCGAGCCGCATTGCGGCACCGATCTCGGCCTGCTCAAGACCAAGGCCGTTCCGGCAGGCGATGGCAGCTACAAGATTTCCGGCCAGAAGATCTTCATCTCGACCGGTGAGCACGATCTGACCGAAAACATCATCCACCTCGTCCTGGCCCGCATTGAGGGGGCCCCCGAAGGCACCAAGGGGATTTCGCTGTTCGTGGTGCCGAAGGTTCTGCTCGACGAGGGCGGTGGTCTTGGTGCGCGCAACGCGGTGTCCTGTGGCGCGCTTGAAGAGAAGATGGGCATTCACGGCAATCCGACCTGCGTCATGAATTATGACGATGCGACGGGCTGGCTCGTCGGCGCGGAGAACAAGGGCCTGCGCGCCATGTTCACGATGATGAACGAGGCCAGACTCGGGGTTGGAATCCACGGCCTGTCGCAGTCCGAGGTCGCCTATCAGAACGCTGCTGACTATGCCCGCGACAGGCGTCAGGGACGTGCGCTGACGGGACCGAAAGAGCCCGATGCGCCGGCAGATCCGATCATTGTCCATCCCGACATCCGCCGCACCCTGATGACGATTGCATCGATCAACGAAGCCTGCCGGGCACTGGTCGTTTGGACGGCCCTTCAGGCAGACAAAGCCAATCGCAGCGAGGACGCTCAGGAGCGCCAGCGCGCAGATGATTTGCTTGGACTGATGACCCCGGTCGTCAAGGGTATCCTGACCGATCGCGGATTCGAGAACGCGGTCCAGGCGCAGCAGGTGTTTGGCGGGCACGGCTACATCCGCGAATGGGGCATGGAGCAATTCGTCCGCGATGCCCGCATCGCGATGATCTACGAGGGCGCCAATGGCATTCAGGCGCTCGATCTTGTTGGCCGCAAGCTGCCCAAGGATGGCGGGCGGGCGATGATGACGTTCTTTTCGG
>JBCBSK010000169.1:0-7100 GCA_039819185.1 Pseudomonadota bacterium | reverse complement strand
GCAAAGCCGACGCGCCATCGAACGGCTGGGCGCCAAGCTGGACGGGATCTTGCGCAGCCATATGGTGCTGGCAAACGGCACGATCCGCGACACGGCGGTCTATTCCATCACCGCCCCGGAATGGCCGATGGTGCGGGCAAACCTGGAATGGTTGATGGCAAAGCCGCGCCGTTAGAGCGCTGACGTGCAATGGCAACGCGAATACGCCTTGGCGGTATCAACCGGCACGCCGTCCGCTGTCATAAGACTGTCGCAGGTTTGCCTTAGAACGGACGCGGAATGCCAAGAGCCCCGGAGCCAAGCCATGGACAAGAACGCCGAAATCCAGAACCTGGAGGCTGAAATCTCGTTTCTCCAAAACGAAATCGATCGGCGACACCAGCGGGTTGATGACGATCTCGAGCGGCAGCACAATCTCCAGAAGATCGATGAGCTGAGAGGCAAGAGAGACGATCTCAAGCGTCGCTTGCGCGAGCTACAGGCGGACTAGCCCTTGCCAAAGTGCACACTTTCCCGGCTGAAGCTTGGCAAATGGCGCCCACAGTTTTCGAAGGGCTGTAATGGAAAGCTCGCGGCAACGACTGCGGCGGCATCGTCGCCGATGAACGATCAACCTTTGCCGAAATAGCCTCCGTACCAGTCGGTCTCGTGATGATCCCGCAAATCCTCGGCAGGGACATGGGACGGGTCGAGCATTCGACGCAACAGACCAAGCGTACGATTGTCTCGTTGTGCGATGACCGGAATCCCAGCCCTCAATAGAAGGGCCGCGGCAACACCGACACCAACGCGGTAGCTTCTGTCATCCGCCAGGCGGCATCCGTCGGAGATGACCTGGCTGCCACACGCGGCGCTCATGTCGGTCAGAACTGCCAATTCGGCCTGGTTTGCATGAGCAAAGTCCAGCATCGCATGCGCCCCCTGAAGCATGGAGCTGGTCAGATCGTCGCCATGCTGGTCCAGGATCCGAGCCTTGCCGTCAAGAACATCAAATCCATCCCCGCCATGGATATCGGGCATCGTTCGGGGCGTACCGAGCGCAACCTCTTCAGGGCAAAACGACGTGGCAGACACCGTCGGCAACGATATCAATGCGGACAGCGTGCCGCCCAATCCGTAGTCCGTGCCGTCGACCCCACATTGGTATCCAGCGAGGCAGGCACTAACCAACAGTCGCAGGGGCTGGGCAACACTGGGCTGGCGCATCTCTTTCAGAGGATCTGGTGCGCGAGAAACTAGATATCGGTGAAAAACAGCCACCAGCACCATGCCTAGACGTCGTGCTCAATGCCCTCTTCAGGCATGGACATGTTTAGCATGCGACGTTTGGTAATGGCTGCATCAAAACCAACCATCATCGGGTCGGCAATCGCGCCACCCGCATCGGACATCGGCGGGCCGAGAATTGCAGCCAGTTACAGACTCGATTCAAAGCGGCGGCCTAGATTTCATAATGCGATCCCTGACAAGCCGACCGGGATCGTCGAACGTGGAGAACGCGTTACTTGGCCGGCCGACCTACTCGGGCAGCCCAGCCTTCCTGAGATCGTCCAAGAACCGGTCCATATACGGCCGATCAAGATAACCGAAGACCTTTGAGAATTTGGAAATCGTCATGTCCGGCCGTATGCCGATACCGGTTTCGATGGCCTCGTGTGCCTCGTCCATTCGGTTCTGGCGAGCCAGAACAGCGGCAAGCACATAGTCTGCATAGGGGCCGATGGCCCTGCCTTGAAGCACCCTGCGCGCGCAAGCCTCTGCGGACTCGAAATCGTCAAGCGCATATAGGATGAAGGCCTTTGTTACCAACTTTACCTTCAGATAGGGCGTCGACGGGCTGAGCTTGATCGCGCGATCGATTTCCGTCAGCGCCTCTTGCGCGTGGCCACTTGCCAGCAGCGTCTGCGCCAGCACGAGATGCGCGTTGGATGAGCTGGGATTGAGGCGCGCAGAGATCTTGGCTTCGAGATTGGCCTGGTCCTTGCGGCCAAACAGCAGATAGCAGCGCGCCAACATCGACCGGGCAAAGCTGTTCTGATCGTCCAACTCGACGGCACGCCGGGCATGATAGAGCGCATTCTTGGCCGCTTGGTCATAGTCAACGTCAGAAAAGATCCGCTTTCTCAACTCCACAAGCGCCATGCCCGCATGCGCATACGAATAGCCAGGCGTCAGATGCAATGTGTTGTCGAGGATCTCGATTGCCTCGGCGTTGTCATCTTCGCTGAACTTCATCAGGTGCCACATCGCCTTTTGCACCCGGTCCCAAACGCTGACCTCACCGCGCTTCAGCCGCGCCCGTTCGCGCACATCGAACTTCAGCTCCCAATCGATATTGCCGACCACCGCCTCGGCAATGTCCTCCTGGATCGCCAGAACATCATCGGCCTTGCGTTCGAACCGGTCGGCCCAGAGCTGGTGGCCGGACGAGACATCGACCAAATGCGCCGTCACGCGGACCGTGTCGTTGCGTCGGCGAACGCTGCCCTCCACCAGGTAATGCGCACCGAACTGCCGCGCGACATCGTCGGGACCGAGGCCCTTGCCCGTCGCCGATAGCGTCGATCTCGGCGAGATCACGGCCAGCCAGTCAATTTGGGAAAGGTCGGTGACGATTTCCTGGGTGATGCCGGCGGCGACACGGTCATGCGCGGTGTTCTCGTCCAGCGGCTCAAACGGCATTACCGCCACAACGGGCTTTTGTGGCGTCGGCAACTGGGCGACCAGATGATCGATCAGCCGATCCTTCTCCGGTGCCGGCACATGGGGCGTGCCAGAAGCTTGCCCCGTGCTTTCCGTTCGAACCGTTGGCCGATCGGTCGCCTCGACGCCGAACGCCGGACCGTGCTTGGGCCAATCGAGATGATTGAGCTTCAGATAGTCCTTTAAGCTGGCGGCCGCGTAGATGAACGCCCGCTGGCGCGCCTCCGTCGAGATCTGCTTGCTGGCGAAGTTGAGGCCCGCCGCGACGCGCGCCAACAGACATTGGCTCTCCATGAAGCTGAGCCGATGGCTCTCGTGGCGTTCGATCCAGGCCAAAGGCTCTCGCCTCAGCACGCGCACGAATTCCATCGTGCCGACGTCATCGTGCCAAAGCCCAGGCGAGTGCGACTTGTGATGGTAGACGCTCAAATGGTCGAGTATCGCGTCCCACTGCCGAAGACTGGCGCTTTCCCGATGGGCGATCAGGAACGCGACCTCGAAATACGCGTGGTCGTAGAATAGAAACTGCTCGTCCTTGTAGTAAGCCAGATCGATCAAATAGTAATCGAGATCCGACTGGTCCTGTTCCTTGACCAAGACGTTGTAGCCGTGCAGATCGCCGTGCTGACGCCCCTGAACGGAGCGCAGACGCAATCTTGCCGGCACTTCGATAACCTCGCGTGCAAAGGCCAGCGGATTGGGATACCAAAGCCCTTCGAAGCTGAGGCTTGGCTCTGCGGACGGGAACCGGCAACTCTCCTCAAGGAAGGAAAAGATGCGCCCGCGCTCCGGATCCAACCGGCGACCAAGCCAGCCCGCCAGGAGATCCTGGGGCATCTGCATGCCGGCGGCCAGCCGGTAGTCCGCATTCCAGTCTTCAAGCAAATCCCGCGACAGCCGCTGCAGGCTCTCCAACTCGCCATCATAACCGCACTCGGCCCACGGCACGGAGTATTCCAGGCCCCGGCCGACGATGGTCGACAAGATCGCGATCTTGCCGTCCAGATGCTCTGTCTGAAGGATCGTCGGCAAGTGTCTGCTGCCATATTCGGGCGCCGCCTCCAACGCCTCGCGATGCAGCGCCGCCTCGGTCTTTCCCCGTGCTTCGGGGTCGGCGGCGACATCCAGCTTCAAGATCGCCTGGCCGCTGAAGCCATCGCAGGTAATGTCTACCATGAACACTTGGGCACCGGACTTGCCGCCACCCAGTTGCTGCTTGAGATAGATCTCGCCCTCGACCTTCCAGCTCTCAAGAACGAGCGCGAGAAGAGGCTCATACTCCTCCGGCCATTGCAGGTCGTGGCGGGGTCGTATCACGGCAAGTGTCATCTGCGCCCAATCAGAACCCGTTTATCGCGGAAGTATCCAGCCTCAAGGCCATCACTGTCCTTTTTCAACGTATAGAGCCGCGCGCCAAGCCACTCAAGGTCGGGGTACCGCCCGTATGTCTCCTCAACGAGTGTAAGTTAACTCACGTAAATCAAAGGCAAGAGTGGCTTGCAACGTACATGGCCGGTCTTTCGCAGAGGTGACAACATCGCCTCTTGATAGCGCAGCCGATGCCGGCGGGCTCACAATCGGCCCAAACGCTTCCCATCTTGAGAGGTGAGTGCCGCCGCGCCCCTTGTCGGCCGTTTTGTTCAACAGTCAGAGCCAAGCGATCATGCCGGGCCAACAGATCACCAACGGCTTCGACGGGCCGCTGCAAACCATCTTTCAAGCCTTCATGGCCGATTGGGTCTTGGTGCCCGCAAAAAGCGCACAAGAGGTCATGGACACCTATTTTGCGCCCGATTTCTTCGCCGAAATTGACGGGCACCACCTATCGCACGCCCAGTTCCAACGCCGGATCGACCGCATGCGCAAGGACGCCTCCGTCGAAACTCAGGAATTCATCGAGATGATGGAGACAGACGACAGGCTGTTCAGCATGCACACGACACGCGGCCTGTCGCTGGCGTCGGGTCACCCGTTCGAAACGCGCGCCATCGCACTCTTCGTCTTTGAGGGCGGCAAGATTAAGAGGGGCTATCTCAACAGCGCCACGCTGGGCGATCCAAGCGACGCCGACTTCGCGTCACGTAGCTAGGCGGCCGGGCAGCCCCGAGACGATCACCGCCAACGGCCAAGCCGCGATTCCGAAGCCCACCGCCCTCACCATCCGCCGCCATCCCCAAGGCATGTGAGAACGGTCAAGCCGCAATCGCAATGAGTGCGGCTCGCCGGCACCATGCTCTAACGGCGGTCAGCCGGCGCGATTGTCGCGTGCCGGCGTTCTGTGACCTGGCGGCACCACAGAATGCTTCTTGCCGCCGGACCCATCGCTGGTCACTGTGCCACCATCGCATGAGTTGAGCTGTTGGCCTCGGTTATCGACCGATAGTTTGCTCATACTGCAACTAAATCGAGGAACCCAGCCATGTCCTTATTCGAAAATCGCGGTGACGTAACCCACTTTTTCAGCATCTCTTTCCGAGGTTGAGCCAAGCATTCCTGGATCTGTTGAGCGGCAGGTCCCCCGACCAAGTCGATGATGTCGAGGAATCGCCTCAAGACGACCAGGGCTCGCGCCAAATCAACGACAACGTAATCAGCAACAATGCCGCGATCCTGCTCACAGATGAGGCGGAAAGCACAGTCAATTTCCTATACGTGAACCCGATCGAATTCTTCAACGGCGGGCGCGCGAGCGATATCACTCTGAATTTCGGGCCTGGAAGCAGCGACGGGTCGGGCATGACCGAGACGGGTTTGGCGGTCTCGGACGTCGATGACGGCGACGTCGTTGATGACACGCAAGACGACACAGCGAGCGATGCCGACGAAGGCAGCCAATTCAACGACAATCTTATCGGGAACAACGGGGCAATCATATTGACCGACGAAGCGGAAAGCGTAGTCAATTTTCTGTACATCAACCCGATCGAGTTTTTCAACAATGGCCGGGCGAGTGACATCGTCATCAACATCAACACTTCAGACGATGCCTCTTCGGACGATGCCTCTCCGGACGCAGCGGCCGAAGTGCCACTCTCGCTCGAAAGCGACCTGGGCGAAGACCCGGAACCAACTACCGACGTGGCAGGCGACTTCCTGCCATCCATTGACTGGCATCCCGACGATCTCACAACCGAGGATGCCGTGGACCTGGCAGTGGAGATTCTCGATCAGCTTGGACAGCAGAATGACTCATGCTCGTCCGACACGTTCGGCTTCCCCACGCCCTTTGGCTTGGCCAGCCCGCCCAGCCTGCTTGACGCGCTTGGCGTTCCAGACATCTTCGACTTTGACAACGGCGTCGGCGACGATGTCTCGGACACGGTCTTGGATATCATCGACGATACGGCGGGCGACGCCACCGAAATCAACGGCAATATCATCGGCAACAATGCCGCGATCTTGCTGACGGACGAAGCCCAAAGCACGGTGAACTTTCTGTACATCAACCCGATCCAGTTCTTCAACGATGGACGGGGCGGCGACATCACTCTGAACATCACGCTTGATGAGGGCAGCGAGTTCTTCGTTCTCTAGGCCCGAACGCAAAACCGCACTTGGGGGCGCTGGACAGCTAATCGCCACCGCCCCCACCTTGTCCGTTGCCGACGTTTGTGAAGCAAACCTCGCCCTCAGGAAATCTCGACCCGATAGGTCTCGCGCAGGCGCCAGGTGACCACCAGCATCACAAGTGCCGCCGCGATCAGATAAAAGCTGGGGGCCACGTTGCTGCCAGTGGCATGGATCAGCCAGATGGTAATCAGCGGCGTGAAGCCGCCGAAAAGGCCCGTGCCGATATTGTAGCCGAGCGCGAAGGCGCTGTAGCGCAGCCGGGTCGGCAAGTGTTCGGCGGTTGCGGCGTTGGAAGGGCCCATAAAGCAGCCGGCCGGGATAACGAAGATCAGCGCGGCGATCAGCGTGGGAATGAACGCCCCGCTGGCCAGCATGGTGAACAGCGGATAGCCGAGAATGGCGCAGAACAGGCAGGCGAAAATCAGAACCGGGCGGCGCCCGATCCGGTCGGAGACCCAGCCCGGGATCGGGATGAAGACGACGTTGAACAGGGCCGCCGCCGTGGTGATGGTCAACGCCGTGGCATGGTCCATACCGACATCGCTTTGCAGGAAGGTCGCGACGAAGGCGATGACCAGATAGTAGGTCAGCGCGTTAAAGCCCGACATGGCGAAGGTCAGCGCGATACCGCGCGGCTGCTGGCGCACCGCCTCGATCAGCGGCCGTTTGGCAATCTCGCCCCGCTCGCGCAGACGCTGGAAGGGTGGCGTTTCCCGCACCCAAAGCCGGATCGCCAAGGCCGCGAAGCAAACCAGCGCGCCGGCGTAGAACGGGATGCGCCAGCCCCATTCCTGCATCGCCTCGGCCGGCAGCGCTCCCACCAGTAG
>JBCBSK010000168.1:0-7108 GCA_039819185.1 Pseudomonadota bacterium | reverse complement strand
CGACAATGTAGTTCTCGAAATAGAGAACTACATTGTCGTCGAGCCGGGCCTGACGCCGCTCAAGCCGAACCAGCTCCTGACGGAAGAAGAGTATATCGACGCCCAGGACGCCTATGGCGAGGATTCGTTCACCGCCATGATCGGTGCCGAGGCCGTGCGCGAACTGCTGCGCGCGCTCGACCTGCCGCGTCTTGCCGAACAGCTCAAGGTCGAGATCGCGGAAGCGACGACCGAATTGAAGCCGAAGAAGCTCGGCAAGCGGCTCAAGATCGTTGAGGCATTTCTCCAGTCCGGCAACAAGCCGGAATGGATGATCATGACAGTCGTTCCAGTCATCCCGCCGGATCTGCGTCCGCTGGTGCCGCTCGACGGTGGCCGCTTCGCGACGTCGGACCTGAACGATCTCTATCGTCGGGTCATCAACCGCAACAACCGTCTCAAGCGGCTGATTGAACTGCGTGCACCGGACATCATCATCCGCAACGAAAAGCGGATGTTGCAGGAATCGGTCGATGCGCTGTTCGACAATGGCCGTCGCGGCCGGGTCATCACGGGCGCGAACAAGCGCCCGCTGAAATCGCTCGCTGACATGCTGAAAGGCAAGCAGGGCCGCTTCCGCCAGAACCTGCTCGGCAAGCGCGTCGACTATTCCGGCCGGTCGGTCATCGTCGTCGGCCCGGAACTCAAGCTGCACCAGTGCGGGCTGCCGAAGAAGATGGCGCTCGAACTCTTCAAGCCGTTCATCTATTCGCGACTTGATGCAAAAGGGCTCTCGACCACGGTCAAACAGGCCAAGAAGCTCGTTGAGAAGGAAAAGCCCGAGGTTTGGGATATCCTGGACGAGGTCATCCGCGAGCATCCGGTGCTTCTCAACCGTGCGCCGACGCTGCACCGTCTCGGCATTCAGGCGTTTGAGCCGGTCCTGATTGAAGGCAAGGCGATCCAGTTGCATCCACTGGTGTGTGCCGCCTTTAACGCCGACTTCGACGGCGACCAGATGGCGGTGCATGTGCCGCTGAGCCTCGAAGCCCAGCTCGAAGCACGCGTCCTGATGATGTCGACCAACAATATCCTGCACCCGGCGAATGGTGGCCCGATCATCGTGCCGTCGCAGGACATCGTTCTCGGCCTCTACTATCTCTCGATCGAGCAGCAGAACGAGCCGGGCGAGGGGATGCTGTTTGGCTCGATCAATGAGATCGAGCATGCGCTGAATGCCAAGGCGGTCACGCTGCACGCCCGTGTCAAGGCGCGCTATCGCACCGTCGATGAGAATGGCGAACCGATCACCCGGATCATCGACACGACGCCGGGCCGGATGCTGATTGCCCAGCATCTGCCGAAGAACCCGAACGTGCCCTTCGACTTGGTCCAGAAACTGATGACCAAGAAGAACATCGCCGGCATGATCGACGCGGTCTATCGCCACTGCGGCCAGAAGGAGACGGTTATCTTCTGTGACCGGATCATGGCGCTCGGCTTCCGCAACGCCTATCTCGCGGGCATTTCCTTCGGCAAGGACGACATGGTCATTCCCGACACCAAGTCGGGCCTCGTCGATGAGACCCAGACGCTCGTCAAGGAGTATGAGAGCCAATACAATGAGGGCTTCATCACCCAGGGCGAGAAGTACAACAAGGTCGTCGACGCCTGGGCCAAGTGCACCGACCGTGTCGCCGATGAGATGATGGCGCGGATTTCTTCGGTCCAGATGGACGAAGAAACCGGCCGCGAGAAGCCGACCAACTCGATCTACATGATGGCGCATTCGGGTGCGCGCGGCTCGCCGCAGCAGATGAAGCAGCTCGCTGGCATGCGCGGCCTGATGGCCAAGCCGTCGGGCGAGATCATCGAGACGCCGATTATCTCGAACTTCAAGGAAGGTCTGACCGTTCTTGAATACTTCAACTCGACCCACGGCGCCCGAAAGGGTCTCGCGGACACGGCGTTGAAGACGGCGAACTCTGGTTACCTGACACGGCGTCTTGTCGATGTCGCGCAGGATTCGATCATTACCGAGGTGGATTGCGGTACCGAGAACGGCATTTCGATCCAGGCGGTTGTTGATTCCGGTGAAGTCATCGTCTCGCTGGCCAACCGCGCGCTGGGCCGCACGGCTGCCGAGGACGTTGTCAATCCTGTGACCGAAGAGGTCATCATCAAGACCGGCGACATGATTGAGGAGCGCCATCTCGAGGCGATCGAGTCGGCGCATCTGTCCGAGATCAAGATCCGCTCGGTCCTGACCTGCGAAGTTAAGAACGGGGTTTGCGGCAAGTGCTATGGCCGCGATCTGGCACGCGGCACGCCGGTCAATATCGGTGAAGCTGTTGGCGTCATCGCCGCCCAGTCGATTGGCGAGCCAGGCACGCAGCTCACCATGCGGACCTTCCACATCGGCGGCACGGCGCAGATTGCCGAACAGTCCTTCATCGAATCCAACTTTGAAGGCACCGTTCAGTATCGCAACGGCAATGTCGTGATGGACTCGTCCGGCGCGCTGATGGCCATGGCCCGCAACATGCAGGTCGTGGTGATTGATGCCGAGGGCAAGGAACGCGCCATCCACCGTATCCAATACGGTTCTCGGATGCGCGTCGAGGACGGCCAGAAGATCGAGCGCGGCGATCGGATCGCCGAGTGGGATCCCTATACCCGCCCGATCCTGACGGAGGTTGCTGGCAAGGTCGGCTATGAAGACCTGGTTGACGGCGTGTCGCTTGCGGAAACGGCCGATGAATCGACCGGCATCACCAAGCGTATTGTCACCGACTGGCGGGCCAACACCCGCGGGTCGGACCTGCGGCCGGCGCTTACGATTCAGTCTGATGACGGCGAGATCCTAAAGCTGCCGCGGGGTGGCGATGCCCGCTACCTCCTGTCGGTCGATGCGGTTCTGCCGGTCGAACCCGGCGCAGGTGTGCAGGCCGGCGACGTGCTTGCGCGTATCCCGCTCGAAAGTGCCAAGACGCGCGATATTACCGGTGGTCTGCCGCGCGTCGCGGAACTGTTTGAAGCCCGTCGTCCGAAGGATCACGCGATCATCGCCGAAGCCTCGGGCACGGTTCAGTTCGGCCGCGACTACAAGAACAAGCGCCGCATTATGATCGTGCCGGAAGAAGAGGGCGCCGATCCGTTCGAGTATCTGATCCCGAAGGGCCGGCATCTCCAGGTGCAGGAAGGTGACTTCATCGAGAAGGGCGATTACCTGCTCGACGGCAATCCGGCACCGCATGACATCTTGGCGATTAAGGGCGTCGAGGAGCTTGCTTCCTTCCTCGTCAACGAGATCCAGGACGTCTACCGGCTTCAGGGCGTCGGCATCAACGACAAGCACATCGAGGTCATCGTCCGGCAGATGCTGCAGAAGGTCGAAGTGACCGATCCTGGCGAGTCGTCCTTCCTCAAGGACGAGCAGATCGATCGGATCGACTTCGACGAGATCAACGAAGCGCTGGTGGCCGAGGGCAAAAAGCCCGCAGTCGGCAGCCCGGTCCTACTCGGTATTACCAAGGCGAGTCTGCAGACCCGGTCGTTCATTTCGGCCGCCTCGTTCCAAGAGACGACGCGCGTCCTCACCGAGGCCGCGGTTCAGGGCAAGGTCGATACGCTCGACGGTCTCAAGGAGAACGTTATCGTCGGTCGCCTGATTCCGGCGGGAACGGGTGCGATGATGAACACGATCCGTCAGGTGGCGCGTGGCCGAGACGAGATGATTCTCGCCGAACGCCAGCGTCAGGCGCAGATCGCAGCCGAAGAAGCGGCCGCCGCTGCGGAGGCCGCCGGCGACCCGGTCGCCGAACCTGCGGAGTAATGGAAACCGGATCCGGACTGGCTTGAGCTGGTCCGGATCCGGCACCTCACCGCTGCGTTCACGCGGTGTAGATGCCGCCCGGCACGAAAATGTTGCGTTTCCGGGTATTTTTGAGCGTTTCTTGCGTGTCATCGGCTTGACGCAATCGGCCGTGGGCCGTAATGTCCGCCAACTTCGCGACAGGCGGTAGGGACGTTATCGAACAGCCCTAAACGCTGGCGCTATTCTCGTTTGAATAGCCGTGGTGATGAACCCGGCCCTTCGTGGGACGGGTTCCTCTGTTTTGGGCGCTGGGTGCGAACCGGCGCTAATTGGTCATGGCCCGATCTCGGGGTTTGGCCACGGTTTTGCGCGTCATGCCGATTGGGGGCGTGTGAGACAGGTTTCAACGAATTCTGCGGCTCGAGGGCCGCGCAACCCCGGGTGAACGGGATCGATGCCGACGATTAACCAGCTGATCCGCAAGCCGCGGAAAGACAAGCGTGTCCGGAACAAGGTTCCGGCGCTTGAAGGCAACCCGCAAAAGCGCGGCGTGTGCACGCGTGTTTATACGACGACACCGAAGAAGCCGAATTCGGCGCTTCGGAAGGTCGCGAAGGTGCGCCTGACCAATCAGTATGAAGTTATCGGCTACATCCCCGGCGAGGGGCACAATCTGCAGGAGCACTCGGTGGTGATGCTGCGCGGCGGTCGCGTCAAGGACCTGCCCGGCGTTCGCTACCACATCCTGCGCGGCGTGCTCGACACCCATGGCGTCAAGGACCGTAAGCAGCGCCGGTCGCATTACGGCGCCAAGCGGCCGAAATAAGGGGTCCCGGAGATGTCGCGACGTCACCGCGCGGAAAAGCGCGAAGTCAATCCCGATCCCAAATACGGTGATCTGGTCATTTCGAAATTCATGAACGCCATCATGCTCGATGGCAAAAAGTCTGCCGCCGAGACGATCGTCTATGGCGCGCTCGATCAGATGGAGCAGAAGGCGCGGGCGGATGCGCTCGAGATGTTCCACGCGGCCCTGGACAATGTCATGCCGGGCGTTGAAGTGCGCTCGCGGCGTGTCGGTGGCGCGACCTATCAGGTTCCCGTCGAGGTGCGTCCGGAGCGCCGCCAGGCTTTGGCGATCCGCTGGCTGATCACGGCGGCCCGCAAGCGCAATGAGCGCACCATGGTTGAGCGTCTGTCGGGCGAACTGCTCGATGCGGCCAACAATCGTGGCTCCGCTGTTAAAAAGCGCGAAGATACTCACCGGATGGCGGACGCCAACCGGGCATTTTCTCACTATCGCTGGTGATCGGCCTCGCACCCGGTTCGGAGATCTGAGATGGCACGCGAATACACGATCGAGGACTATCGCAATTTCGGCATCATGGCCCACATCGATGCCGGGAAGACGACGACGACCGAGCGCATCCTGTTCTACACGGGCAAGAGCCACAAGATCGGTGAAGTTCATGATGGCGCTGCCACGATGGACTGGATGGAACAGGAGCAGGAGCGCGGCATCACCATCACGTCGGCCGCGACGACGACTTTCTGGGAAGCCCGTGATGGCAAGAAGCGCCGCCTGAACATCATCGATACGCCGGGGCACGTCGATTTCACGATTGAAGTCGAGCGCTCGCTTCGCGTGCTTGACGGCGCGATTGCGCTTCTGGATGCCAATGCAGGCGTTGAGCCGCAGACCGAGACCGTCTGGCGTCAGGCTGACAAGTATTCCGTGCCGCGCATGGTGTTCGTCAACAAGATGGACAAGCTTGGTGCGGACTTCTACCGCTCGGTCGAGATGATCAAGGAGCGTCTCGGCGGCAAGCCGGTGGTCGTTCAGCTTCCTGTCGGGGCCGAAAGCGAGTTTGCGGGCATCGTTGATCTGATCGAGATGAAGGCGCTGATTTGGCGCGACGAAACCCTCGGCGCGCAGTGGGATGTCGTCGACATTCCCGACGATCTTGCAGACACCGCAGCCGAATATCGCGAGGCGCTGATTGAAGCGGTCGTCGAGGCTGACGACGCTGCCATGGAAGCCTATCTCGAAGGCAATGAGCCGGACAATGACCGCATTCGCGCGTTGATCCGGAAGGGAACCTGCGACGTTCAGTTCTTCCCGATCCTGTGCGGGTCTGCCTTTAAGAACAAGGGTGTGCAGCCACTTCTTGATGCAGTGGTTGACTATCTTCCAAGCCCGGTCGACGTTCCTGCTATTAAGGGCATCGATCCGAAGACCGAGGGGGAGACCCAGCGCGTTTCGTCCGATGACGAGCCTCTGTCGATGCTCGCCTTCAAGATCATGAACGACCCCTTCGTCGGGTCTTTGACCTTCTGCCGCATTTATTCGGGCAAGGTCGAAAGCGGCATGTCGCTTCAGAACACGGTCAAGGACAAGCGTGAGCGTGTCGGCCGTATGCTTTTGATGCATTCCAACAGCCGCGAAGAAATCAAGGAAGCCTATGCAGGCGACATTGTCGCGCTGGCTGGCCTCAAGGATACCACGACTGGCGATACGCTATGCGATCCGCTGAAGCCGGTGATTCTGGAACGGATGGAGTTCCCCGATCCGGTCATCGAGATCGCGATCGAGCCGAAGTCCAAAGCTGACCAGGAGAAGATGGGCATCGCGCTCAATCGTCTTGCGGCCGAGGACCCGTCGTTCCGTGTCGGCACCGATCATGAGTCCGGTCAGACGATCATCAAAGGCATGGGCGAATTGCATCTCGATATCTTGGTCGATCGCATGAAGCGTGAGTTCAAGGTTGAAGCAAATATCGGTGCTCCGCAGGTTGCTTACCGTGAAACCATCTCGCGCGAGGCCGAGATCGACTACACCCACAAGAAGCAGTCGGGTGGCTCGGGCCAGTTTGCGCGCGTCAAGCTCATCTTTTCGCCCAATGAACCGGGCGCCGGCTATGAGTTTGTCAGCGAGATCGTCGGCGGCTCGGTTCCGAAGGAATACATTCCCGGTGTCGAGAAGGGACTTGAAAGCGTCATGGGTGCTGGCGTGATCGCCGGCTTCCCGATGGTCGACATGAAGGTCCGTCTCATCGACGGCGCCTATCACGATGTCGATTCGAGTGTCCTGGCATTTGAGATCGCAGCCCGTGCTGCCTTCCGTGAGGGGGCCCATAAGGCCGCCCCCAAGCTGCTCGAACCGATGATGAAGGTCGAGGTGGTGACGCCGGAAGATTATATGGGCGACGTCATCGGTGACTTGAATTCGCGGCGTGGCCAGATCACCGGCACGGAACCGCGCGGGGTTGCTACCGTCATCAATGCGATGGTGCCGCTCGCCAATATGTTCGG
>JBCBSK010000167.1:0-7118 GCA_039819185.1 Pseudomonadota bacterium | reverse complement strand
TATCGCGCCTGGTTTTCCATGGGCGACCGTTCCGAAGTCGGCGAGGGTCTCCATCAGTGCGAGTGACACGCCAATGACGATGGCCGGTCGCGCCAGCGGCAGTGCAATCTCAACAAATGACCGCCAGGCGGAGCGGCCAAGCGTTCGGCTGACCTCAAAGGCCGCCACGGAATGGTGCAGGAAGACAGCCCGCGTCAGAAGGTAGACGTAAGGATATAGGACCAGGATGAACATCGCGATCGCCCCTTCAAGCGAGCGAATGTTCGGGAACCAATAGTCGCGCGGCCCCCAGCCCATGACGTCCCGCAGAAGTGTCTGAACGGGCCCCGGATGCTGCAGGAAATCGGTATAGGCATAGGCTAGCACATAGGCCGGGAAGGCGAGTGGCAGGATCAACCCCCATTCGAAGATGCGGCGCCCTGGAAACCGGCACATAGTAACGAGCCAAGCGCAGCCAACGCCGATAACGAACACGCCGATCCCGACGAAGATGATCATCGCAACCGTGTTGGCGACGTATTGCCACAACACGGTCTCGGCGAGCGACTGCCAAGCGCCGTCCGATTCCTGGAAGACCGAGAGCAGGACGGTGACGACCGGTAGCGATAGCAGAAGTGCGATCGCCAGCGCCGGCACGATCAGCCACCAGCCGCCCTTCAACCGGCGCCTGGCAGGCTCCGACAATTGCCGATCAAGCACCTGATCGGTCACGCGCGGCTCCCAGTTCTTAGGACGCCCGCCAAGCACAGTCCCTTCGTCACGACTTCAGCGGCTCAAGGTCCGCGTACAGGTCGAGCGCTTCCGGATTGGCCAGCGCTTCGACATTCTTCACGGGCCGGCCATGCACGACATCACGAACCGCGAGTTCGGTGATCTTACCGGACTTTGTGCGAGGGATATCGCCAACAGCGAGAATGCGCTGCGGCACATGGCGCGGGGAGGCGCCGTCGCGGATCTTGGACTTGATGTGGCCGCGCAGACTCTCGTTCATCTCAACGCCGTCAGCAAGCCGGACAAACAGGACGATACGCACGTCATTGTCCCAGTCCTGCCCGATAGCGAGCGCCTCAATGATCTCCGGCATCTGCTCGACCTGGGCGTAGATCTCTGCCGTACCGATTCTGACCCCGCCAGGATTGAGCGTCGCATCCGACCGGCCATGAATGATCATGCCGCCATGGTCGGTCCATTCGGCGAAATCTCCATGGCACCAGACACCGGGGAAACGGTCGAAGTAGGCTGCGCGGTATTTCACACCATCGGGGTCGTTCCAGAACATCACCGGCATGGTCGGGAACGACTTGGTGCAGACCAGTTCGCCTTTCACACCCGCGCCGAGCGGCACCCCACTCTCGTCCCAAACTTCGACGGCCATGCCGAGGCCGGGGCGTTGAATCTCGGATCGCCAGACGGGATCGATCGGACTTCCCAGCACGAAGCACGACACAATGTCAGTACCACCGGAAATCGAGGCGAGGTGGATGTCCGGCTTGATCCCGTCATAGACAAAGTCGAAGCTTTCCGGTGCCAGCGGCGAGCCGGTCGAGGTCATCAGCCGGACGGTTGACAGATCATGGGTGTCACGCGGCCTGAGGCCCGATTTCTTGACCGCGTCGATGTATTTCGCCGAGGTGCCGAACTGAGTCATGCGCTCCTGATCGGCATAGTCGAACAGGATTTCCGGCCCAGGTGCGAAGGGCGAGCCGTCATAAAGCAACAGGGTCGCACCCGAGGCGAGGCCGGTAACCAGCCAGTTCCACATCATCCAACCGCAGGTCGAGAAATAGAACAACCGGTCGCCTGCCCGGATGTCCGCCTGAAGCTGATGCTCCTTCATATGCTGAAGCAGCGCGCCGCCGGCGCAATACACGATACACTTCGGCACGCCGGTCGTGCCGCTGGAATAGAGAATGTAGAGTGGCGCCGAAAACGGCATCGGCGTGAAAACCAGCTCCGCGCCGCGATGCGGCGCGAGTGCCGCCGACAATGCCGCGCCACCATCGAGCTTGGCCGCCACAGCTTCGGCATTCCCAAGATAATCGGCGATAAAGACGCGACCGGCTGTCGCGAGTTTCGGCCGGATCTCGCCAAGTTTCCCCGCGATGTCGATGCGCTTGCCGTTGTACCAGTAGCCGTCAGAGGTGACGAACACCTTGGGCTCGATCTGACCGAACCGGTCAAGGACGCCCTGGACGCCGAAATCCGGTGAACAGGAGGAGAAGATCGCCCCTAACGATGCCGTTGCCAGGAGCGTGATGATCGCTTCGGGCATATTGGGCAGCATGGCAGCAACCCGGTCCCCCTCTCCAACGCCGGAGGCAGCAAGAAGCGCACGCATCGCGGCGACCTCAGACCGCAACTCATCCCAGCTCAGCCTGCGCCGCACCTTGTCCTCACCCCAGAAGACCAGCGCGTCCTCGGCACCGGTTTGGCGCAGAAGATTTTCCGCGTAGTTCAGCCGTGCATCAGGGAAGAAATCCGCGCCCGGCATCGCATCAGTGGCGAGTGTCCGATCGCCACGGTCACCAACAACGCCGCAGAAATCCCACACAAGTGACCAGAAGATTCCACGCTCTGCGATGGAGGCTTCATGCAACCCATCATAGCCATCGAGATCACGTCCCAATTGGTCAGAGAAGGCCGTCATGAACCGGGTGATCGCAGCGTCCGCAATTCGATCGGCGGACGGCATCCAAAGCGGGGTGTCTGTCATCTGCGCGAGAGCTTCCTCTATCGGTACGAAACGAGCTACGCACCTTCAAAAAACGAGATTTGACCAGCTTGATCGGGCACTTATAGTGACGGCGGGCACTATAAACGGTCAACGCGCCGCGGCAATGCGATTGTGCTGGCTCGGACGTTGCGCTGGTGGGTCATGAAGCGATTCCTGGTTTTGTTCGTCATAGGCGCGCTGCTTGCCACGGGCGCGGTGCTGCTGCTACCGCGCGTCATCTCCGCAGAGCGGGTAGCGGCCGAACTGGTCGACGAGGTGGAGAAGCTGAGCGGCCTGACGGCAACACGGCGTGGCGAGGCCCGCTTCGTCACCTTCCCCTGGCCGCGTGTCTTCATCCGCGACCTTGAGCTAAGCCAGCCGGACACCGGCCAGGTCGTGGCCCGCATCCCGTCGACCGAGCTTGACATCCGGATCCGCGATCTCATCACCGGCCGAGTGACACAGCGGCGCGCGCGAATCGTCCGCCCCGACGTCACGCTGAACCTTGATGCGGCCGGCACGCGTGAGGAAGCCCGTCCACGCGGTACGATCGCGCGAGCCGTTGAAGCGGCCCTGCGCGGCGAAGAGACCGCGCCAAGCGCCGTGCGGCTCGGGCGACTGACCATCGTCGATGGCAGGTTCAGTCTGGTTGACAATGTCGGCGGCACCACAACCGATCTAACTGACATCGACTTGACCATCGATCTTCTGGCTCTTGACCGTCCAGTCACCGTGAGCGGTGGCCTGGTGCGCAAGGGCGAGCGAGTCACCGGCGCTCTGTCGCTGGCGAGTCCGCAAGCGTTTCTGTCGGGCAATGCAACCCCGATGACGACGGACCTGTCTTCGCCGGTCGGAACGATCTCGTTTGACGGCACGGCGACGTTCTCCCAACAGCTCTTGCTCGACGGCCGCCTGGTTGCCGGAGCGCCCGCGCTCGATCGCTGGCTCGCCTGGATGGGGTATGCCGTTGAGGATCTCGACGGCCTTGAAGGCGTTGCCGTCACCTCGGACATCTCGGTCGTCGGGCGCGCCCTGTCCTTTGTCGACATGTCGATCGGCTTCGACGGGAATCAGGGCAGCGGCAGTCTTACCGTCATGGATCATCCTGACGGTCTGAACGTTGCCGGAACGCTGGATTTCGACACACTGGATTTGACCCGTGCCTTTGGTCTCGGCAATGGCGAGTTGGACGCCGAGACAAGCCCCTATGATGCCGTCGGGCAACGGATTGCAAAGCTGTTGCCCGAGACGCTGTCGGCCGATATCCGCCTGTCGGCACGCACACTCAGGATCGCCACCGCTCGGCTTGCGCGCGTGGCAGCCACCGCAAATGTCATCGACCGCCAGGTGACGATCGGGCTGGCCGAGGCCCGGTTTCACGGCGGGCGGGCCAGCGGAACGCTGACTCTGACGCCACTTGTGGATGCCCATAAGGTCACACTCATGGGGACCTTACGCAATGTCGACATCGGCGATCTTGTAGACGCGAGCACGATTATGGCGCTTGACGGCGCAGCCAGCGCCAGTCTCAACCTGTCAGGCATCGCCAGCACCGAGACCAGGTTTCTGAAGGCGCTGACTGGCACTGCCGAAATCGTTGTCGAGGGTGGCCAATTGCGCGGCCTAGACTTGGTTCGCATGGCGCGCGCGCTGGAAGCCGGCAATATGGACGGCCTGCGCCCGGACCGGCGCACCGCGACCCAATTTGAGTCGCTGTTGGCGCGGTTCGAGATTGCCAATGGCAGGGCGCGCAGTGAAACCTTCGCGATCCGGGGGGACGAAATCACGCTCGAAGCAGACGCCCAGGTCATGCTGGAAGACTGGACGCTGGCCGGCCGCGGTGCACTTGCCGTGTCTCGCGCCCCAAGCGCCGACACCGACGACAGCGAACCGGTTCGCTTACCCTTCGTCTTGACCGGAGAGCTCGGCCATCCGCTGATCTTGCCCGATCTGAACCGGCTACTGCGCGACCAGGACAGTGATCGCGGCGAGCTTGGCCCGGCCGGACCCGAAATCACACCGCCGCGCCTGATCCGCAATGCTGGCCACGTCGAGGCGGGAGAGTAACGCCTGATCTAGAGCAATTCCAGTGAAAGTGGGAACCGGTATCGCGTTTGGAATTGCGACAAAACAATCACTAAGACCGCTTCCGGTGATTAAGGCTTTCACCCGAAGAGGCCTAGAGATATGTCTCGTATTCGAGCCGTGAGATGCGGCTGGCAAAGACGTCGCGCTCGGCGTGTTTCAGTTCCGAGAAAATGTGCCGAAAATCTTTGCCAAGCGCTTCCGCGATGAAATCCGAAGCAGAAAAGCGGTCGATCGCAGCGCGCATGTCGTCCGACAGTGTCTCGCCGGCACCATGCCCTTCATAGGCGCTGCCCTCGACAGGTGGCGGCGGATTGCGACCAGCATCGAGCCCGTACAGCATGCCGGCAAGGATACCGGCTAGCGCGAGATGCGGATTGGCGTCGGCGCCGGACATGCGGTGTTCGAGACGCCGTGCCTGAGGTGAGGAGTTAGGGATACGAACTGCGACGGATCGGTTGTCCGTGCCCCAGGTGGCACGCGTCGGCGCATAGCTGTTCGGTGCCAGACGGCGATAGCCGTTGTAGCCGTTGATGAACAGCGCCAAAGCTTCCGGCATGGTCTCTAGGCAGCCCTGAACAGCATGTCCGAGCCGTGCTTCGCCGGCCTCTGCACCGGCGAAAATGTTGTTGCCCTCGCGGTCGATCAAACTGACATGCATGTGCATGCCATTGCCGGGCCAATCAGGAAACGGCTTTGCCATGAAGGTCGCACGCAGCCCGTGCTTGCGGGCTGTGCCGCAGATCATCCGGCTCAGCAGCACCGCATCATCGGCGGCCCGGATACAGTCGGCACGGTGGTTGAGATTGATCTCGAACTGGCCCGGTCCGGCCTCGGAGATCGTCGTGTCGAGCGGCACATCCTGGAGCCGTCCCGCTGCGTCGACGTCGGCGAAGAAGGCCTCATGCTTATCGAGTTCATTGATCGAATACATGTGTTGGCGCTCAAGCCCATCGGCGACCTGGCCAATCGGAACCGGCGCCGGGTCGCACAGCGGATCATAGTCCGGCCGCAAAAGATAGAATTCGAGCTCGAACGCGACGACTGGCGTCAGTCCACGGGCCAAGAACCGGTCGACAACACGTTGCAGAACATGGCGGCCATCGCCGAACCAGGGCGCTCGGTCCGGCGTATGAAGTCCCATGAGCACCTGTGCCGTCCGCTGCGATGCCCAAGGGACAAGCGCAATCGTCCCAGGCACGCCAAGGCAGATCCCGTCCTTGTCGCCCGTTTCGATATGCAATCCTGTCGGCAAGCATTCGCGTCCCCAGATATCGAAGCCAAAGGTCGAATAGGGTAGCGCGACGCCCTCGGTGAACGCCTTGACCAGGCTTTTCGCCGGGCCCCATTTGCCGCGCACCACGCCATGCAGGTCCGGCATGAGAAACTCGACCTTTTCGAGGTCGGGATGGGCATCGAGGAAAGCTTGCGCGCGTGCGCTGTCTGACATGTCGGGTGTCCATTGAGACAAGAGAAGGGTATCGGGCACATCGGCCGTGGAATGACCGATCGAACGACGATTGTGCGCATCGGTCGCGCGGTCAAGCCTGGTCAACGTCTTTTCGCGCTTAACGCATTGCGGGACACTGTGACATCTGAAAAGCTTGTCCTGTTTCACGAGGATCAAAAACCGTGGCGATGAGTGACGCCCAGTCTGTTCAACAACCCGGTAATGACGCGCGCCAGAACGGCGTCGAGACCCCTCCGGAAAAGGTTCACGAACAGGTCTATCGCGAACTGCGCGGCAGGCTGATGTCTGGCCAGGTCGTGCCCGGACGCGGCATCACACTGCGCAAGCTGGCCGGCGAACTCGGCGTCAGCCCGATGCCGGTGCGCGACGCGGTATCACGGCTGGTTGCCGAGCGCGCGCTGACGATTGGCCCAAACCGGCGCATCCTGGTGCCGGAGATGACCGCTGGCCGGTTTCAGGAGATTGTCACGGCGCGCACAGCCCTTGAACCGGCGGCCGCACGACGTGCCTTTCCCAACATCGACCGCAAGGTCTTTCAGGCTATGCGCGAGGCCGATGACCAGCTTGAACACGCTCTCGCGGCAGGTGACGTTGAAGACTATATCAGCAGCAATCACCGCTTCCACTTCACACTTTATGGCGCCGCTTTTTCGAGTGTTCTCGTTCCGCTGATCGAGAGCCTGTGGCTTCAGTTCAGCCCCTTCATGCGCGTTGCCTATGGCCTCGTCGGGACCAAGGTCCTGGTCGATTATCACCAGCAAGCACTTGAAGGGGCTGAACTGAAGCCACAGGCTCTCGATCAGCGGAACGAGAACACTCGAAAAAGCGGCGCCATAAAGTGTGAAGTGG
>JBCBSK010000166.1:0-7190 GCA_039819185.1 Pseudomonadota bacterium | reverse complement strand
GGAACATCATAGCAGCGCGCCCCGGCGCCGGGCCGGGATGCGCGCCCGTCGGGCCTTAGCAGGGGCGGACCACCACCTCATCACCGTTTCCGGTGTAATAGGCGCACTGGTTGGTCCGGCGGTTCTGCGCGTAAAGCGCACCGGCGGTGCCGCCTGCAATCGCCGCAGCCGCGGTCCAGCCGGCATCCGCGCCAAGCGCGTTGGCCGAAAGCGCACCGAGCGTTGCGCCGACGACACCGCCGACAGCGGTGTCCTGCTGCTGCTGAGTCGTATCGCATGCGGCCAGCGCAAAGAGCGCAATCGCGGCAATCGCTGTGTTTCTAAGAGTCATCCGTGATCTCCTCACTCCTGATAAGTCGTGCCGTTCTGTGTCGTAGGTGACTTCCGGTGAACGTCCGACATCCCACATTATTCCGACGCTCTTCGCAATTTCTCCCATAAAAGGGAAATCACATCCAGCAGATGCGCAAGGCATTGCCCATTCGCGGATGCGCGATTCCGGTCATGGTCCGCCCCGGCGGCTGCCGCCGCGTTCATCCCTGGCAACCGCAGGCTGGCCTCCCCGTGGCGGAAACCCGCTCGCTGCCTGATCGCGGCGCACCGCACCCCGCATTGGCAAAAGCGCGGGCGCCTCCGCTCCCGGTCCGGCACGGGTCCCGGCCAAGCGGTGCGTACCGTAACGGAAGCTTATCCGTTGCCCGAAAACCACGGCAGACGCCCGGCGCGCGCCGCCCTTCTGAGCTGTGTCACGGACGTTACACGCTTTCGCGAGAACCCGAGTCGCCTCTCATTCAGGAGCACGCTCATGTTTCGATATCTTTCCTGCAGCGCCGCAATTCTGGCGGCATCCGCCGCCGCCGCGTCGGCATCGCCCTTCAGCTACAGCAACGACACCGGCGGATCGGCCACCTTCTATGGCCAGTTCAGCCCGGCCTACACGTCCGTGGATGACGGCGTGGAAACCACCGATACGTTCGTGGATAACGAGCGTTCGAACTCGCGGCTGGGCTTCCGGGTCTTTCAGGAGTTCGGCACCGGCTACCGCGCCGGGTTCCGGGTCGAATCGGCACTGGGCATCCGGCAGTCGGGCGATGTCTCGCAGACCGACACGCCGCCGGGCGTGGACTGGGACCGCGGCGATATCCGCTGGGTTGATCTGTCGCTCCAGACGCCGAACTACGGCACCGTCTTCCTCGGTCAGGGCTCGATGTCGGGCGATGGCCTCGCCGAGATCGACCTCTCGGGCACCGCGCTGGTCAACCATGTCCAGGCCTCCTCCGATCTCGTGGGATCCTTCGAGTTCCGAAATGCCGACGGCACGCTCTCGGGTATCACGATCTCCGATGTGCTGACCGATTTCGACGCCTCGCGCCGGGGCCGGATCCGCTATGACACGCCGAAATTCTACGATTTCACCGTCTCGGTCTCCTACGGCAAGGACATCCTCGAAGAGGATGCCGACCGCGAGGATTTCTACACCGGCGCCTCGCTCCTCTATGACCGGACCTTCGCCAATGACGTCCAGTTCAAGGCCGGGATCGGCTATTCCCGCCGCGACCGCCGCCCCGACAACGGCCCGGATGTGACGCGCAACGATGTCTTCGGCTCGGCCTCGGTGCTGCTGCCCTCGGGCTTCAGCTTCACCGCCTCGCTCGGCAATCGCGAAACCGAGGGCGTGAGCTTCGACGCGCAGTATTATTATCTCAAGGCGGGCTACGAGCAGAAATGGTTCGATATCGGCGCCACGGCGCTCTCGATCGATTTCTTCGCCGGCCGGGACTACCAGCAGGAGGATGACGAGTCCCGCGCCTGGGGTGTCGGGGTCGTCCAGAAGCTCGACGACGCGAATGCCGAATTCTACCTCGGCTACCGCCATATGGACTACGACCAGCGCTTCGCCGACTTCAAGGCCATCAGCGCCTTCATCGCAGGCGCAAGGGTCCAGTTCTGAGACGTGACGACGCGATCAACGTCGTTAAATCGTTACCAAGTGACGCGCATGGTGACGATGGCGCACGACGATTTACGACCAGAGCGCCGTCGGGACTCCAATTAAGGGGCGTTTATCCATGCAGATTCAGAAGATGCTTCCGATGACGGCCATTGCTGCGGCAATGTCCTTCGCACCTGCGCAGGCGACCGATATCACGGGCGGCGGGTCGACTTTCATCTATCCGGTCCTGAGCCAGTGGGCGCAGCAGTATGCCACCGCAACCGGAACCAAGGTCAACTACCAAGCTATCGGATCCGGCGGAGGCCTGCGCGCGCTGGAAGAAAAGACCGTGACCTTCGCGGCATCCGACATGCCGCTGAAGGAGGCCAAGCTAAAATCCGAAGGCTATGTGCAGTGGCCTCAGATTGCCGGTGCCATCGTACCGGTCGTCAATATCGACGGTGTCGCCGCGAATGACCTCGTGCTCGACGGCAAGACCATGGCCGAGATCTACCTTGGGAAGATCACGGACTGGTCCGACCCTGCCATCAAAGCGCTGAACCCCGATTTTACGGGCGCAGGCTACATCACGGTGGTGCATCGCTCCGACGGATCGGGCACGACCTTTAACTTCACCAACTATCTCGACAAGGTGTCGCCTGACTGGGACAAGCAGGTCGGCTCCTCGACCGAAGTGAACTGGCCCACCGGGATCGGTGGCAAGGGGAATGCAGGCGTCGCCCAATATGTTCAAAGCGTCCCGAATTCGATTGGCTATGTCGAATACGCCTACGCACTGGAGAACAATCTCGCCTACACCAAAATGGTCAATCAGGCCGGGAAAACGGTGGAAGCGAATGCCGACAGCTTCAAGGCTGCGGCGGAGGGTGCGGCACAGGGCTATGCCAACGCTCCTGGCTTCTATCTGATCCTGACCGATCAACCCGGTGACGGAAGCTGGCCAATCCTGGCCACGACCTTCATCTTGACTTATGCGACGCCCCAGGACGCCGCGGAGACGAAAGCGGCGCTCGATTTCTTCGATTGGTCGTTCAAGAACGGCACAGCAGACGCACAAAAACTCGACTATCTGCCTATTCCAGAAACGGTTTTTGACCAGGTCGAAGCAACTTGGACGGCCCAGATCATGGATAATGGAACACCCGTCTGGTCCGCTTCAAACTGATCGTGAGCGCGGCTCATTAAGCTGAAAACGCTCTTCAGACCCGGCGGTTGCGTAAGACTGCCGGGTTGCTCTCCAAGCGGGTGACGAGACCATCCCGCAAGACCTTCGCCGAAGTCAGGACCGCGATGACAGACGCTCCTATCGAAGAGATCGGCCCCTCGCACAAAACTGCGTTCAATCATAAAGGGCCTCGCCTCGGCGATCCAATATTCGCCGGGATCTCCCGCATCTTCGGACTTGCGCTGATCGGCATGCTCTTCGCCATTCTCGTAGTCCTCGTTCATGCGGCGTGGCCGTCGATCGAGCAGTTCGGCTTTGCCTTCATCCCGTCTACCACTTGGAACCCTGTCACCAACGAATTTGGTGCCTGGCCCGCGATAGTGGGGACGCTCGTCTCCTCCTGCGTCGCGATGCTGTTTGCGATCCCGATCTCATTCGGGATCGCGGTCTTTATTACCGAGATTGCGCCACCGTCGATCGGCAGTGCACTCGGCCGGCTGATCGAGCTCATGGCGGGTATTCCCTCGATCATCTTCGGGATGTGGGGTCTGCTGGTCTTCGCGCCGTTTCTTGCCCGCCATGTCCAACCACCGATCATCGAGGCCTTCGCCGGCGTGCCGCTTCTGGGCACCATCTTCGGCCCGCCGCCGATCGGTATCGGCGTGTTCACCGCCGGGATCATCCTGGCGATTATGACGATCCCTCTTATCACTGCAGTGATGCGCGATGTGATCCTTTCCGTACCGACCGTAATGCGCGAGGCAGCCTACGGCATCGGTTGCACACGCTTCGAGGTTGTCCGCCTCGTTCTGGTGCCTGCAGGGCGGATTGGTCTGGTCGGGGCAGTGATCCTCGGTCTCGGCCGGGCGCTCGGCGAAACGATGGCCGTCACCTTCGTAATCGGCAATGCCCACAATATCAGCGCGTCGCTTTTCATGCCGGGCACCACAATCTCCGCCACCATCGCCAACGAGTTCACCGAAGCGACCGGCACACTCTATCCCGCTGCGCTCATGGAATTGGGGATCATTCTGTTCGTGATCACGATCATCGTTCTCGCCCTGTCGCGGCTAATGCTCCGCGCGACGACCCTTTAAGGGGGCGCTGTAATGTCGCCGCACGCCAACGAAGCACGCCGAGGACACGCATGATCCGCCGAATCTCCGATCTGATCTTCTCGCTCCTCTGCCTTCTTGCTGTGATCATCGGCCTGGGCTTCTTGTTTGCGATCATATACGCACTCGTGGAACGGGGATTGCCCGCGTTCTGGACGTACCCGGTCTTCACCGAAAGCGTGCCGCCTCCAAACGAGCCCGGCGGACTTCTGAATGCGATCGTCGGATCGCTGATCATCACGGGCCTGGGCATGGCGATGGCCATCCCCTTCGGCGTGCTTATCGCCACTTACATGACCGAGTTCGGCGCGGAGAGCCGGCTTTCGTCCGCGATCCGCTTTTTCAACGATGTGCTGCTGTCCGCCCCGTCGATCTTGCTGGGCTTGTTCGTCTACGCGTTCCTCGTCGGTCCGCTCGGCGGATATTCGGCCTTGTCGGGTGCGGTGGCGCTGGCGTTGATCGCGATCCCGATGATCGTGCGGACAACGGATGGCGTGCTTCAGCTCTTGCCCCGCGAGATCCGCGAAGCGGCCGTGGCGTTGGGCGTGCCCCGCTGGAAGGTGACCGTCCTCATCGTATGGCGGGCGGCGCTCGGAGGGATTATCACCGCGATCCTTCTGGCCACGGCCCGCATCGCGGGCGAGACGGCGCCCCTGCTCTTCACCGCGTTTTCCAACAACTTCCTGTCTTTCGATCTCACGGAACCCATGGGCAACCTGCCTGTGGTGATGTTCAACTTTGCGCTCAGCCCCTACCAGAACTGGCAGGATCTGGCCTGGGCCGCATCGCTCTTGATCACCGTTACTATACTCGCAATGAGCATCATCGCCCGTCTGATCGTCGGACGCCGCATGTAGTCATTTCCGGAATTCTGCGCAGGGGATAGAGCAATGAACATCACCGTCGATCCGGCTCCCGCCGACATCAACCCGACCGCTGCATCTGATGACATCGCGATTCAAGTCCGCGATCTCAACTTCTTTTATGGCAAGAGTCATGCGCTCCATGACATCAATGCGCAGTTCGCACGCCGTAAGGTAAAGGCGATGATGGGTCCATCGGGATCGGGAAAATCCACGCTGCTGCGGATCTTCAACCGGATGTATGCGCTCTATCCCGAGCAGAAGGTCAAGGGCGAGGTGCTTATCGACGGCACCAACATTCTCGCGCGCCGGGTCGATGCCAATGATCTGCGCCGCCGAGTGGGTATGGTGTTTCAACGTCCCACGCCGTTTCCGATGTCAATCTATGACAATGTGGCCTTCGGTCCGCGCCGGCATCTGAAACTGGACCGGGCGGCACTTGAGGAGCGGGTGGAATGGGCCTTGCGCAAGGCTGCGCTCTGGGACGAGGTGAAAGACAAACTCAAGCAGCCAGGGACAGCGCTCTCCGGCGGGCAACAGCAAAGGCTGTGTATCGCGCGCACGGTCGCGCTGAAGCCCGAGGTTCTACTGCTCGACGAGCCGACTTCTGCGCTCGATCCCGTCTCGACGCAAAAGGTCGAAGAACTGGTCTGCGAACTCAAGAGCGATTTCACCATCGTTCTGGTCTCGCACAATGTGAATCAGGCGCGCCGCGTGGCCGATGAAACCGTGTTTATGGAGGCCGGCCGGATCATCGAAGAAGGACTGACCGCAGAGCTTTTCGAGAACCCCAAAGACCATCGAACGAAGAACTTCATGCAAAGCTTCTAGTGGCACGACCCGTCCAGCAGCGCTTCGCGCGAGTCATTCAGAGACTATGACAAGCCTACTGGCAGGCGTTTCAGAGTGGCGCTGACAGCACTAAGGCTATCCCTGCTGAAGAGCCCAATCTGATTGGTTCTAGCGCGTTCGATCCGGACCGACTCGGCAACATCGAGACAAACTCGCCGACACAGCGGCTCAACCCATTGCTATGCTTGTGCTGATCTGTTTTCGACGCACTCTGTCGAAATAGTAGCTGGCGAGCGCGAAGCCGATCCAACCCAGGTTGTAGAAGATGCCAATACCCATCATCACTTCGCCGGAGATAGGTCCCACGGCCGCCCGCGCGATCAGTTCCTCAAAGCTTTCGACCTGTGATGGATGGACGGCGATCTTTCCGGCGAACGCTGCAGCTTGCAGTAGGAGCAGCCAGATGTAGTTTGTGCGTAACCGTCTGCCGAGCGCGGTGGCAAACGAAATGTGATACTTCGGACGATTGTAGTCCTCCGCCAGAATGCGTTGCCAGTTCTCTTCGAGATGCAGATCGCCATCATAGAGAATGGGCGCGATGAAGTGGGTTTCGAGCCATCGCGAGCGGGCACGCCATACATTGAAGTAACGGTAGCGACGCGCCTCAAGTAAAAGGAAGAATGTGATCAGGATGCTGACCAAAATGAGCGGCAATGGCGAGGCATCGGCGGAAGAGAAGGTGATGGAAAGCGCGACGCCAAGCGTGACTACAGACCAGTTCGTCGTCGTGTCCAGCCGCGTACGCCAGACGGTGCTGCGATAAACCTCACCGCGATAGAGATGCGCGACGGCACCGACCTCTGCCGTGTTGAACTCTCGCCCCGGTCTGTTGGGTGTTGGTTCCGTACCACCGTCCATGTCTTCATCCCTTAGGCTTTCGCGCCCCACCCATGCTTCGTGGGAAGCCCTTTCCACGGAGTACGCTGTCTACAAGATGGTGTTTGGGCTCATTGAGGATGGCATGACATTCAATCCGAAGCGCAAACGCCTTCGCTGCGGTCTTGATCGCCTGCTCCGGATGGACCGCCGCGGATGATGCATCTCGGTGTGCTCTATTCTTCGGTGATCCGTTGACTCCGATGCCTTTCTCGGCCGAAACAATCGGTGGGATCAGTGCATTCTTCCTGCTCGGCGAGCCATAGACAGCGCTATCGGCGATCTCTGGATCATCCGGGTCTGGGCAGTCTGGCAAACGCAATCGCGAGGGCTCCCAAAGCGATGAAGACCGCGAGGATGTAAGC
>JBCBSK010000165.1:0-7295 GCA_039819185.1 Pseudomonadota bacterium | reverse complement strand
GACGGCGCGACACACTAAGCGGATCGGACATGGCAGGCGCCGACGATACGGATGCGGATGATCGAAACGAGGATGGCTTTCTCGAAGGCCAGTTCCTGATTGCGATGCCGAGCATCGGTGACAGCCGTTTTCGCCGCTCCGTGATCCTGATCTGTGCGCATTCGAGCGATGGCGCGATGGGGCTGATCCTCAACCAGCCCAATGACAGCGTGACCTTCCCTGACATCCTGAGACAGCTCGACCTGCTGGAAGATCCGCAGATTGAACTGCCACGCGCGATCGAAGCGATGCCGATCCACACCGGCGGTCCAGTTGAAACGGGCCGCGGCTTCGTTCTGCACTCAGCGGACTACTTCATGCGCAATTCGACGCTCGCCCTGAGCGCAGGTCTGTGCATGACGACGACATTGGATATCCTCAAGGCGATCGCCACCGGTCGCGGGCCCGAGCAGACCTTCATGGCGTTCGGGTATGCCGGCTGGGGACCGGGCCAACTGGAAGACGAGCTCCTGACCAATTCCTGGCTGCACGGCGCACCGCATCGCGATCTTGTCTTCGAGATAGATGTGTCGCAGCGCTATGACGCCGCGCTTGACCGGCTTGGCATCGGCGCAGGTCATCTGGCCTCCGAGGCCGGCCACGCCTGACGCTATTTCCGTGGACGAAACGGGTGTTTCGCCGATCAGTGGACCGTGGTGGCCGTCTGCAGGACCTTCTGGGCGTCCTGGGCACTCATCGGCTGGCCGAAGTAATAGCCTTGCGCATATTCGCAGCCAAGCGCTTGAAGCTCCGCTGCGTCAACTGCTGTTTCAGCCCCTTCCGCAACAACCTCCATGCCGAGGTCGTGAGCGAGACCAACGATCGATCGCAAGATCACCGGCCGCGCGCCGTTTCCATTCGCGCGCACGAAGGATTGGTCGACCTTGATCGTGTCGAAGGGAAACTTCTGCAAATAGGACAGCGACGAATATCCAGTCCCGAAATCGTCGAGCGCAAGGCCCGTGCCGAGCTGGCGCAACCGGCCAAGCACCTGGGCGGCGTGCTCCGGATTTTCCATAACCAGTGATTCGGTGATCTCAAGCTTCAGCGATCCAGGCACCAGGCCGTAGCGCGAATGCACCGATTTGATGTCATTGATGAGATCGTGACGCAGCAGTTCGCGGCTTGAAATGTTGACGCTCGCGAAGATGCGCTGATCCCGGCGCTGCCAGGCCGAAAGCTGGCGAGCCGTGCGGTCGAGCACGAACAGTCCGAGATCAACAACAAGGCCGGTTTCCTCGGCGATTGCGATGAATTCGCGCGGTTGCAGCCGACCGTGACGCGGGTGGCGCCAGCGCACCAGAGCCTCGAAGCCCGCGACACGAACTTCGTCAAGCCGCATGATCGGCTGGAACTCAACCTGTAGCTCGTCGCGTTCGATAGCGCGCCGAAGATCGGACTCAAGCGTCAGCCGGTCGAGGCCGGACGTCCGCATGATCGGCCGGAAGATATCCGCCGTGTCGCCGCCGGCACGCTTGGCGTAAAACATTGCAATCTCGGCGTCTTCGAGCAGTTCAGCCTGATCCTTGGCCCCACCGTCGTGATGCGCCATGCCGATCGAACAGGTCAGTACAAGTTCACGCTCGGCAAAGCTCATCGGCGCCTTGACGGCGTCGCGAATGGCATCGATCAGCGCGTCAAGCCGATCCGAATCGGTTTCAGACAGAACCAGTAATCCGAACTGATCGCCGGAAAGCCGTGCCAACGTGTCTTGCGGACGCATCAACCGCTGTAGCCGGCGTACGACCGTGAGGAGCACGCCATCGCCACCACCGATGCCGATGCCGTCATTGACCTGTCGGAACCGATCGATGTTGATCACCAACACCGTCGGTGCCACACCATCGCCGCCACGCGCCCGATCGATCGACGCCTGAAGCCGGTCGAAGAACAGTTCGCGGTTAGGCAGGCCGGTCAGATTGTCATGCACCGCATCATGCAGCAGCCGCTCCTCGGAGGTCTTGGCGTCCGTGACATCGACCATGGTGCCGACAAGCCGGCTGACCTCGCCATCATAGCCCAGGATCGGCCGCGCCCGGAGCCGGAACCAACTGTAATGACCGTCGGCGGCGCGCAGACGGAAATCCATATTAACCCAGCCACGGCGGCGCTCGATGACCGCATCGACGGTCGCCTTGAAGCGGTCGCGATCACCGGAATGGATGACGTCGAGCCAACGCCGGATCGGCCCTTCCAACGCGCCCGGCTTGAGACCAAGCCGCTCCTCGATCTCATGGCCCACGAAGACAAGATCGCGCGGCACCTCCCAGTCGAAGACGATGTCGCCGGCCCCGGTGAGTGCCAACGCCTTGCGCTGCACCTCGTTGCTGGAGCCAGCATTGCCAATTCCGCCGGCGAACGCGTGCTGGATCACCGTCAATCCGATCAACAAAACGATCAGGACGAGCCCGCCATTCAGCGCCGGCGAGACGAGATCGTTGGCGATGCGCCCGGACGCGGTCATATAAGCACCTGCCAGCCAGGCCAGCAGCATGATCCAGGTCGGAATCAGCAGGATCGCCCGGTGATAACCGCGGACGGCCAGAACCAGCATCAGCGCCAGGCCGAACAGGCCAACGAGCCCAAGCGAGACCCGCGCAATGCCGGCCGCAAGTGGCGCATCGACAATGGCCAAGGCGACCACGCCCACCAGCATGGCAAGCCAGACGAGGCCCACGGTGACGACGCGTAAGTGCCAACGGTTGAGGCTTAGATAGGCGAACAGGAAGACCAGAAGTGTCGCCGCAACGATCGCTTCTGCCGAGGCTCTGAGCGCCTGATCATCCTCTGCCGCAACCGAGAACAGTCGGTGCCAAAAGCCAAAATCGATACAAAGATAGGCCAGAACTGCCCAGGCAAAGCTTGCGGCGGCCGGGAACATCAATGTTCCGCGCACCACGAATAGGATGGTCAGGAACAGCGCCAGAAGCCCGCTGACGCCGAGAACCATGCCCTGATAGAGCGTGAACGAGTTGGCGTTTTCTTTGTAAGCGTCCGGCTCCCACAGGCGGAGCTGAGGCAATGACGTGCCACGCAGTTCAGCGACGAAGGTCACCACGGAGCCGGGATCGAGGGTGACCAGGAACACATCCGCGTCCTGCGCCTCCTCGCGCTCGGGACGAAACCCTTGGCTTGGTGTGATGCTGGCAATCCGCGACGCGCCAAGGTCCGGTCGGACGATACCGGAGCCGACCATGCGGAAATGCGGCGCCACGATCTGCCGGTCGAGTTGGCGATCGCTATCGTTCCTAAGTGCGAAGACGACCCAGGAGGCGGACCGGCCGGGCTCGCGTGCGCGCACCTCGATCCGGCGAACGATCCCATCGGCGCCGGGGGCGGTCGACACCTGGATCCGGTCGCCATGGCGCGGCCAGAAATCGAGGCTGTGGGTCAGCTCGATCGCACGCGCGTCTTCTGTCACCGATACCGCCTCCAGTGCGCGGCACGGAGTCGTGGCGACGACCGAAAGGATCAGCGCGCACAAACCGACGACCAGACCCTGCTGGAAAAACACGAACTCTGTTACGCGGCGTTTCAAGAGTGCTCCCAGCCGGCTCCCGGCATATTTGTCCGCCCAGCGACCAACGACCTGGCCGCATCAGCTACGGGCGTTCGGGCGAGGATCATCATGCACCAGACCGTAAAGCAAGTGATCCTGCCACTCGCCATTAATGCACAGATAGCGCCGCGCATAGCCTTCGCGGTGAAATCCGCTTTTTTCAAGGAGCGCGATCGATGCTGCGTTAAACGGCAGGCAGGCGGCTTCAACCCGGTTCAAGCGGAGATGATCGAAGGCAAAGTTAAGCGCAAGCGGCACGGCGCGACTCATCACGCCTTTGCGCGCATGACGCTCACCGACCCAATAGCCAAGCGAGGCCGCCTGTGTCACACCGCGGCGAATGTTGCCGAGCGTCAACCCGCCTTGCAGCACGTCATCATGCGCCCGAAAGGCGAAGAAGGTCACCGCCTCATCATCACGCATCTCCTGCTGATAACGCTTGATTCTGCGGCGAAAGGCATGACGCGTCAGATCGTCCGCCGGCCAGACCGGCTCCCAGGGCGCCAGAAAGGCACGACTTTCCTCGCGCAGAAGAACCCATTGCGTAAAGTCGCTGAGTTGCGGCACGCGCAGATAAAGCCCGCCCGCTTCGAGCAGCGGGCCGGCTTCTGTCAGGGGAACTGATCTAAGAAAGACCATCACGTGGGCGCATTGCGTTCAGGAAAGACGTAATCTTTCCTGCAACCCTGTGACGGATTCAAGGCCTTCGATCGGCCCGACCGCCGACACCGCCGCAGGCCTGGTGTATAGCTGCTCCAGAAACGCGATCAGATCGTCCCGGGTTACGGCCTCGATCCGCGAGACGATCTCCTCGGCAGGCACGATCCGGTTAAGCGCAAGGGTCTGGCGGGCGATCTGCTCGGCGCGGCTGGCCGAACTCTCCTGGCTCATCAAGATGCCGACCTTGAGCTGTGCTTTGGAGCGCGACAGTTCGTCATCGGTGATGGTCTTCGCAGCCTTGCGCAGCTCGGTAAACGTCGTATCGATCAGGGCCTCGACATCGTTGCCATTGGTCGCGGCAGATACACCGACAAGACCGGTATCGCGAAACGCATACATAAAGGCGTAGATCGAGTAACATAGTCCGCGCTTTTCCCGCACTTCCTGAAACAGACGCGACGACATGCCGCCACCAAGAACACCGGCTGCCAACCGCGCGACATAGAATTCGTCATGGCCGATCGGTGGCCCTTCGAGACCGAAGACGATCTGCGCCTGTTCAAGATCGCGTGTCTCGCGCGCTTCCCCGCCCCGAAAACTCGCAGGCTCCGGTTGCGGCCCGCGCTCGGTCGGGATCGACGCCAAAAGCCGGTTCACAGTTGCAACGATCTGCTCGTGCTCGACCGCGCCGACGCCTGCCACGACCATATCCGGACCAACATAATGGGAGTCGAGATAGGTGCTGAGGTCAGTGCGGGAAAACCCTGTCACCGAGTCCGGCGTGCCGAGGATCGACCGTCCAATCGGCTGACCAGGAAAGGCCGCTTCCTGAAACAGGTCGTGGACCAGGTCCTCCGGCGTGTCCATGACCGCGCCGATCTCTTGGACAATGACATGCTGCTCGGATTTCAGCTCATCGGCGTCAAACCGGCTGTCGGTCAGGATATCGCAGAGAATGTCGAGCCCGAGCGGCACATCCTCGCCAAGGACACGGGCATAATAGGCGGTCGTCTCATAGCTCGTCGCAGCGTTCAGATCACCGCCCACGGCTTCGATCGTCTCGGCAATCTCACGCGCCGACCGCTTGCCAGTTCCCTTGAAGGCCATGTGTTCGAGAAGATGGGAGATGCCGTGCTCACCCGGCGCCTCATTGCGGGCGCCAGCGCCGACCCATATCCCGAGCGCAGCCGTCTGCAACGTCGGGCGTAGCTCGGTGAGTACGCGAATGCCATTCTCGAGCCGGGTTTCCTGGACAGTCATACGCAACCCTCTTTAACAGCCGAGGATAGCTCCCCCGGGACCTGCCTCACAGCCATCCGGACTGGATAGCCGAAAGCACGCCCCGGTTCCAACCCAGAAAGCGGTGGTGTGGTGTATTACCCTCCTGTCGGCATCTGCCCCACGGTCACGACCCAGAGAGAGCCGTCACCGAGCAAACGACGGGCGGCACGGGTTGCGTCCTCCGCCGTAACCGCATCAATCAGGTCGTTGCGGGTGTTGACATAGTCGATGCCGAGATCCTCGATCTGGATCTGGAGAAGCTGGGTCGCAATGCTCGACGACGTCGTGAATCTGAGCGCATAGGATCCCTTGAGGAAGTCCTTGGCCGCTTCGACATCTTCCGCGCTCAAACCCTCTTCGATGAGCCGGGCGATTTCCGCCTCGACAACCTCAATCGTCTCGTTGGCGCGCTCAGCACGGGTGCCCGCAGCCCCTAGGAAGGCGCCGGCATTGTCGAGGGCATAAAGTGCGCTGAACACCGAATAGACGAGGCCGCGCTCTTCCCGCACCTCCTGGAACAAACGCGATGAAAAGCTTCCACCACCAAGGATATGATTGGCGACGAAGGCGGCCATGAAGTCGGGATCATCACGCATCAGGCCGGGCCGGCCGAACTGGATCGAGGTCTGGGGGATGTCCATCTCGATGTTTTCGACAAACCCCTCGGGATAGTCGGTGACCGGCTCGATCGACATCAACTCAGCCGTTTCGGGCAGGCCGCCAAACGTTTGGTCGAGCAGCAGGCCAAGTGTCTCGGCGTCGATCGCGCCAACCACGGAAATGACCAGGTTCGAGCGGGCGAACGTGCGCTCATGCATGACACGCAAGTCGTCGATCGTGATCGCCTGCAGACTTTCGACCGTGCCGGTCGACGAGCGGCCATAGGGATGGTCGCCGAAAACGCGCTCGGCCCAGGCCCGGGCCGCGACCCGGCCCGGATCAGAGAGGTCACGATTTGCCCGCGCAAGAAGTGCCGCCCGCATGCGCTCGACCGCGTCTGCCTCAAAATGCGGGTCCATGAGCGCTGTTCGCAACAGGTCGAAGGCCTCCTCGCGAACATCGACAATCGCCTGCAGTTCGCCATAGAACTCATCGCGTCCGGCATCGAAGTTCATTCTGACAGCCAGCTCTTCCAGCCGCTCCTGAAACTCCAATGCGGAATAGTCCCCAGCGCCCTCGTCAAGAAGCACGCTGAGCATACTGGCAACGCCGGGGAGATCTGCCGGATCCTGGGACGCCCCGCCCTGGAAGGCGAAGTTCATCGTGATCAGCGGCACGGTGTTGTCCTCGACCAGCCACGCTTCGATGCCGCCCGGTGAGACGACACGCTGAATGTCGATTGCGCGTGCCGGCAGGACGAGCACGACCAGTGCCATAAGACACAGCGTGGCGGTAGCGGTTGCCTGACGCAGAACAGGCGCAAACAATATCGAAGCGCGCATCACGAGCGGTCTCCTTCCGTGTCTTCGACTTGTGCCGCTTCAGGCGGTTCCGGCGCACGCAGGAATGCCGTCACGGAGCGTTCGATAGTGACGAAACGATCAAAGACGTCTTCGATGTCAGCAACTTCGACGTCGTCGATCCGGTCCGGCCAGGCGAGAACATCCTCGACCGTCTGCCCGGTCGTCCGGGCGATGCCGAAGAGCGTCTGGCGCGCGCGCAATACTCCCTGGTGGCCAGCGCGATCTTCGCCCAGGACGATCAGTCGACCATGGCGCGCGTCTTCGGCATCGCCCGGACGACCGGGCAGACGGTC
>JBCBSK010000164.1:0-7502 GCA_039819185.1 Pseudomonadota bacterium | reverse complement strand
CCAGCCACGATGAAGTCTGCATGCGGCTGATGACGGTTCCGGGCGTTGGACCGATAGCCGCGCTCACTTTCAAAGCGGCTGTAGATGATCCTGCGCGGTTCAAGAGCTCCCGCACGGTTGCCGCGCATTTTGGTCTCACACCGCGACGATACCAATCCGGCGAGAGCTCTTGAACCGCGCAGGATCATCTACAGCCGCTTTGAACGTGAGCGCGGCTATCGGTCCAACGCCCGGAACCGTCATCAGCCGCATGCAGACTTCATCGTGGCTGGCCGCGCGTTTCACGCGACGATCCAGCTCAAGATAGTGCTGATACAGAACAGCCCGCGCGTCCAGCAACGGGATCAGGGCATGTATGAGGACGTCATCCATTTGGATCATAGGCCTAACGATATCGTCAAAACTTCCATGGCTGACGGTATTGGGCAGACGCAATCCGAAGATCTTCAGCAACCCGCGCACTTCATTTGCAAGATCAATCGTCTTGTTAAGTAATGCCTTTCGGCTGCTTAAAAGAGCCCTTAGGCCATGCGCTTCGCGGCTCTTCATATGAACCGAGCTGAACCATCCCGTGCGCAATATCTGAGCGATCCCTCGCGCGTCGTTTTTGTCGGTTTTGTTGCGCATTGCAGACAGGGCGGCATTCACTTGCCGCGCCTCCATGCAAACGACATCAAACCCCACAGCTTGCAGACCAAAGAACAAATGCTGGCTCATCGTTCCTGCTTCGAAACCGACCCGTTCAATAGGATACGCGAATGTCCTCAGCCAGTCAGAAATGTCACTCACTTCACAAGCAAGCTCGCGTTCAAGCACAACCTTTCCCTTGGTATCGACAATGCAAACTGCGCACGACCGCAGCGACACATCTAATCCAGCATAATATTCCATCTTCAATCTCCCTTGTTCACAGTAATCCTGTGATCTTATCGGGAGCTCGACCTCAGAACGGAGGCAGCTCAATTACGCATGCTTCGTCCCGCATTGCGGAAGCATGCATGTTGGCTAGTGAACGGCCGCATTGACCGTATTCGTTACAATTGTTTTGCGTCACTGCTTACATCTTCAGAAATCTCCTGACGCAAAGCTGGCCCTTTGGCCAACCGCCGACCAAGCGCTGTGATAAAGGCATCATACCGTTCGCCTGCCTGTGCCTGAGCCGCTGCTCTGGCGGGCTCTGGCAGAGGCGGGTTAGTGGTGAGCCAGAACCGGACAAATAGCGCGAGGGTCTCGACTGAGATACTGACATCGCGTTCCAACCGAACCATTCGGCGGTCGATCTGGTCGAGACGCTTTGTGGTCGCTGCTTCTTGCCGCTCTGCGGCGTCGGGCGACAGAAATGATGCAATGGCGGCTTCGGCCACGAGAGAGCGCGAGTGGTCGCGCCGGGCGGCGTAATCGGCAAGCGAAGCCGTGATGTCTGGGTCCAAATAGACGGATAGGCGATGTTTCTTGGGTTGTTTCATTTTCAGGCCCTCACAGTTCAATGTCGTCGTTTGGATCCATCGAGGCTTGGCGGGCAAGCTGGCGAGCCCGCTGATCAAGCTGCCTCAATTGAACGGCTTGGTCTTTCGGTGGCTTCTTGAGTTCGGGCTCAAACTCGTTCTCGATGGGCTTTGCATTCTCTACTTCTTGGGTTCGGTCCAGTTCTGGTTGACGCCGCTGTTCGTTGGGATCGTCGGTGGTCGCGTCTTCTACCGTCAGCTTCTCAGCTTTATCGATCTCTGGCGGCTTGGGAGGTGCGATCAGGCTCCAGTCGTCCTTCGCTGAAGCATCAGTCTTGTGTGGCGTCGCTGGCGGCAGAACGCGGGCCTGCAATCGGGCATCTTTGAAATACCGCGCCTTTTGCGCCCGGATCGGCGGCGTTCCTGCCACCATGACAATTTCGTCTGTGGGTGGAAGCTGCATCACCTCGCCGGGAGTGAGGAGGGGGCGTGGCGTCTCCTGTCGGCTGACCATCAGATGGCCGAGCCAAGGGGACAGGCGATGACCCGCGTAGTTTTTCATCGCGCGCATTTCTGTTGCGGTGCCAAGCGCATCGGACACGCGCTTGGCCGTCCGTTCGTCATTGGTCGCGAAGCTCACGCGCACATGGCAATTGTCGAGGATCGAGTTGTTGGGCCCGTAAGCCTTCTCGATCTGGTTCAAGGACTGCGCGATCAGGAAACTCTTGATGCCATAGCCCGCCATGAACGCCAGCGCGCTTTCGAAGAAGTCCAGCCGACCGAGCGCTGGGAACTCGTCCAGCATCAGGAGGAGGCGATGCTTCCGATCCCTACCTGCGAGATCTTCGGTCAATCGGCGGCCAATCTGGTTCAGGATCAGGCGGATCAGCGGTTTGGTGCGGTTGATGTCGGACGGTGGCACGAGGAGGTAAAGGGTAATCGGGTCAGTGCCCTGAACAAGATCTTCAATCCGCCAGTCGCAACGTCGGGTGACCTTGGCGACAACAGGATCGCGATAGAGGCTTAGAAACGACATTGCTGTCGACAAGACGCCGGAGCGTTCGTTGGGCGACTTGTTCAACAGCTCACGTGCGGCACCTGCAACGACGGGATGCGGTCCGGTGTTTCCGAAATGTGCGGTGGTCTTCATTGTCTCAAGCGTGGTTTCGATAGGGTGCTGTGGGTCGGACAGGAACTTTGCCACGCCGGCCAGTGTCTTGTCCGCCTCGGCGTAGAGGACGTGCAGGATTGTACCGACCAGCAGGGCGTGGCTGGTCTTCTCCCAATGGTTGCGTTTTTCCAGCGAGCCTTCCGGATCGACCAAAATATCGGCGATGTTCTGGACATCCCGCACTTCTCGTTCGCCCCGGCGCACTTCCAGCAGCGGATTATAGGCAGAAGACGTCGCGTTGGTCGGATCGAACAGCAGAACGCGACCATACTTCGCGCGGAAGCCCGACGTGAGCTGCCAGTTCTCGCCCTTGATGTCATGCACGATGGCTGATCCGGGCCAGGTCAGGAGCGACGGGATGACCAGGCCAACCCCTTTGCCAGAGCGCGTGGGAGCGAAACAGAGCACGTGTTCCGGCCCGTCGTGTCGCAGATAGGCGGGGCCGCACTTTCCGAGGATCACGCCATCCGGATCGAACAGTCCTGCGTTCCGGATGTCGCGCTCCTCCGCCCAACGGGCCGATCCATAGGTGTCGACGTCATGCGCCTCGCGTGCCCGCAAGACCGACATGAAAATCGCAACCCCAACGGACAATAATCCGCCTGACGCCGCGATCAGGGCACCTTCGATGAAGATTGGCGGGGCGTAGGCATCATAGGCATACCACCACCAAAAGAAGGCGGGTGGGTAGTATACGGGCATTCCGAGTAGTTCGAACCACGGTGGCCCCAACTGCGGCTGGAAGCCGAGCCGCAGAGCCGTCCACTGTGTCGCGGCCCAGGTCGTGATGAGCACGATCAGGGACACGATGATGATCTGACCCCAGAGGATTTTCGCTGCAGACATGATCCTTCCCTTTCCTAGCGATGGTCGCTGCTAAAACCCGATCCCCCGGTTGCGCCCAAAGTCCCAATCGACGCCGCCATTGCCGCGGGCGACCCCGCTGATATGTTTGCCGAGGTGTTTCTCGATGGATGGAGTCCACGGCACGAGTTGGAAGCCGAGCCCGTCATTGATGATGGCAAAACGCCCTGACGCGAGCGCGATGCGGCGCTGGTAGGTGCCGGTGACATAGTCCCCGGTCTTTGAGGGCGTGTGAGGACGACTGATCTCCGTGGCGAGTTTTTCTCCAACAGCTTTGAGTTCACGGTTGCGCAGCGTGTTCAGCAGGTCGCGGTTGAAGATCACGCGCTGCCCATGCCGTTTCGCCAACCCTTGGGTGATCAGGTGATCGGCGCGGCGTTCGAGCGCGTCGCGGACATCTGCGCCGAACCCGCCTTCACCGAGGGATATTGGCTCACGGGCGATGGCGTGTCGGTCGAGCCATGTCGCGCCCGTCGCCGTCACCTGACGCTCGATTGGCAGATCGGACCTGATAGCAAGGGCTACACGGCGACGGCCCTTGGCATCATCGAATTTCCGCAATTCGACAATCGACCCCGGTGCGCTGTCTCCGGCGGCGTCGATATGGGGCAAGCGGATGTGATGCGTCCTGCCATCAACACCGTCGACCACGGCATAGGCGGTGCCCTTCAACTCATCGTCGAGGCCGCGATCAACGAGCCTGCCGATAATCGGATCGCCCAGGTTTTCTCCGGCCAGAACATAGCTCGCCGCGCTGCGCTCAATGGCGCGCTGCGACAGGCCACGATGGATGCGTTTGATGATGTCGCCGCGCGTGCCAAGCTCACGCAAGGTTGTCTCGGCACTCTCGTCCATCGCCCATTGGCTCGGCCCAACCTTATCGGCGAGGCCGAGAGATTCCAGCTTGCTTAGGCGCCCAACTTTCAGCGCGTGATAGTCATCCGGTTGTCGGCTTGTGGGCGGTGCGAGATCGATGATGCCGTTTCGGCCACACTCTTTGGCAAGCTGGCGATCAAGGCTGGTCCAGCGGTCACTGTCGATCTGGCGTTCCAGCGTGGAGTGGATGTCGCGATCAGTTCTGAGCCCAAGTTCCTGCGTGATCAGATCCTGCGCTCGGGCGCGCATCCCTTCGCTAATGTAGTTCCGCGCGATCACGAGGTCACCGCCGTGGTCGGCCCGACCTCTGGCGATCACATGGATGTGCGGATGTTCTGTATTCCAGTGATCTACACCGACCCAATCCAGTGTTGTGCCCAGATCCTTTTCGGCCTGGTGCATCAGATCGCGTGTGAAGGATTTGAGGTCTATCATCTGCACGGCGTCTTCGGGCGAGACGATGAACCGGAAGTGATGTCGGTCGCCCTCGCATCGTTCGGAAAATTCCTTTGCGTCCGTTTCGTCCGCCTCAGGACCGAACAACTGTGCTTTCTCCCCGTCGCAGGTGACTCCGTCTCGTTGAAGGTAAGACAGATGGGTGGCGAGGGGCGCGCTGCGGCTGTTTTGTCTGACGACACGCGTCTTGATGACGGCGACGCGGGACCGGTGGTTGAGCCGACGAATGGCCTGCACGCTTGCGCGTTTGCCGCGTCCAAAGTGGGATCGACTGCTGGACGTGATCTTGCCCGAACGCGACACCCGTCCCCCGGCCCGTTGAGTGGCCGCAAGGGCTTGCGAAATGAAGGGTCGTGCACGCTGGCTGGATGACGAGCGAATGCGGCCAGGGCGGATGTGGAAGGTGTCGTCTTCGCTCATCGCGCTACCCCTGCACATCGCGTTAACGCTCTGAAACGATTGCAGAACAGGATAGGTTGCAGGCTGTGCCCAAGTTGCGCACCTCGCAAAATTCTTCTGTAAGTCTCTGAAATCACTCCCCACAACCGAGGCGCACATCGCGCCCTTTTATCTCGCCATCCCCTTCCTCTGTCGTCTGTTGCACACCTGTTGATACGCCAGACTGCGCGGTAGACCTCTGCGGTGCGATTTCGCCTTCTGCCCATCATTGCGAGGGGTCCGAGCGAGATGGGGTAACGAATATCCCGTCCGGACGATCCGTTGACGAGGCAAGGGCATGCGGACCCAAAGCTCTCGGATCGGCGTCAGGTTGACGGTGAAGCTGCGGTCGAACTGTGGTCGGTGCGCCATCTGCAGGCGCTACAAAAAGCGCGGCGTCACGCCAATCCGTCGGTCGTGCTGCAGTAGGACGGTAGTCCGGCGGCAGCTCTGATTCGATCATCGGCGCAAGCATCGCGACATAGGTACGGGTTTCGCGCGGCAACGGACGCCCTGTCGCGAGATGATCCGCATATCGAGCAGGGCCTGCGTTATAGGCGGCGAGAAAACCCGGCGCGCCAAAAAGATTGTACATCTCGCGCAGATAGGCTGTACCGCCGAAGATGTTGTCGCGGGGCTCAAACGGGTCGTTGCCAAGACGGTGGCGAAGGCGCAGTTCCGTCCAGGTGCCAGGCATAATCTGCATCAGACCCATGGCACCGGCGGCTGAGACGGCACTCGCACGGCCCGCACTTTCAGCCTGCATCACGGCGCTGATCCAGTGCTCCGGAATGCCAAATCTCTGCGAAGCTTCGGCAATATGGTCGGCATAGGGGTGCACGGAAGAACGTTCTATGGCGACACTCTGGGCATGCGTCGGTATAGGCATTGCGGCGCTCACAAGCAGTCCGGACAGTAAAAGGAGGCACACAATTCGGATGGGTGATTGCCACCTGCTGGTTCGGTTATTTTGCGCGTTGTCCATCGGATCATGACCGCTCACGGCGTTTCGGGGGCCGGTTCCAGGTGAGCAGATAAAGCTCATTGTCCTGCACGGAGTGGAACAGGTTTGCGTTGATTGGATGCGGCAGGGCTGGATCATCGACAAGTACCGAGACATAGGCACCGGCCTTCTCGCCAGTGCGTTTCCAGCCCGCTCCGACTTCGAGGCTCTGATCGTCGGTGCCGATATGCACGCGATAGTCGGGCGCATTCTCGGTGTCGTTTTGATCGGCCGGAATGAGCGTCATTTTGACATCAAGAGTGAGCGTCTTCAGCCGACCGTGATAGCCGTCTCTGGTGCGCGTGAATTGTCCGATATGTGCCATAGGGATTTCCTTTCATGAGGTGCTGGTGATTGTGACTAGGGTGTTGCCGATCACATCGGCCGCCGGTGGTTGCTGTGTAGCATGCGCATCCGCGGTCCAAATCGGGATCGCTTCGGCGAGGACGGCATTGCGTGGGATCGGTCCGAAATAACGACCGTCGAGACTATTTTCGGCATCCGGGTTCATCAGAAAGACTTCGTCGGATGTGACGCGACGGCAGTCTCGCCAGACAGGCATTGGACGACCGAGATTGTCGTTATGCTGCGCTTCTCCCAGACTGATCCCGTCGACAGTGATGCTGCGACGGTGTCGGCAGACGATCTGTCCCGGCAGTCCGGCCACATGTTTGAGAAGCGGGATATCCGGTGGCAGATAGCCCCGTTCGGCGATGAACGTGGCGATCGGGTCTGGTGCAGCAACGGCAACAAGATCACGCGGCTCAAGATGGTCGATAGACTGCAAGCGATAGAGGCCAATGGGGGCCGACGGGCTGGCGTTCCAGAGGAGCACTGTTGGCATGTCGATGGCAGTTGAAACGGCAATCGCAACGACTGTGATGAACGCGATGCCTGCCCAGATACAGCGGGTCATTGACTGGCCCTCCGGCGCTTGATCCAGGCGGCATGCCGGGCAACTGTATAGACGCGCGGTGTTTGAGCCGCAGTGATCCGGTTGTGGACATGACGCCAATAGTCCCACGCGACGTCTGCGGGATCGATGCCGAGCGCGTCGATGGCGTCCGTCGCTTGCAGCACCTGCTGGACCTTTGGCCAGCCCGCCAGGCGCAGGAGACTTTGACCTCCAGGTCGCACGCGGGGTAAGGTTTGATGCGGTTCATTCGGATTGACCGCGCGCAAGATGTCGATGCGCGAAAGGATCGTTCCATAGTCGTTCGATCGCCAGCGGATCAAGGCGAAAACACTG
>JBCBSK010000163.1:0-7558 GCA_039819185.1 Pseudomonadota bacterium | reverse complement strand
GACCTCCATATCGGTCTCGGGGCGGCGGGTATAGTCGAGCTGGCGCCTACTCTGATCTGCCTTCTGGGTGACGTCGCTGGCCGGATCACGGCGATATTGCGCCTCAGTGACATCATCGAGCCGCAGCAGGTCGGGCAGCGCGGCCGGTACATAGCGGATCTTGTAGCCCATTGCATCGGCATGCCAGGCGTCGATTGAATCCCGGCCTGATTCATCGACCGGCCGCTCGATCGTAAGCATCGGCGCGACGTCCGAGACATTTGACTCGCTCTGGCTGATGCCCAACAGCCAGTCGAGCGACACACCATTGGCTTCTGCTATGCGGCACAGGCTTTCGGCGCGGGGGAGGCGGGTCGCGCCCGGAGCCAAGAACTGGCTCAACGCCGACCGGTCCAACCCTGCGGCATCGGCAAAGCGTGCGAGATTTCCGTCATGGCGCTGAACGAGGCGGGTGAGCCGCTCCCGAAACGTCTGAGCGATATCGCGCTTGTCCATAGATCTTGTGCCTCAGAAGCTGAAGGGCATGCAGTTGGCGTGTGCACAAATCCCATATCGTGACAATATCATATTTTGCGGTGTTTTCACACAAAAAGTGAAAATCATGCGTGTAGTCTCATTTCTTCATGTGCATTCTCAGATTGTCTCACGCGCCCGAATTGTGGCCAAACAGTGATCATGCTCAAAAACTCAGCCCGCTCGATTTTCGGGCAGAACCCTGCCGTGTCGTCTGACGACATCTCTGTTTCGAAGGGCGAGGATGCGTCGCTCCGTCTCTCGAAGTCGGGCGTCGAAAAGGGCGTTGCTTTGATGTTGAGACGGCGCGGCAGACTTGTGGAGTGGCCGACGCTCGCGTTGCTGTTCGCGTGTTATGCGGTGTGGCTCGGCGCGCTATTGGGATTGGCGAGCGTGTCGGCTTGGCTGGCTGTGCCGATCCTGGCGCTCGCTGTAACGCTGCATGCATCGCTGCAGCATGAAGCGATCCATGGCCACCCGACGCAAAGCCGCCGTTTGAACCAGCTTCTGGTGTTCCCGGCGCTCGGTCTCTTCGTGCCCTACGGCCGGTTCGAGGCGCAGCATCTCGCCCACCACCGCGATCCAAACCTAACAGACCCCTACGACGATCCGGAAAGCTGGTATCTTGATCCCATGGTCTGGGCGCATCGTCCCGGCTGGCTGAAGCGGCTTCTGGACTTGAACAACACTCTGGCTGGCAGAGTGTTGCTTGGACCGGCGCTCAGCGTGATCGGGATGATCGTGCGGGATGGGCAATCCGTTGCCGCGGGAGACCGTGCCGTCGCTCGGGCCTGGGGGGGTCATGCAATTGCGCTTCTGCCGGTTTTGGGGGTGATCACTCTGAGCCCGGTTCCGATCTGGGCCTATGTGATCGCCGCCTATGTCGGCTTCGGCATCGTCTCGATTCGCACCTTTCTAGAGCATCAGGCACATGAACTGGCGCGTGGGCGGTCGGTCATCATTGAGGATCGTGGACCGCTGGCATTTTTGTTCCTCAACAACAATCTTCACTTTGTGCATCATGCTCACCCTGGTGTGGCTTGGTATGATCTGCCTGCACTCTACAGGCGCAATCGGGAGCGTTATCTGACCAGGAATCTCGGCTACCGGTTTCGGTCGTATGGGGATGTGCTGCGCCGCTTTGCATTTCGCCGCAAGGAGCCGGTACCACATCCGCTGATGCCGCGCTAACATCGCGAGATGAGCGATCCTGATGCCGCGGCGGCCTCCATTGCCAGCCTGCCGATGTATGATTTTCCAGAGCTTCGGCCGCAGACCGAGGCGCTGTGGCGGCGACTCAGGACGTCGTTCCTGGACCATGGCCTTTCGGCGCCCGCGACACTGACCAGGCCCGACGATCTTCTGGCCCATTGGTCCGACCCGGCGTTGTTTCTGAGCCAGACCTGCGGCCTGCCATTTGCAACCAAGCTAAAGGACAACGTGATCTGTCTTGGAACGCCGGCCTATGAGCGGATCGGCTGCGCACCAGGAAGCTATTGCAGTGAGATCGTGGTTCGGGTCGATGCCGATGCCGCCGATCTGACACGTCTTGGCCCTGTTCGAGTTGCCATCAATGAGTGGGGCTCGCAGTCGGGCCGTGCGGCGCTCGAAGTCCTGCTGGCCAGCTTGGGACCAAACATACCCCCTATCACCGAGGTGATCGTCACCCGTGGCCATCGCGACTCTCTTCGAGCTGTTGCCGCTGACAGGGCTGATCTGGCGGCGATCGATTGTGTCACCTGGCAGCTGGCGCGCGACCAAGACCCTGCGGCTAAGAGGCTGCGCGTTCTGGCGCGGACACCGCAAACCCCGGGCCTCCCCCTGATCACGTCCAAGGCGAATGTCGATCGGGTCGATGCGATGCGTGCGGCGGTGACGGACGCGCTCGCCGATCTCGATCCCGATATCCGCCGCGCGATGCTGATCTGTGGTTTCGTCCCGCGTGACGGCGCGGACTATGGCTCTCTCCCAATCGCCCTGGCTGATGCGGCATCGGAACAGGTGTTCGGTGATGCGGCAGGGACGGGCCTCACTGGATCCGCGTGAAGGTCGCCGCGCCTATCGGCCGGACGCCGTCCCCGTAGACGAAATTCGGATGCACCAGGAGGCGCACCGATTGGCGCGGCTGGGTGTCGGCATTCTCGGCGATGAAGTCCGGGCCGCTGTCGGCGCCGGCATCCCAGGCCCACAGCGTCACCGTCACCGTATCAAGCCAGGCATCGTCCTGCCTCAGGTCAACGTCACTGATGCCGGTTAGCCAATCCGGACTCGGCGCGAGCATGGTGGCGAATGACACAAGGCTGTGGCGGGTCGTGACCGAAATCTCCGTTGTTACTGTTCCGGTGCCACTGTCTGAAGCGGCGGCCTCGAAGGCCGAATTGACCCGCCCGCGTCGCATCGCCTCGTCCAGTTCCGCCTGAAGCACGGTGATCCGGCCGTTGGTTGCGACGAGCGCTAAGCCGCTTGAGGCTGTGTCCCCGTCGCGGAACAGGTTGTAGAGCCCGTGATGCACCGCGCCAATGACGCGGGTGAAGTGAGCGTTGTCCGGAAAGCCGTCCGGGTGCGTCTCGGCCGACCAGGCATAGGCGATGTCGAGACGGTAGCGGGCCGTGTCCTCAACGGTTGCAGCTTGTGCCGACAGCGGTAGAACCAAGAGGGCTAGAAGCAGGCTCAGATAGGGTTTCGGCATTGGGCAGCCCTCCAGATCAGGCTCAGTTGATGTCTGCTTCTATCTAAGGGCCCGCCTCAAGAACCGAAACCGCCCGGTCCGTTTGGGACCAGGCGGCTCAGAAGCTTGTGAGCTGTCGTCGATCTGGGTGTTACGCCTGCTGCATGCCTTCGATGGTGACGACCGCGCCGTCGATCGGGGTCAGGGTGTAGACCTGAGCTTCGCCGGAAGCGTTGCACATCCAGTAGGTCTCGTCGCCATCGACCATCCAGATCAGGTAATCGCCGAGGCCATCGGGCACCGAAGCGACGATCTCGATGGTCTCATCGAACGGCAGCGTGCAGATCGTGTTGGCGACGGCCTGCGGCGTCTCGGAGACGGCGGTCGAGATCTCGGTAAAGCCAGCCTCACCGAGTGCGTCCTGGCCCTTGCCGTTGAACATATCGTGGGACACAGGGTCAAAGGCGTAGACGGTGCCGGTCGCATCGGCATTGCAGAGATACAGCGTCTCGTCAGTGTCGCTGATCCAGACGACGAACCCGCCGACACCGTCATGAACAACACCTTCGATGTCGATCGACGCGAAGCCCGTTGCAGCCCAGCAGGTCGAGACCGCGATGTCGGCATCGTCGAAGCCGGTGGTGAAGGTCTGCGCCTGGGCTTGGCCAGCGAGCAGCACGGCGGAAGCGGCGGCGGCGAGAGCGAAAGTCTTGAGTGTCTTGAACATGGTCGTGGTCCCTCTGTTTGATCCAATCTCGGTCGGCGGTGTTTCCCGTTCGCCGATGAGAGGAAGATGGCAGGGGACCCGACGCCTGTTTGTGAGGGGCGCCACAAAGCGGTGTTGGGAGGGTGGCGGCGCGGTGTTCGGCATTCACGAAAACACCCCCGGCCACGAATGGCCGGGGGGTGCTGTAGAGTGCTTGATGGAGGTGTGTCAGGCTTCCGAAAGCCCTTCGACTGTCAAGAGCGGCACGTCGACCGGGGTGTACGTGTAGACTTCGGCCCGGGCGCTGGCATTGCACATCCAGAGCTGTTCTGACCCGTCGATCAGCCAGACGAGATAGTCTCCCATTCCATCGGGGACGGACGCGATGATTTCACCCTCATTGCCGAGCGGCAGTGCGCAGATTGTGTTGGCGACTTCCTGCGGGCTGGTTTGGGCGGCCAGATTGATCTGTTGATAGCCAGCGTCCATCAGCATGGCAACGCCTTCACCCTCGAACAGATCGCCAACGATCAGATCATACGTGTAGATATCGCCCTGCGCATTTGCGTTACACGCCCAGAGATCGCCGTCTCGGTCCGAGAGCCAGACGATGTAGTCGCCCATGCCGTCTTCGGCCATGGCAACGATTTCTGTCGGCTGATACTCGTTGATCACGAGACAGGCAGAGGCTGCCACTTCATCGCCTGTTAGGCTCTGATAGCCGAACGTGTCGTCATTCGCCTGGGCCGTGTTGAGGCCGAGCGCCAGAGCGGCGGCGGCGAGTGTAAGTTTCTTGATCATTCCCCGTCTCCCGGATGGTTGTCTGCGAGCAGCGGAATGCCGCTTGCGATGACCGGAAGATGGCCGTGTCTCGGGCGCCGCGTTGTGAGGCCGTTCACAAAGACCCTGCGCCGCACAGACCCAAGATCAAAGATCAGCCGGAAATCATCCCCTCCTGTGAGCCTGGTCACAGGTGGTGGGATCTGCCGGGGTTAGGTTGGCTCGAGCCGCGCGTGAACTCTGCGTCGCATTCAAATCTAGCCGCCAGGAGCCCCGACATGGATGTCAAGAAAGGGACTAAGATCGATCCGTCCGAGGTCAAAAATCTCGATCGATCGAAGATGGCCGTCCTGATCCAGAAGCCCGCCGAACCTGAGGTCGAGGGCCAGGCACTTTACCAGGACGCCGTGCAGTGCCCCTGGTGTGGTGCGATTGGCTGGGCCTGGATCGACACTGATACCTGGCTCTGGGTCACCTGTGGCAATTGCGGCTACGCGTTTCAGGTGTGACGGGACAGGTCTGACGGGGCGAGCCGATATCTGCCCCGTCACGTCTTTCCACCTTGCCACTGCGCCAGCTAACCGGGAGCACTTTCATGGACATCAAACTCGGCAGGAAGATAGAGCCCGATCAAGCCAAGAGGCTCGACCGGTCCAAGATGGCCGTGATGATCCGCACACCGCCTGAGCAAGAGGTTGAAGGTCAGGCGCCGACCTACGCCGCCACGCAGTGCCCCTGGTGCGGGTCAGTCGGCTATACTTGGATCGATACCGATCACTGGACCTGGGTACTATGCGGCTATTGCGGCCAGTATTTCGAGGCGTAACCTTGTCTAGAGTGACCACGCACAGCGCCATATCGGTGCAGAGCACGTCTGGGGGACGTTATGAAAGCCGGACTTAACGGCGGCATGGCGGGCGGGCCGCCACCCATGGTGCCCCAGGAAAAAGGCCTCAAGGCGCTCGGTAAGCTGTGGGGCTGGACGCTCGCTGCCACGAGCGGCATGCGCGGCAAGCTCATCTTGGCCTCGCTTGGGATCGCTGCCGGCACGCTGATGGGGCAGGTCACGATCCAGGCGATTTCCTCGATCATCCGCATTCTGCAAGGCGGTAGCGATGGTGCGGCCAATCCGTCCTGGGACCCGGTCACGCGCACGATCTTCGGTGTGTCCGGCGGCAGCGAAGGCGCGCTGATGGTCTTGTTTGGCGTGCTCGTGGTCGCCGGCATCTTGATCAATTTCTTCTCGCGCACCTACTCGGCAGCCGTTGACTACGAGATGGTCCATGGCATGCGCGGGCGCATTCACCGGGTGATGCTGGACCCGGGTCTCAACCGCGCAACGCTCGACAAGAGCGGCGTCGGCGACCGCGTGTCAGTCATCGAGCGCCAAGTGCAGGGCGCCCAGCCGATGTTGCGTGAGATCTTCTGCCTGCCGATCACACGCTTGATCCCACTCGTCACCGCGATCATTCTGTTGTTCCTCAATCTGCCTGACACGGGTGGTGGGCAATGGGGCATCTATCTCATCATCCTTGTTGGTCTCGTCGCCTCACCGCTGGTTGGCATCAAGCTCGCGGAGATCTTGCGGGCTGGCACGGCCGACCTTGAAGTCGCCCGCAACAAGTTCACCGGTGAGACAATCACTTCGGTCACCGATCCCGATGTCCTCATCGGGCTTGGCGCCGTCGGCGCGCGCCAGCGGGCGTTCGAGGGCGCCTCACAAGGCGTGGTTGATGCCTCGATGATCATGCGCGTGCGCCAGGAGATTTCGTCTCAGTTCCAGAACGCGATCGTGCCTGTCGTTCAGTTCGCGCTCATCGCCTATGCCGTGCTGGCGCCAGGCGATACGAGTGCCAATATCGGCGCGATCTTCGCAATTTATCTTCTCGTGCCGCAGGTGATCGCGCCGGTGCAAGAGGTCGTACGCTTCGTCTCTGGTGCGTATCAAGCGCTTCCGATGATGCAGAAGCCGGCAGAGCATCTGGTTGAGGAAACGGTTCCGCTGGAAGAGGGCGCGACGCTCGCTAAGGCTGCCGATAGGCCGGCCAAGGTTTCGGTTGTCGATCTTGCCATCGGCGGTACGCGCGGCAGTGAGATCGACCGACCGATCCTGCATGTCCAGGGATGCGACATTCAGGGGCCCGGTGCTGTCGCCGTCATCGGCCCGTCGGGCGCCGGAAAATCGACTTTTCTCAAGGCGATCGCCCGGCTGAATGACTTCGACAATGGCGAGATTCTGCTCAACGCAACCGACGTCAACGCGGCCAGTGAGCTCTCTTTGCGCGAGTTCGCCGGTATGGCCGAACAGTTTCCGTTCCTGGTTGATGGGTCGGTGCGTGACAATCTCGTGCTTGCCGATCCGGATGCCCAGGACCAACATCTTCTGGATGTGATCTCGCGCTACAATGGCGCGCGCTGGCTCGGCAAGGTCGCGGGCGCAGAGCTTGGCGGGCCGGCCGAAGGGATGCTGGCGCGTACGGTTCAGGAGAACGGCCAGGCGCTGTTCTCCGGCGGGGAACGGCGCATTCTGTCAATCATCCGCGCAGCGCTTCGTGATCCGGCGATCCTGCTGCTCGATGAGCCGAGTACCGGTCTTGATACGGCCAGCGTCACTGCGCTCAGCGACATCGTCAATCAGGTCAAGCAGGACAGGCTTGTCTTGTTTGTCGACCACAATCTTGGCTTTGTCGAAGATGTTGCCGACCGGATCATTTATCTCGTGCGCGGCCCAGTCGCCATCAAAGTCGACGCGGCCGCGCACGAGATAAATGATCCGGTCGGCAACAACATCGACAAAGCCAAGATAGTGTTCGACAAACAAGACAACCCTGTCCTGCTTGACCTGATTGACGATGTCGATGAGCGCAGTGACGCTGGCCGTATCAAGACCG
>JBCBSK010000162.1:0-7656 GCA_039819185.1 Pseudomonadota bacterium | reverse complement strand
GGCCACAGGTGCACCAGAAATAAGACTTTCCTTCCTCGACTTCGACGGGGATCGGTGTCTTTCCGGCAACCTTGGGCGCAGGCATCGGCATGGTCCTTTTCTGATGCGGCAGCAATGGCGAACTAACCTTATAATTATTCTACGCTATCACCGCGCGCCGGACCAGTATGATCCGTAAGATCAAGCAGCCATGTCCTGGCGGATGACGTCACGCAACCGGTCGATTGGTGCGATTTCGCCATCACGATTGGTATGCCAGAAGGTCCAGCCATTGCAGGCCTCGAGCCCCTGAAGCGCTGCGCCGACCTTGTGGATCGAGCCGCTATGGGCACCTGCGGCAAGCGATCCATCAATTCGAACGGTCGCGTGATACCTGCCCTTACGATCGGTCAGCGTGTCGCCTGGCGCAATCAGGCCGCGCTCGATGAGCGCACCGAAGGCTACACGTGGCTGCTGGCGCTTGCCTTGGGCGAGTTCCAGAACCTCACCGTCATAAGGTGTAACAGCATCGATCCGCGCCTGCGCCAAGGCCGCATAGCCATGGTCGCGGTCGACGCCGACAAAACGACGTCCGAGCCTCTTGGCCACCGCGCCTGTCGTGCCACTGCCAAGGAAGGGGTCGAGCACGAGATCGTCACGCTGCGAAGCCGTCAGAAGCACACGCGCGAGCAGCGCCTCTGGCTTCTGGGTCGGATGCGCCTTGTTACCGTCATCGTCTTTGAGACGTTCGCCGCCCGTGCACAGAGGCAGTGTCCAGTCGGAGCGCATCTGTACCCCGTCATTGAACGCCTTCATGGCATCATAGTTGAAGGTGTAGCCCTTGGCAGACGGATCGCGCGCCGCCCAGATGAGTGTCTCATGGGCATTGGTCAGCCGCCGGCCACGAAAGTTCGGCATCGGATTGGTCTTGCGCCAGATGACGTCGTTCAGGATCCAGAAGCCGAGATCCTGCATCATGGCGCCGAGCCGGAAGATGTTGTGATAAGAACCAATCACCCAGATCGTGGCTTCAGGCCGCATGACCCGGCGGCAGGCCATCAGCCAGGCGCGACTGAACGCGTCATAGCTTTCAAAATCAGCGAACTTGTCCCACTCGTCATCGACCCCGTCGACGCGGGAATTGTCCGGCCGGTGCAGAGCGCCGTCCAGTTGGAGATTGTAGGGCGGATCGGCGAAGACCAGATCGACCGATTGTTCGGGAAGCTTGGCCATTTCGGCGACGCAGTCGCCGGTCAGAACAGTCTCGCGCTCAAGCCCATCGACACTGGGCTTAGCGCGGTGTGAACTCCGCGCCATGGACCTATCCTCATACGCATACTCGATGCGAGGAGTGTGGCAGCGGGGCGTAAAGCTCTGGTTACCTTAACAACCGGTATCGGGCGTGCGCAGATCCAACGGATCCGATTCAGGTGTGCCGGCACGCGCTTCAAGCGCTTGACGTACCGGCGCAAAACTCAAGCGGTGATGCGGACAGGGACCAAGTCGGGCAAGAGCCGCGAGGTGCTCAGGTGTCGGATACCCCTTGTGCCGAGCGAAACCGTAACCGGGAAACGTGGTATCGAGTGCCAGCATCAACCGGTCACGGCTCACCTTTGCGACGATTGAAGCAGCGCTGATCACGGGTTCGGTTTGATCACCCTTGACGATCGCACGGGCCGGACAGGGCAATTTCGGGGGTACAAAGCGGCCATCGATCAGGGCAAGGTCAGGCGTGATACCGAGCCCTTGCACAGCCTTTGCCATTGCCGAAAGGGTTGCTGCATGGATGTTGTCACGGTCGATATCGGCCGGCGAGGCCTCGGCAACGGCTATCTTGCAGCGAGCCACAATCTCTTCAAACAAGCGATCCCGACGCATCGGTGACAACGTCTTGGAATCAGCAAGACCGTCTAGTGCCGTGCCGTGCGGCAAGATCACTGCCGCGGCAACCAAAGGCCCTGCAAGCGGTCCACGGCCCGCCTCGTCGACACCTGCGACGATGTCCGCGACGTCACGAAACAAGCCGCCACCCTCATCCGGTCCGAAACAGGGCCCTTCAACAGTCATCCAACGCGCCCCTCCCTAGAGCAACCGCAATTGGCCGTCCCGCAAGGGCGGAACGAAGAGATCGGTGCGCATCGGGTCTCTCTCACCGTTCAAGCCATTTTTACAGGCCGCGATTTCGAACCGGCGGCCGATCGACCACGCCACGGGACCCGAGCCGCGCATGCGACGACCGAATTCGGCATCATTGTCCTTACCGTTTCTGATCTGACGGATCAGCGACATCACTTTTCCGGCCCGGTCTGGAGCATGCTCGCCGAGCCAGTCGACAAACAGATCGCGCGTTTCAAGCGGCAATCTCAGGAGGATATAGGCTGCATGCCGGGCACCGGCCGCGGCAGACGCCGCAAGGATCGATTCGATCTCGCTGTCCGTCAGCCCTGGAATCACCGGCGCGACCATCACCGTCGTCGGCACGCCGGCTTCCGCCAGCCGCATGACAGCTTCGAGCCGGCGCTGCGGCGTCGCTGCCCTGGGCTCCATCTTGCGGGCAAGCTTTCGATCGAGCGTCGTGATCGACAATGCGACCTTAACAAGCCCGCGGCTCGCCATACGCCCGAGGATATCGAGATCGCGGGTCACAAGATGGGACTTCGTCACGATTCCAACTGGATGGCTGGTCTCGTCGAGCACTTCTAAAATCTGGCGCATGATGCGGTGGCCGCGCTCGATCGGCTGATAGGGATCGGTATTGGTGCCGATCGCGATTGGCTTCGGCCTATAACCGGGTCGCGCCAATTCCGCGCGCAAAAGAGAGGCCGCCTCAGGCTTGGCAAACAGGCGCGTTTCGAAGTCGAGCCCCGCCGACAGTCCATGATAGGCATGGGTGGGACGCGCGAAACAATACACACAGCCATGCTCACAGCCACGATACGGATTGATTGATCGGTCGAACCCGATGTCCGGCGACTCGTTGCGAGTCAGAATCTTTTTTGGTCGTTCAATCGTCACCTCGGTTTTCAACGGCGGCAGCTCTTCAAGACTGCTCCAGCCGTCATCGAAGATCGCGCGCGTAAGCGCATCGAACCTGCTCGACGAATTGGTCGCCGCGCTTCGCCCATGTCGGCGATCGGGCGGCACCGCGGCATCGGCGCCATGCCGCTCTTTCATGCGGCCAAGAGTATCCATCAAAGTCGTTCTCATACTGTTCGGATATCATGCGTTATCGAACAAATAAAGAACAAACTTCCTTGTGCAGCGCACATAAGCTGCTATAAGGGGTCTATGCTGAGTGTCATCGTTCCGACATTGAACGCAGAAGCGGGCCTGCCGCGAACGCTTGCGCCACTTGTACCGGCTGCGGCAGACGGTCTTGTGCGCCAAGTCGTCATAACCGATGGCGGTTCGACCGATGCGACAGTCATGATCGCCGACGAGACCGGATGCGATCTCGTCTCGGCGCCACGGGGGCGCGGCACTCAGCTTGCCGCTGGTGCGCGCCACGCACGCGCGGACTGGCTGTTGTTCCTGCATGCCGACACGACATTGGACGAGGGCTGGATCCGCGAAGCCTCGGCCTTCATCGAAGCGACGGAAGCCAAGGGCCGTGACCGGGCGGCGGTGTTCCGTTTTCGGCTCGACGATTATGGCTTCAAACCCTGGCTGCTCGAGCGTCTGGTGGCGTTCCGCTGCGCGCTGTTCGCCATGCCTTATGGCGATCAGGGCCTGTTGATCTCGCGCAGGCTCTATGACGAGATCGGCGGGTACCGCCCGGTTCCGTTGATGGAAGACGTCGACCTGGTGCGTCGTATCGGCCGGCGTCGCCTGGCCTTTCTGCGTACTGCCGCGGTGACAAGCCCGGAGCGCTATCGTCGCGAGGGGTATTTCCGGCGCATGGCGCGCAATCTCGGCTGTCTGACGCTGTATTTCCTGCGCGTTCCACCACGTGTCATCGTTCGGCTCTATGGCTGATAATGCGCAGGCGACGCGCGGCTGAGCCCATCTGGCAACGACATCTTGTTATCTTTTGCAAAGAGCCGGTCGCGGGGCGCGTCAAGTCACGCCTTTCGGCAACGGTGGGAACGGTCGAAGCGACCCGCTTCCAGCGCGTCGTGCTCAACAGGCTTGTCCGGCAACTACATCGCGACCCGCGCTGGACGACATGGCTGGCCGTCACACCAGATACAGCCTGTCGATCACGCCTGCTGCCAAGCGGTCCGAGGCGGCTAACGCAAGGACGCGGCGATCTTGGACAGCGCATGCAGCGCGTCTTTGACCAGCTACCGCCGGGACCTGCAATGATTGTCGGCAGTGACGTTCCCGGCATCACCCCCGACCATATCGACAACGGGTTTCGCGCTTTGGGCGTGTCAGATGCCGTGATGGGGCCGGCACCGGATGGAGGCTACTGGCTCATCGGCCTCAGACGGCACCCGCGCGTCCTGCGGCCATTCGCGGACGTGCGCTGGTCGACGCAGTTTGCGATGGATGACACGAAATACAACCTAAAAGGAAATTACATTTCCATTATTCAACTTTTAAGAGATGTCGATGATCATGTCGACTGGCGGTTGTGGCGACGTGGCGAACTGTAAAGGCGCCGATCACGCGCTGAAGCAGATCGTATGTCGTGCGACAACCAGTCGATCGGGCACGCAAACCGACATGTGAGCGACAGTGGAGCGAAAATGTCCGGAAGCTTCAGAAGTCTCGATGCCGAAGCGCTCGTTGTTTGCATCGATGACGGTGTGGTCGATACACGGCGGCTTCTGTTGCTCGCTCAGAAGCTCTGCCTGCCCGAGTTTGAGCGGTTATGCGATGTGCTGGTCGACATGACGCCGGCCGACATCGCCATGCTGCTGACGGTCGCACGCGGGCTTCAGGAAACCGAAGCGGTTCTGAACTGAGTTGGGGTCTATCTTGGAGCTTTTGACCGCCGGTCAACGACTGGTCTGCACGCCAGCGGGCTCGTTTGCATCCGTTGCCGGGCACAGCGCAAGCCGGGCCATACGCGTAAGCTTGGTCAAGAGCTTGTCGGCACTGAACGGCTTTGCAACGTAGTCGTTTGCACCCACCTGGACGACGCGCTCGACCGTTGCCCGGCGCCGGTCACCCGAAATCACCAGGATCGGCATATCGGGATTGGGAATGTCGTTGGCACGGCGGATCATCTGGATCAGCTCAATGCCGCTGATTTCCGGCAGGTCGAGATCGACGGTAACGATATCGATGTGATTGTTCTTGAGAAGCTCGAATGCCTCGAACGCATTGTAGGCGACCAGTGTCGAGCGCACGCCGAAGGAGCGAATGATCGACCGCATTAGCTTGGCCAGATAGCGGGAATCCTCAACGATCAGCAGATCGATGGATCCAAGAAGTTCGGTTGGGTTTGGCGATGTGGCGGTCATCTACTCGCTCACGGAGCCGGCGCATGGTCAGCATCTGCCACGCGCTCGGACATGTCTCTTGGGCATAACGGCCGCGACGCGTAAACGTGCGGTCGTATCAGCAACTAAACAAGATTAGCTCCACAAGCGTTAAAGAGGATTTTACGCATCAGCCCATTCAACCGGGAGAGCGATCGATCAGCGCACGAGCCATCTTCATCTTGAGCCGGTGACTCAAAATACAGCCGATAGTCAGCTTCGGACGGGGCGATGACATGAGAGCGCGTGACCAACGCCATTGTCGGCGCCAGGTGCTTCAACAGATCATCCTGCCGAGAGCTGATAGCTCAACGGTTCCCAACGCCAGCTGTCGGCCGTGCGCATAATGTAGCCGATCGCGGGGAACGGCATGTGATAACCGATAACGGCGACCGCGTCCGTGGCTGCCATATCAAACAGCCGTTTACGGGTTTCGGCGGCGGCCTCCTTGTCCATGTCGAAGCGGACATGCCAGTCCGGCCGCTGGATCGATGCGACGAAATGGTTCGCGGTATCAGCCCAGATCAGGATTTGCTGGCCGTCGCTCTCGATCATGAAGGTCATGTGACCTGGCGTGTGACCGAAGGCTCCGACCGCCGTGATGCCCGAGACGACGTCATCACCATCGCCAAGGAATGTCATCTGATCGGCCAACGGCACGACATTCGACTGCACCAGCGTCGCGACCCGCTCGGTCGGCCCGGACAGACGGTCCTCGGCGCTCCAGAAGTCGTATTCGACCTGGCCGGTGACATAGCGCGCATTGGGAAATGTGGCTGCGCCGTCGCGCATCAAGCCGCCGATGTGGTCGGGATGCATGTGAGTGATGACGACAATGTCGATCTGGTCCGGCGTATAGCCCGCGGCGTCAAGCTGGCTGACGAGCGATCCTGCATCTCCACCGAGGCCGGCATCAAACAGAACCAGCTCCGAACCGGTATTGACGATGGTCGGCGTGAAATAGAACAGCGCCCGTGTTTCAGGCAGCTTGTTCTCAGCCATCAGCGCCTGAACGGCTTCGGCCGACTGATCTTCGCCGAAGATCGGGTGTGGACCATCGGCTGGACGCGTCCCGTCGAGCAGGGTCGTTACCTCGAAACTGCCAAGCTGCACCCGGCGGAAGGTTGGCGCGGAGACGCCCAACATCGGTGCTGCGGCCCGAACCGGCGTGGCGCGTCCGATCAGGGCCGGCATGGCAAGCGCACCGGCGCCCGTTGCAAGCGCCATGCGGCGGGTCAGCGACGGAGTGGACGTCGAAGCAGACTTGGTCATGATGGACTCCCTTGAGCACGGCAAAGCTGCTGCCGCCGCTATCAACGCGTATGGGCCTACGTTGTGACCCTTATCGCAGATTGTTGTAGCGTCTTGGCATCACGCCTGTGTGACGCGGGCGCTGGATCGCGCGCCGGTCAACCGTCCATGCGCAGCTTGCCGCGCTTCAAATGCTCGTCAAGCCGCGGCATGATCTCGACGAAGTTACATGGCTGGTGCCGGTAGTCGAGCTGCGCCTTGAGAATACCATCCCAGGCGTCCTTGCAGGCGCCAGGCGAGCCGGGCAGGACAAAGATATAGGTGGCCCTGGCGACGCCTCCGGTCGCCCGCGACTGGATCGTCGACGTGCCGATCTTGTCGTAGCTGATCCGGTGGAAGACCTCCGAAAAGCCATCCATGCGCTTTTCGAACAGCGGCTCGATCGCTTCTGGTGTCACGTCGCGTCCGGTGAAGCCGGTACCGCCGGTAGAGATCACCACATCGACATCGTCGCGCTCCGTCCACGCGAGAACTTTGGCACGGATCTCCGAGATCTCGTCACGCACCAGCGCCCTGTCGGCGAGATGGTGGCCGGCCTCTTCGATCCGTTTCACAAGCGTATCGCCGGAACGATCTTCGGTCAGATCGCGGCTGTCGGACACCGTCAGAACCGCGATGCGGACGGGAATGAACGAGCGTGTTTCGTCGATCTGGGACATGGCTTTACTTAGTTCGATTTTCGATCGGCCACGTCAAGTGGCAGACCCGCGCAAGCGGGTCGCAGCCACCCACCACCGGGGGTGCGCATCGGCGATCACGCCGGCCGCCGTCTTGGCCTCATCATCGTCGCGGAACAGCGCAAAACAGGTCGCACCGGATCCAGACATCCGGCACAGCGCAGCACCGGCCTGTTGTCGAAGCGTATCAAGCACAGTCGTGATGTCCGGGCAGAGCGTGGCTGCGGGCGCTTCGAGATCGTTCGGCATGCCTTTCAGTG
>JBCBSK010000161.1:0-7724 GCA_039819185.1 Pseudomonadota bacterium | reverse complement strand
TCGGCGCGGACGTCACAATCGGTCACAACGCCAAGCTCGCCGATTGCAGGATCGGCCCACGCAGCCTGATCGGTATCGGCGCGACGATCGCGGACGGGGTCGAGATCGCAGAGGATGTCCTCCTCGCCGCCGGCGCGCGAACCGAGCCAGGTCAACAGCTGGATGGCGGATGGCTCTGGGCCGGCAGTCCAGCGCGCCCGAAAGCGCCGCTTGATGCCGCCAAGCGCACGATGATGGCGACGACGATCACCACCTATCGCGCTTATGCCGCAGCCTTCCGCACAGCGGCGTGCGCGTCGGACCCGTCACCGTGAAGGAGGTTGCCATGCCTGCCCACCTGTCAAAGATCGTTATACGAGGCGGAGACCGGGGAGTGACGTCGCTCGGGGACGGATCGCGCGTCGACAAGGACGCACCCCGGATCGAAGCCATCGGTACGGTCGACGAGCTTAACAGTTGGATCGGCCTTCTGTGCGGATATCTCAGCCAGATCGGCGGCACCGCGCCGATCGCGGACCAGCTCAGCCTGGTGCAGCACGATCTGTTCGATCTCGGTGGCGGACTGTCCAAGCCCGGCCAAACGCTTCTGTCGGCCGAGCATGTCGCGCGGCTCGATGCGCTCACCGAAGAGATCAACACAGACCTCCCTCCGCTCGAAGAGTTCATCCTTCCGGGCGGGCCGCCAGCGACGGGCGCAGCCCATATCGCCCGCACCGTCTGCCGCCGTGCCGAACGACGCCTCATCACATTGCAGACCATCGATCCACAGCCGAGTGAGCATGGATTGGCCTATCTCAACCATTTGTCCGATGTTCTGTTCAGCGTCGCGCGCTGTATGAATAGCGCGCTAGGCGTGCCGGATTTGCTGTGGGAAGCACAAAAAGTGCCGAAACCTAAACGTGACGCCTAATCAAACAGAACCAACCGGTCGGCTGAGATGGACGCCCGGCCTGCGCCTTTCATGGGTTCGACCCCGCCGGTCCAATCGGAGATCAGCAGCCGTTCGCCGGCCGCCGTCCCGTACAGAACCCGTTGCGCGCCGAGATCCTCGACAAAATCGATCTCGATCTCGAAACCATCGGTGTTCAACGCAATGTCCTCGGGCCGGATGCCGAGGGTCACGCTGTCAGTCCCCGCAAAACCGGCGAAGCGTTCAGGCAGGCCGATCGACAACCCGTTTCGGCTGACGAAGCGCAAGGGATCGGCCAAGACCTCCCCATCCAGCAGGTTCATCGGCGGGCTGCCGATGAACTCCGCGACAAAGCGCGTTTCCGGGTGGCGGTAAATCTCTTGCGGCGTACCGATCTGTTCGATGACGCCGCCATTGAGCACGATGATCCGATCAGCGAGTGTCATCGCCTCGGTCTGATCGTGTGTGACGAAGATGCTTGTGACACCGATCCGGTCGTGGAGTTGGCGCAGTTCGGTCCGCATCGCCGTGCGCAGTTTTGCGTCGAGATTGGACAGCGGCTCGTCGAACAGGAACACATCCGGTTCGCGGACGATCGCGCGACCAATGGCCACCCGCTGGCGCTGGCCACCCGATAGCTGGCTCGGCTTGCGGTCAAGCAGGCCGTCGAGTTCGAGAAGCCGCGCGGCCTCGTCGATGCGCCTTTCGCGATCTGCACGCGACAGCCCCGCGATCCTCAGCCCGTAGGCGAGATTGCCGCGCACGGTCATGTGCGGATAGAGGGCATAGTTCTGAAACACCATGGCACAACCGCGATCCTTGGGCGGAAGGTCGTCAACCCGGCGGTCACCGATGTCGATCCGCCCGCTGCAGATCGTCTCAAGCCCGGCGATCATCCTGAGAACCGTCGACTTGCCGCAGCCTGACGGGCCAAGAATGACTACGAAGGCACCGTCCTCGATCACGGCCGAAATGCCGCGCACCACCTCGGTCTTGCCGAAGTTCTTGGTGATGCGATCGAGCACGACTTTGGCCATGGTCTCCCTCGAACGACTATGCGTCGACACGGCGCGTCGTATCGCGCACCACGAGCCCGACCGGAATGCGCCGCGTCGACGCCCGGACCGCCGGCTCGCCCAGCCTGCGGTCGAGCAGCATCATGATTTCCGTGACGACACGGTCGACCGGATAGTCGACCGTGGTCAGGCCGAAACTGCGCCGCGCGGCGGCGGGAATGTTGTTGAAGCCAATCACCGACAAGGCTGACGGAATGGCGAGCCCCAAGGCGCGTGCCGCCTCGATCACGCCAATGGCGATCCGATCGGTGGCGCAGAAGACGGCATCGGGCGCATCCGGTGCGGACAGGATGCGTAGGGCTGTCTGATAGATGGCAGCATCATCGGCGCCATCAAGACGATGACGCTGCGCGACCTGCCCGCCTGAACGCACGGCGTCACAGAATCCGTCCCCCCGCTCGCGGTCGGAAAACGTCTCGCGCGCCTGGCCGAGATAGGCCGGCCGCAAGCACCCAGTGCGAAGAAACAGGTCTGCCGCCTGCCGCCCGCCATCAGCATTTTCCGCGACCACGCTGTCGATGCCGTCCTGATCAAGCACCCGTCCCGCCAGCACCACCGGCAGACCAGCATGGACACAGAGCTCGGCGGTTTCGAGCGACACGGTGCCGGCCGAGACGACCGCCGCATCGGCCTGATCATCGAGCGCCTGCAACAAGGCACTGCCATCATCGGCATAGACGCTCGCCGGCACCAGCATCAGCCGCTTGCCGACCTGCGCCATGGCCCCGGCCAGGGCCTCCATGAACAAGGCGTCGAACGGATCGGCCATCGACCCGCACACCAGAGTGACGATATTGGAGCGACTCTGAACCAGACCGCGGGCCAAAAGCGACGGCCGGTAGTTCAGCGCCTTGGCGGCGGCCTCGATGCGCGCCCGGGTCTCTGGCGCGATGCTGGCGCCTTCCGTGAAGGCACGCGACACCGCTGAGTAAGACACTCCAGCCTCGCGCGCCACATCCTTGATCGTCACTCTCTTCATGCGCGCCTGATAGCGATTGTGATCTGTTTTTGCAAACGTTTTTAGGTCATTCATGCGCCTGAAAACTGTTATAAAACCTTCATTTGAATCCAAGTCGGATTAGTGTTTGATATCAATCTTGCAAACGTTTGCTAACGGATATTGCGCGGTTATGAGCGTACGTGCGTCACACCGCCATCACGATGACCGACATGGGAGCAAATGAGATGACACTTGGGACCAAAAGACTAATCGGAGCTTTGCTTTCGACCTCGATCCTGTTCGGCGCCGTGAGCGTGGCCGATGCCGAAACACTGGTCATCGCCGGTCGCGACGGCTCGATGGGCCAGGCGCTTGAACTCGCGGTCGAGGCGTATCTCGAACAAAACCCTGACCTTGAGGTCGAGCGGCTGGAGCTGACTGGCGGAGGCCTCCTCGAAACCGTCACCATCGCCATGCGCGAAGGATCCGACGCCTATGACGTGATCATGATCGACGATCCCTGGGCGCCGGAATTCATGGCCAATGGCTGGCTGCGCGATCTGGACGAGCTCGGCGGCGGCGTCGACGAAGACTTTGTAGCGCCGGCGCGCGATGTCTCGCGCCATCCCTATGCCGAGGGGCCGCACTACGCCGTGCCGTTTGTCGGCAATGTCGAACTGTTCGCCTATCGCTCGGATCTCTTCGACCAATACGGCCTGTCGCGACCGGAAAGCTGGACCGATGTGCTGACCGCCGCTCAGACAATTGGCGAGGGCGAAGAAGACGTGTCCGGCGTTGTCTTCCGCGGCATCAAGGCCAATCCGATCGTCACCGGTTTCCTGCCGATCCTGTGGGCCCATGGCGCCCGCGTCGTCGGCGAAGACGGCCGGGGCGGCCTCGATGGCGAAGGCGCCCTTCAGGCGCTTGAACTCTACCTGCAACTCGCCGAGCATGCCCCGCGCGGTGTCGAGACTTACAATTCGACCGAAGTGCGCGACGCATTGATGCAAGGCACGACCGCAATCTCGATCGAATTGTGGCCGTCCTGGGCACCATCGCTTGACGATCCCGAGTTGTCCAAGGTTCCAGGTCTCATTGAGATCATGGCGGCCCCTGGCCAGGTCCAGGGTCCGGCACCGATGCTTGGCGCCTGGCTCGTTGGCGTGGCGACCACTTCGCAGAACCCGGAGCGGGCACGCGACTTCATCGACTTCCTGACCTCACCGGAGATGCAGAAGCGCCTCGCGCTTGAGGTTGGCACGCCGCCGACCCGCGCCAGCGTCTATGCCGATGACGAGGTCGTTGGTGCCTATCGCTGGTATCCGGCTCAGCTTGATGCGCTGAACAACGCCCAGCCGCGTCCGCGCATCACCCAGTGGAGCCGGGTCGAGACGATCCTCGGTGACTTTCTCCAGCTCGCCCTGATCGGCGAGATGGAGCCGGCCGATGCGCTCGCCGAAGCCAATGAGCGCATCAACGACGCGCTTGCGCGCTAAGTCACGATCATCCTAACTGAGCTGCGGGCCAGTCGATTGGCCCGCGCTTCGTTGTGCCGGCGGATCGGATCGCGTCATGCCGACATCACGCCATACGGCGTTCCTGCTGATCCTGCCTGCCGCTCTCGTCCTTGCGCTTTTGACGCTGTATCCGCTCGGGCGCGGGCTAGCGCTGTCCTTTTTCGCCACAGATTACGGCTTCGAAGGTGCGACCTATGTCGGCACCGAGAACTACACCGACCTGCTCGGCGACCGCTTCTTCCGCCGCGCCATGCAGAACACCGTTCAGTTCACGCTGATGGCGACGGTTTCAGAGGTCGCGCTCGGCTTGGCGCTGGCGCTTCTGGTCAACCGGCGCATGCCCGGCCGCGGGGTCGTTATCCCGCTCCTGATCGCGCCCTTTGTGCTGTCGACCATGGTGGTCACCGCTATCTGGTCGGCCTGGTTTCACTACGATTTCGGCTATCTCAACAATCTGCTGCGCGTATTCGGGCTGGAGGGCGTGCCGTGGTTGTTCGATCCCGACATCGCGCTGTTGTCGCTCGTCCTCGTTGATCTGTGGCAGACCGCGCCACTGACCTTCCTGATCCTGCTGGCGGGACTTCAGGCCATCGATCGGGAACTCTATGAGGCCGCCTGGATGGACGGTGCCGGCCCGTGGCGGATTCTGCTCACAATCACCTTGCCGCTTTTGATCCCGCACATTCTCTTGGCGACGCTTCTGCGTTCGATCGAAAGCTTCAAGATCTTCGACAAGGTGTTCGCGCTCACCGGCGGCGGGCCGGGCCACGCCACCGAAACGCTGTCCATGTTCCTCTATCGCGAAGGCTTCCGCTTCTTCGAGATCGGGGCGGCCTCTGCAACGGCGATGATCATGGTGGTGATCGCAGGCCTTCTGGCCGCCGTCTATGCCTGGTCGATCATGCGGAGCGCACGCCGTGACTAAGGTCCTCCATCCAGTAGCCGTCATCGCAATCACAGCGATCATGCTAATGCCGCTCATCTGGATGGTGACGACGTCGATCAAGCCGCCGGGGGAGTATGTCTCGACTTCGATCGACATCCTGCCGCATCAACCGACGCTTGAGCACTATCGCGAGCTGATCGCGGATGAGGCGCTCGAAAAACTCGTCAACAGCCTGATCGTGACGACGGGCGCAACGCTGGTGTCACTGCTTCTGGGCTTTCCGGCAGCTTACGCGCTGGTGCGCCTTGGCCTGCCGCGCAATCTCGATGCCGCGTTCTTAGTCTTCGTGCTGATCGTCAAGCTGGCGCCACCGCTCGTTCTGGCGATCCCGCTCTATCAGGTGCTGCGCACGCTCGGCCTGCTCGACACGCTGGCTGGCCTCGTGCTCGTCTATCAGGTCTACACGCTACCGTTTGCGATCTGGATGCTGATCAGCTTCATCCGCGATGTGTCGCCGAGCTATGAGGAAGCCGCCGTGATGGACGGTGCCGGCCTGCTGCGCCGGATGGCAACGGTCGTTGTGCCGATCATGGCGCCGGGCATCGCGGCCACCGCGATCTTCCTCATCATCATCGCCTGGAACGAATTCGCCTATGCACTTTTGTTCATCCAGACGCCGTCGAAATTCACCCTGCCGACCTATATCGCCACGCTGATCACCGAGGACGAGACGTTCTGGGGCAAGCTGATGGCGATTGGCTTTGTCGCCTCACTGCCGATCCTGGTGATGCTCGCCTTTTTCCAGCGCTTTTTGGTCCAAGGCTTTTCCGGTGGATTGAAGTGACGCTGCGCCGCAATCATTCGGCTTGGATGGTAGCGGAGGAGGGACTCGAACCCCCGACACGCGGATTATGATTCCGCTGCTCTAACCGACTGAGCTACTCCGCCAAGCTCCACACCCCAGGTCGCAAGCCCGAAACCGCCTGTCCAGCTGAGGATGATCCATCGTATCGGCGAACGCGACGATCCGCCAAATACGGACGCCTATAAGGCCATGCCAGCCTCCAGTGTCAAGGGACCGATGCGATATCGCCCTATGGCACTTGTCATGCGCCACAGACGGCGATCTGGAGCCTGGCGGTGAACGACACACATAGAGCGAGAGAGGTTCTAACCTCTCAAAGGCAAACGGCCGGGGTTACCCCCCGGCCGTCCGCAATCCTGAAGCGGGATGACGCGTTGAACGTCAGACAGCGATCCGGCCGCCGCCCTGCTTGGTAATGACGACGACTGACGGACGCGGCGGAATGCCGTCTGCGAAGTCCGGCCAGCGGGTCGCAGGATCCTCAAACGTCGACGCGCGCTCGAAGCCCGGATAGTCGGCGGTGCCATCGGTGGCCGGGTGCTGAATCGCAAGGAACAGCGTCTCCTGGTCCGGCGTGAAGTAGGGACCGCAGAGCTCAGCGCCGATGGGCACACGGAAGAACATCATCGACTTACCGCGCAGCTCACCGTCGGTTTCAAGCGCATAGAGGCCATCAGCCTTGCCGGTCTTGCCCCAGCTCGTGCCTTGATCGGTCGAGATCCAGAGCCGGCCATCGGCGTCGATGGCGCAGTTGTCAGGCGATGCGAACCAGCCGCTTTCCGATGTATCCGGATGCCATTCGGCACCAACGTCGGCCACGGTCGGATCGCCGCACTTTACCAGGATGTTCCAGGTATACTCGGTGGCGCCATGATCGGCGTCCGGTGCGATCATTTCCACGATGTGACCGAAGGCGTTCTCGGCGCGCGGATTGGAGGCATCGATCTGCTCTTCCGTGCGTCGGGTGTTGTTGGTCAGCATCATGTAGACGCGGCCTTCCGGACCCGGCTGGACGTCTTCCGGGCGGTCCATCGGGGTTGCGCCAAGGGCGTCGGCGGCAAGGCGCGCATCGATGACGACATCGCCCTGATCGTTGAAGCCGTTCTCAGCCGTCAGCGGACCTTCGCCATGAACCAGCGGCAGCCACTCCAGACGGCCATCTTCATGGAACTTGCCGACATAGAGCGTTCCGTCGGACAGAAGCTGCATGTCCTGGGCCTTGTTGCCCGAGACCGTGCCCGACGAGACGAACTTGTAGACATAGTCGAAGCGGGCATCGTCGCCGGTGTAGACGACCACGCGGCCGTCGCTATTGACGATCGATTCGGCCCCTTCGTGGCGGAAGCGGCCAAGAGCGGTGTGCTTGACCGGCGTTGACGTCGGATCCATCGGGTCGACTTCGACGATCCAGCTATGGCGCGCCTGGCATGTGGTATGCCTGGGGCAAGTTCAACGATCGGTTCAACATCGACCGAGAGCCGAACGAAGTGAACCGCCATGGCTGGATCGTCGAAGTCGACCCGATGGATC
>JBCBSK010000160.1:0-7794 GCA_039819185.1 Pseudomonadota bacterium | reverse complement strand
GTCCAACCGGGCGATCCACGGCCGATTGCGCGATTTAGGGCGATCGGGTAGCGTGCGCGCCTGGTTCGCACCCGTAGCTCAGCTGGATAGAGCGCTGCCCTCCGAAGGCAGAGGTCACAGGTTCGAATCCTGTCGGGTGCGCCATTTTTCAAACAAATTCAATGTCTTGTGGATTCGGCTCTTCTAGGGTCTGTGCTTACGCGCTGCTTACGTGAACTCATAGGCGTCGTCTGCGAAAGTGCAGGCCACAGGTTCGAGTCTCACGTGCTCCGCATTCTGTTTCCGGGACGCAGTGGGACTGTCATTCCCGACCCTGGAGGCGCCTCGCATGCCCGGTCAGAAGTTCTAGGAACGCCGCGACAGCCGGTACACTCAGCCTTCGTGGAGGCAGGACTGCGTAGATTTCGAGCGTGGGACCGGTCCAGCCAGGCAGCGCGCGAACGAGGCTACCAGCCCTGACAAGCGGCTCTCCGTAGACCATCGGCAGTTTCGCGACTCCGGATCCCGAATGCAGGATCCCGATCGCCACGGTCGGATCGCCAACCCGCACCAGCGGTTTGGCCTCCATCTCGATGGTTCGCCCACCCTCGTTCGAGAGGCTCCAACGGCGCGGGACCTGATCAACCTCGATAACGATACGGCCCAGAGCTTCGACGACCACCGGGTCATCGAGATCAATCTCGGCTGCGGTGGATCGAGAAGCGTAAAGCGCAAGCTTGGAGGAGATGAGCAACCAGGTCGAGAGATAGGATTCTTCCGGCTTTCCGATCCGCAGCACGAGGTCGAGGTTTTCCGCCACCGGATCGGGGCCGAGGCCTGTTACCTTCAAGGTGGTTTCGACTTCTGGATAGCGTTTGGCCATCTCAGCTATCGCGGGTGCGACCAGTTGCTGGCCGGAGAGCGCGCTGGCGGCGATCTTCAGTTCGCCCTGCGGAGTGCCCTTCGCGGATCGTACCGCCTCATCGGCGTCGCGCACGACCTCCGCGGCACGCCGCGCGACCGGCAGCAACACGTCTCCGATCGCGGTGAGCGTCATACCTTTTTGGGTCCGATCGAAAATCGGACCGCCAGCCAGTTCCTCTAGCTTGGCAACCGCGCGGGACAATACGGATTTCGACATGCCGAACCGTTTGGATGCGGCGTTCATCGAACCCGTTTCAGCAATCAACGCGAGAAGTCGCAGATCATCCACCGCAAACTCGCGGGTCGAATAAGTGAGGTCGCCAAGCAGTTCGGGCGGGTCGACGGTCGTTCTCATCCCGGAACACATTGTTCTATTCCGGCCTCTATATCAAGCCATCGCCTCCGCCTATCTCGAACTCAAGTTGGAAAACGCGAACGAGAAAGGCTCCCCCGATGTCCGAGGCAATACAGATCTTCACCAAGCCCGACTGCCCCTATTGCGAGGCGGCCAAGTCCGCACTTGATGAAACGGGCCTGGCCTACGATGCCCATGACGTTACCGCGTCCGACCGCAACGCCGACCTGTCGATTTTCCATTCGGGCGTCTCGACCGTTCCGCAAATCTTTGTCGGTGGTACACATGTGAACGGATCGGCGGACCTTCTGGCGCTCAAGGACGCCGATCGGCTGATCCCGTTTGTGACACAGGCCAGGGGATCGCTCGAGTCGGATCGGTATTCCGATGCGGAGCTTCATGAAGGTGCCGAGGACTATGTCCTGCGCGACGCCATCCCGGAAATCGACGGGTCGCGGTCGGACAATGAAAACGACTGGCCGATCCTGCATCTCTATAAGGAGTTCTTCGGGTTCTGGCCGAATTGCTTCTATTTCCAATACCACTGGCCCGAGGTTGCCTATCGCCAGTTCGTCTATTGCCACAATGTCGGCGCCATCGGCGGCGGCAGGGAGGTGCTCGGCGCGCCGGTGATGAACGCGCTCGGCTATGCAACGTCCAACGCCCATGGTTGCGACTACTGCCAGGTCCATTCGGCGTCGGTGGGTGGCGACGAATCCGCGGGTTACGCGACCGCGATCGATGCCGCACGCGACGGCGATTATTCCGGCGAATTCGGTCCGTTCGAGGCGGCATTGGCCGATCTCGTGGCCCATGCATCGACCAACGAGGTGACGGAAGACGATCTCGCCAGGGTGCGTGGATATGGCGACGAGGCGCGGTTCACCAAGCTTCCCGTCGAGGCGAATATCTCAGCCGCGGCGATGATTGCGTCCGCCTTTGGCTTCCTTAATGTGTTCAACGACCTGACCGGCGTGAAGGTCGAAGCCGAATGGGCGAAGAAGGCCGAAGACGGAGCCGGCATCGATACCGGACGGCACGGATCGTCAGACGATCGCGAGTCGTCCAACCTCGACTACGATCTGCCGGAGGGCGGACCGTCGATGGCGTCGATGATCGCGCACTATGGCAAGGACGCAGTGCTGGCCGGTGGTCCGATGAGCTACATGCAGAAACATGTCGGCCTGAAGCCGGCCTGGGTGGAGGCATGGCCGCTGCCGCTGCGTCCGACGCATGTGCGCTTCTATGTCGGCGTGATGACCGATGAGGACACAGATACGGACGCTGTCTCGATCACGCCCGAGCTGAAACACCTGATGGCGCGGGTCAGCCATATTGCCAAGGGCAATGACTATCTCGCCGCCGTCGAAGGCTATCTCGCCTGGATAGCAGGCGGACGATCGGACCAGGCAGTCAAACGTGTGCGTGACGCATTCAATGCGGCCCATGGGCCTGATATGGATGGCGACGTCTTCACCGACCGCGAAAAGGCCGCCCTGCAACTGGCCTGGTTGTCCGCGCAGACGCCTCTGACGACGCCCCATCGGTTCGTGCGTGCCGCAATCGAGCATTATACGCCGACGGAACTCGTGCACTTGATCACGGTCTGCGCCATGGCATCCATGCTCCAGAGGTTTGCGGCGATCGTAAAGCCTGAGATGGAACCCGAAGTCCGAGACTTCCTGTCCGAGCACGACCTGCCGCTCGACACGCTCGCGATCAAATATCCGCTGGCAAGCAACGCCCGGAAAGCGGCGATCCCTGACAGACAGTTTGCCTGATCCCGCCTCTAGGATCGCGAGCCTGTCCCGCTCGCGATCACCCCCCCCGGGAAGGCTGCCGAGCCCTCCCCGTCCCCCGGCGGCCTTCCAGACCCAATTCAACCGCGGACAGATGAGAACCCCCATGACCCGTACTCCAGAAACGTCTCGCTACGATCTCGCAATTATCGGCGCCGGTTCTGGCGGCATGGCCGCGGCTCGCCGCGCGGCTGCGTCCGGTATGAAGGTTGTCGTATTCGAAGCCGCCCATACTGGCGGCACCTGCGTGAACGCGGGCTGCGTTCCCAAGAAGCTGATGGTGCATGCCTCCCGCATGGCCGATCATCTGCGCGAGATGCCTGTTCTGGGGTGGAAGGGCGGAGAAACCAACTTCGACTGGAAGGTGCTGCGCGATGCGGTGGAAGACGAAGTTCGCCGGCTCTCGGACTACCACGCGAACCGCCTCGAGAACCTTGGGATCGCCCTCATCTCCGAACGGGCAATGATCACATCGCCGACCCATGTGACCACAGCGAGCGGCACGACGGTCGAAGCCTCACATATCCTCATCGCGACAGGCGCGCGGCCGGTCGTTCCGGATATTCCCGGCAGCGAATTCTGCATCACCTCGGACGATATCTTCACCCTGAACGTGCTGCCCGACCGACTCGCCATCATTGGCGGCGGCTATATCGCCGTCGAGTTCGCCTGCATGATGCAGCGCTTCGGCGTCGAGGTGACATTGTTCGAGCGTGGCGACCGGCTGATCGCGGCCTTCGATTCTGAAATCTCGGAGCTTTTACGCAAGACCATGACCGCGCAAGGGATCGATGTCCGCCTTGGTGCCTCGGTGGACGCTGTGCGGCGTGAAGGAGACGCCTATGCGCTCAACGGCAAGACCGTGTCCGGTTCGGGGGCTTTTGGTCAAGTCCTGATGGCAGCGGGCCGCGCGCCCAACACCCAGAACATCGGTCTGGAACAGGTCGACGTGCAAACGACCGACCGCGGACATGTGGTTGTCGACCGCGACGGACGCAGCAGCATTCCGACGATCTTTGCGGCGGGGGATGTCTCCGAACGCATGGCCCTCACACCTGTCGCCGTGCGCGGCGGGCGCCGCGTGGTCGATATCCTCGCCGGTTCCGATGAGCCACTAACCGGGTCGGACATCGTACCAACGGCGGCCTTCACGACCCCGGAATGCGCATCTGTCGGACTAACCGAAGTCGACGCCATAGAGCGTGGCAAGCGCTTCACCGTCCGCCGCACGTCGTTCAGCCCCTTGGCGTCGCTCCTCCAGGAAGCTCCCAGTTCCGTCTTCATGAAATGCCTTGTCGAGAACGACACCGGGCGTTTGCTCGGCTTCCATTTCTTCGGGCCTGCCGCGTCGGAGGCCGCACAGCTGGGTGCCGTCGCCCTGAGCGCGGGCCTGACCGAGGATCAGCTTCGCAACACGATGGCGCTCCACCCGAGCGTGGCCGAGGAAGTTCTCTCGCTCGGACACCCCGATGAGCCGATCCATCAGAAGGTCGAGCAGCGCAAGCGCGCGGCGGCCTGAAGCGGAGCCGGCGCGATGACCATGGCCCCGCTAAGGCAAGCCCTCTCATGGCGCTATGCGCGGCGGTCGCTGGTCGTCGCGGCCGTGGTCGGCACGCTGCTCAACCTCATCAACCAGGGGCACGTATTGTTCGGCGATGCCGAGTTCCGGCTGTTGACGGCGCTGCTGACATACTGCGTTCCATTCTGCGTCTCGACCTACGGCGTTTCCATGAGCTTCGCAGCCAACGAAGATGTCGCGCCGATACCCGATCCCCCCATTCCACAAGAAACCGTTCCCCAAGGAGAAAGACCGTGAAGAAAATGAAAGCCGCCGTCGTCCGTGAGTTCGGCAAGCCACTGGTGATCGAGGACGCCCCCGTTCCCGAACCGAAGGCAGGACAGATCCAGGTCAAGATCGAGGCCTCCGGCGTCTGCCATACCGATCTGCACGCCGCCGAGGGCGATTGGCCCGTCAAGCCGAACCCGCCCTTCATTCCCGGACATGAGGGTGTCGGGTTCGTCTCCGGCGTCGGCGCGGGTGTGAAGCACGTCAAGGAAGGCGACCGTGTCGGTGTGCCCTGGCTCTATTCGGCCTGCGGTCATTGCGAGCACTGCATGGGGGGCTGGGAAACCCTCTGCGAGACACAGGAAAACACGGGCTATTCCGTCAATGGCGGTTTTGCGGAATATGTCGTCGCCGATCCGGACTATGTCGGTCACATCCCCAACGGCACGAGCTTTACGGAGATCGCACCGGTCCTTTGCGCGGGCGTCACCGTCTACAAGGGCCTCAAGATGACCGACACCAAACCGGGCGATTGGGTGGTGATCTCCGGTATCGGCGGCCTGGGGCATATGGCCGTGCAATACGCTAAGGCCATGGGTCTCAATGTGGCGGCGGTCGATATCGACGATACCAAGCTTGCGTTGGCGAAGCAGCTTGGTGCGACAGTGACCGTCAACGCGATGCAGGATGATCCGGCGACAGTGCTGAAGCGCGATATTGGCGGCGCGCACGGCGTTCTCGTCACCGCCGTCTCCCCCAAGGCATTCGAGCAGGCGCTCGGCTGTGTCCGGCGTGGCGGCACTGTCGCGCTCAACGGCTTGCCACCCGGAAGCTTTCCGCTGCCGATCTTCGACATGGTGCTGAACGGCACGACTGTACGTGGCTCGATTGTTGGAACTCGGCTCGACCTGCAGCAGGCCCTCGATTTCGCAGGTGCCGGGAAGGTCAAGGCAACGACGACGACAGACAGCCTCGACAATATCAACGACATCTTCGAACGCATGCGCCGCGGCCAGATCGAGGGGCGCGTGGTGCTGGACTTGGCCAGTTAGCGCCGCTGGTTAGATGGCACTGCTTCATCAGGTATGTGAAAGTCGCATTCTTTCGCGGCAGTTCTCATCCGCCCGAACCGTCGGAAGCCTCTCAGCACGAAGAAGTACGCCATTTCCACATCCACGAGGGCAATGATTTTGATGACCACGTCGCCGATTGGGTGAAGCAGGCCAGCAAGTTGCCCAGTAAGAAGCTTTGAGCAGCGCATTGAAGTAACATTCATCGGGAGCAGGGTGATCAATAGGTTCCACAAGGAGGCTCGCCGGTCATAGTGCTATGGCGAAGATGTAGTTCTCCGTTTCATCCAAAGCTGCGCGATATTTTGATAATAAAATAAATAACTTAGAATTTCGCCATCTCCAGAAGTGGTCCTTACGTAGCGCTTACGCGGAGAATGGGCGCCCCTGTGAATCCGACTATCGCCATCCGCAATTATCGTTGGGCAAAATGTGGTCTCGCCTACCGTGGAGTCGGTAGGGCTAAGTTCGAATCCCACGTGTCCCGCCAATCACCGCCGATTGTGCGACGTTTTGCTACGTTGGTTCGACGGGCGCTTTGCGGGACAAAGCCGACACCCGACTCCCAAAGCTGCAGGTCTGCTCCCACTACAACTTTAGACCGGCACACTGGTTGGTTCGTTTGGGGAATCCAGCTATTCTCGCCGCATGTTGATCAAGCGAGTTGTCTTGAACAAGATCGCAGTAGGGGAAGTCGATCTTGCGTTTCGATGGTGGAAGCGTCCCACCGTGAAGTCCGGTGGCCGTCTGCGAACCGAAATTGGTGAATTGTCGATTGTTGATGTCGGTGTCGTCCGTTTCGAAAGCCTGAATGGCGATGAGGCGAAACGTGCAGGTTATACATCCCTAGAAAGCCTCAAAACCGATCTCGCTCCACAATCGGATCGTGAACTCTACAAGATCAAGTTGCGGTTCTCCGGCGAGGACATCAGGCGAAGCTTGCGAGAAAACGCAGCGTTGCCTGCGGCGCAGTTCGCCGAGTTGATAGCCGATCTCGAACGCATTGACGCGCGGATGGGCGTGCCCGGCTTGTCGATCCGGACGCTTGCACTTATCGCGCGCCACCCAGAAAAGCGCGCGCAGGAGCTTGCCGACGCGCTCGGATTCGAGAAGCAGCCCTTCAAATCATTTGTCCGCAAACTGAAAGAGAGAGGGCTGACAGAGAGCTTGTCAGTCGGGTATCGGCTGTCGCCGAGGGGGCAGCGTGTGTTGACGCTCGCGCGCGGGTCAAGCAGCTCTTGAGCATGGTGGCGAAAAGAGGCCAGCCCCTTTGCCCGACAAGTCACGCACTTTGGACATGTCCAGCAAGCTTGGAAAGCGTCTGAGCGCCCAGTTCAACCGCACCAAATCCAATCGCAAACTTGCGGTTCTCTGGCGTTGGATGGATCTGCCGAAGCGTGACCACGGTCTTGCCATTGCTCTGCGCGTCGAACGTCACCAGCATACGAAACCGGTTCGGGTCGTCCTCTGCGTCTCCGCCATGAACAGCCTCGATCAATTCCGGTGCTTCGATACGGACGAATTCCATGCGGTTCCCGTAGCTGGTGCCATCTGGCGCAAGCATCTCAAATCGCCAGACGCCTCCTGTTCTGATGTCAATCTCCTGGGTTTTGCAGGTGAAGCCATCCGGCCCAAACCACTTCACGATCTGATCCGGGTCCGTCCAGGCTTGGAAAACGGTGTCACGGTCCGCGTCGATCACGCGGGTCACGACGATTTCACGGTTTAGGATTGAGGGAGACCAGGTATCAACGGTGTTACTCTTTTGCTTATTCATGGGACGCGCCTTTCTCTTGCATTCGCAGATGTGCCTCCAGGCGATCGAGGCGCGCTTCCGCTTCACTGCGCTGGACCGCGAGCCAGTCTTCAGCCTTGCGAAGC
>JBCBSK010000159.1:0-8184 GCA_039819185.1 Pseudomonadota bacterium | reverse complement strand
CGACAGCGAAGCAAGATGGAGTGAATGAGGAGGGTCAGGGCTTGGCCGGTGGAGATAAGGAATATCGGGCGGCCTGGGATCGCATCATGACGCGACTGCAATCCGAGTTTGGGGCCGACGTGTTCCAGAGCTGGTTTGCGCGCCTGAAATTCGTCTCCGTTGCCGACATGCGGGTATCGCTTTCAGTTCCGACCCGTTTTCTGCAAAGCTGGATCCGGGAGAACTATTCCGGCCGCATTCTGCAGCTCTGGCGTGAGATCGATCCGGCGATCGATCGCATCGAGCTGGTGGTGCGCGGACCCGAGCGGAATGGCCGCAAGGCTTCGGTCCCGCTGAGCCGTGCCGATCAGGACGTCGCGACCCGCAAGGCGCCAACAGCCCTGCGTGGGGTCGAGCGCAGCACCCCACGCAAGGTCGAAGGCGCCCCCTTGGAGCGACGCTACTCTTTCGAGAGCTTCGCAGTCGCCCGGTCGAATACGGTTGCCTATGCTGCGGCCCGTCAGGTGGCGGCCGGCCCGTCGGGTGCCCCAGCGCCGTTCAATCCGCTGGTCATCCATGGCGGTTGCGGACGCGGCAAAACCCATCTTCTACACGCCATCGCCTGGGATAGTGCTTCGCAGTTCCCCGACAAGCGGGTCCTGCATCTGTCCGCCGAGCAGTTCATGTGCCGCTTTGTGTCTGCATTGAAGAGCGATGACGCGCTCGCCTTTAAGGACCGGCTCCGCCAGATCGACCTTCTCTTGATTGATGACCTGCAATTTCTGCAAGGACAGGCCAGCCAGCGTGAATTCGCCCACACGCTTGATGCGCTGCTCGAAGCCTGCCGCCAGGTCGTGATCGTCGCCGACCGCCCGCCGATGGCACTTGACGGTCTGGACGAGCGGGTCAGGTCGCGTCTATCGGGCGGCCTCGTTGTTGAGGTCGGCGCATCGGATGTCGAACTCCGGCGCAAGATCCTAGACCTGCGCGTCAACATGGTGCGTGCAGTCAAGTCGGAGTTCACGCTTGATGGCGAGGTCGTTGATCTGATCGCGTCCAAGGTGGCCGGAAATGGACGGGATATCGAAGGCGCGTTGAACCGTCTTGTCGCCCATTGGGACTACACCGGTGAGCCTGTGTCATCCTCGTTGGCCGAGCATCTGATCCGTGATCTCGTCTATGCCCGCGCCGAGCCCATCGTGCGGGTCGAGGACATCCAGCGCGTGGTGTCGCGGGCCTTCAACATCACCAAGCAAGACATGGTGTCGAGCCGGCGCACTCAAGTTATCGCGCGGCCGCGACAGATTGCGATGTTCCTGGCAAAGGAGCTGACGCCACGGTCCTTGCCGGAGATCGGTAAGTTGTTCGGCAATCGCGACCACACAACCGTGATTTACGCCGTCAACAAAATACGCTCGCTTTCGGAGAATGATCCGGATCTTAAGCAGAAAATCGCCGATCTCAAGCGCGCGATCGTCGACGGCGTTCCGGAGTCCTAGTCCAGGGCAGACCCCTGGAAGATGTGCGGCGGACCTGGGGGCGGCCCGGCTATATAGCCGGGCCGTTTCGCATCTGGGAGCCGCCTGAAAAGCTGTCGTCCCTTTGCCGCCGGCTTCTGGTGGACAGTCTATGGGTTGCGCTTGCAAAGCCCGGCAAATAACGGCATTTTCCCCGTCCCCTTGGGCGGAAAGCCTGCTGAGCGTGTTTTCGCGCCGCGGTGTCCCGATCCATCCCTCCGCCGAAGCCGAGGATGACCGATGCGTGTAGTCGTTGAACGTGCCGCGCTGCTGACATGCCTGACCCATGTGCATCGGGTCGTCGAGCGCCGCAATACGATCCCCATCCTGTCCAATGTTCTCTTGCGCGCTGAAGGCGACCAGATGACGTTGCGCGCAACCGATCTCGACATAGAGGTCACCGAAACCCTGCCGGCGATGGTCGAAGGCGCAGGCGCAACGACAGTACCAGCCCATGTCCTGTATGACATCGTCCGCAAGCTGCCGGAGGGTGCGGAAGTCGCGCTTGATGCAGCTGGCGATCAGGCGCAGATGGTGCTGCAATCGGGTCGCGCCAGATTTAATCTGCAGATGCTGCCCGACAGCGATTTCCCCGATCTGACAGCCGGTGAATTCAGCCACGCCTTCTCTGTGCCGGCATCGGTTTTCAAACACGTGCTCGAAAAGACCGAGTTCGCGATTTCAACCGAAGAAACACGCTACTATCTCAATGGCATCTATCTGCACCGTGTCGAAGATGCTGAGCCGGGTGCCGTCTTGCGCGCCGTCGCGACCGATGGCCACCGCCTGGCGCGGATCGATATCTCGGCGCCTGAAGGCACCGACGGCATGCCGGGCATGATCGTACCGCGCAAGGCAGTGCAGGAACTGCAGCGCCTGCTGGATGATCCCGAAACCGAGGTCGGGATCGAAGCATCGGAAGCCAAGGTGCGGTTTACCATCGGCTCCGTCGTCCTGACCTCGAAGCTGATCGACGGCACCTTTCCAGATTACATGCGCGTCATCCCCTCGGGGAATGACAAGATATTGCGTGTCGACAAGGCAACCTTCGCCAGGGCCGTCGATCTCGTCTCCACCGTGTCGAGCGAGCGTGGTCGGGCAGTCAAACTGTCGCTCGACGCCGACCGGGTCGTGCTCAGCGTCAACAATCCTGATTCCGGCTCGGCAACGGAAGAGATTGCTGCGGACTATGACGCGGATGGGATCGATATCGGCTTTAATGCCCGCTACCTGCTCGACATCGCCTCGCAGCTCGAAAGCGAGAACGCCCGATTCGAGCTGGCCGATCCGGGCTCGCCGACACTGATCCGCAACGAACAGGACACGGCACTGCTCTATGTTCTGATGCCGATGCGGGTGTGACGTCTGCCACACGTCGACGATGTGCTGTGCGTTGTCTGATTGTGCGGGATTTGCCCGAAGACAAATGCCACTAACCGACGTCACCACCGGGAGTGCGGATGGCCGGATTAAGACCCGGCCCCAGTAGCGAGATGGCCGATGACCCGTTGGATATGGAACACGACGTTGCTGACACGCAGCGGACGGCGTTCTGGTTGTCACGGCTGACGCTGTCGGAGTTTCGCAGCTATACGATCCTCAGGCTCGATGTCGGTCCCGAACCGGTCGTGCTGACCGGTGCCAATGGCGCGGGCAAGACCAATCTCCTTGAAGCGATCTCGATGCTCTCGCCCGGACGGGGTCTGCGCAGAGCCGCGTTCGATCTCCTGCCGCGTAGTGGCGGCAGCGGCCACTGGGCAGTCGCCGTTGAGACACATGGGCCCGACGGGGCCGTCGATCTCGGCACCGGCATAGATCCAGTGTCAGGACAACGGGTCGCACGAGTCAATCATACGGCCTCTACCATCTCAGATCTGGCGATCTATGCGCGCATGCTGTGGCTGACGCCGGCACTCGATGGCCTGTTCACAGGGCCCGCGAGTGATCGGCGGCGGTTTCTCGATCGGTTCGTAGCCGTTCTTGAGCCTCCCCATGCAGCCCATCTGGCCGCGTTCGAGAAACTGACTCGGCAGCGCAACAAACTGCTTGAGAACCGCTACGCCGACACGCGCTGGCTGTCGGCGCTGGAAGCCGACATCGCATCGGAGGGTACGGCCGTGGCCGCTGCCCGCAGGCGCGCGATCGATATTTTGGCTGCCGCCAGCGGCGCCGAGCGGCAGGGCGGCGCCAGCGCTTTTCCCCATGCTGAGATCACACTGACAGGCAGCCTCGAAGCCGCACTTGCTGATACGCCACTGAGCCGTGTGGAAGCAGCCTATGCCGATCGGCTCAGTTCAGCGCGCCCCGGCGACGCCGCGGCGGGCCGGATGCAGGAAGGACCGCATCGCTCCGATATCGCGGTGCGCCATGGCATCAAGCAGGTCTCGGCACAGCTGTGCTCGACGGGCGAACAGAAGGCGTTGCTAATCGGCCTGATCCTGGCACAGGCACGCGCGGTCGCGGAGACGTGCGGCGGTTTCGTGCCACTTCTGCTGCTCGACGAGATCGCCGCTCATCTCGACGATGTGCGCCGCGGGGCACTGTTCGACGAGATCGTCAACCTTGGCTGCCAGGCGTGGATGACGGGCACCGACCGCGCGCTTTTCGCAAGCATCGAAGGCCGGTCGCAGTGCTTTGACGTTGGCACGGGACGGCTTGTCGGCTGGGGCGTGTGAACTGCTGGCGAAGCATCGACGCGCGCACTATATCTAGCCGTATCATCGGGAAAAACCAAACCTGACTCAACGAGATATAGCTGCCGTGTGGCGTGACGCTGTGTCATATTCCTGCTAGAAATTGAGTGATTCTCGGCACGGCACTGATGGCTGCATGGCCGCCTGGATATCTGGCGCGATCGATCGCGCGACAAACATCTGGTGACAGTCTCGCCTGCCCTGCCTCAGACGACCGCCGCACCGCCGAACGAACACATTAACCACGGACGCGTCATGACAGATCTCGCCGCCGCCACACCCGACCCGTCAGACTACGGCGCAGCTTCGATCAAAGTCCTCAAGGGGCTCGATGCCGTGCGCAAGCGGCCGGGTATGTATATCGGCGACACCGATGACGTCTCCGGCCTGCATCACATGGTCTACGAGGTCGTGGACAACGCGATCGATGAGGCGCTGGCCGGCTATTGCGACCAGGTGACGGTGATGCTCAATCCGGACGGATCGGTCACCGTGACCGACAATGGCCGCGGCGTTCCGACAGAGATTCACCCCGAAGAGGGCATCTCGGCCGCCGAGGTCATCATGACCCAGCTCCATGCGGGCGGAAAGTTTGACCAGAACTCCTACAAGGTGTCGGGCGGCCTTCATGGTGTCGGCGTTTCGGTTGTCAATGCATTGTCGACCACACTGGATCTCGACATCTTTCGCGATGGTCAGCACCACCACATGCGGTTTCGCGATGGTGTCGCCGAAGCGCCGCTCTCGGTCAAAGGGCCGGCGGGAGATCGGGCTGGGACCCATGTGACGTTCCTGCCCAGCCCCGAAACCTTCTCGAACATCGATTTCGACTACAAGACGCTGGAACATCGCCTGCGCGAACTCGCCTTCCTTAACTCCGGCGTCACGATCTTGCTGACCGATAAGCGCGGCGTCGAGGACAAATCAGAGACGATGCATTACGAGGGCGGCGTCGAAGCTTTCGTGCGCTATCTCGATCGCAACAAGCACCCGCTGATCCCGGAACCGGTCGTCATTCGGGGCGAGCGCGACGGGATCACCATAGATCTCGCGCTGTGGTGGAACGACTCCTATCACGAGACGGTGCTGCTGTTCACCAACAACATCCCGCAGCGTGACGGCGGCACCCATCTCGCCGGCTTTCGCGGCGCGCTGACGCGCCAAGTCACGGGCTATGCCGAAAGCTCCGGCATCGCCAAGAAGGAAAAGGTGTCGCTGACCGGAGATGACTGCCGCGAAGGGCTGACGGCGGTCCTGTCGGTCAAGGTGCCGGACCCGAAGTTCTCGTCGCAAACCAAGGACAAACTGGTCTCTTCGGAGGTGCGCCCCGTTGTCGAGAGTGTCGTCAACGAAGCGCTTGGAAGCTGGTTCGAAGAACATCCGTCTGAAGCCAAGACCGTCGTCGGTAAGGTCGCCGAGGCGGCGGCCGCGCGCGAAGCAGCCCGCAAGGCACGCGAACTGACCCGCCGCAAGGGCGCACTCGATGTCGCCAGCCTTCCGGGTAAGCTGGCTGACTGCCAGGAGCGCGATCCGGCCAAGTCCGAACTCTTCCTGGTCGAGGGCGATTCGGCGGGTGGATCCGCCAAGCAGGGCCGCGACCGGGCGTTTCAGGCTGTTCTGCCGCTACGTGGCAAGATCTTGAATGTTGAGCGCGCCCGCTTTGACAAGATGCTGTCATCAAACGAGATCGGCACACTGATCACAGCTCTCGGAACCGGCATCGGACGCGATGATTTCGACCTGTCGAAGCTGCGTTATCACAAGATAATCATCATGACCGACGCAGATGTCGACGGCGCGCATATCCGCACGCTTCTCTTGACCTTCTTCTACCGGCAGATGCCGGAGTTGATCGAAGCCGGCCATCTCTATATCGCGCAACCGCCGCTGTTTAAGGTGCGGCGTGGTCAGTCCGAGCAATATCTCAAGAACGAGCCGGCGCTTGAGGACTACCTCATCTCGGGCGGGCTTGAGGACGCGGCCCTGACCCTGGCCAATGGCGAGACCCGCGCCGGAGACGACCTCGCCGAGATTGTCGAGACCGCGCGCCGCGTGTCGCGTCTGTTGGATGGGCTGCATTCGCGCTATGACCGGACCGTTGTCGAGCAGGCGGCGATCGCCGGCGTCTTGAGCCCGCAAGCTGCCGCAACAGCGGAGCAACGCGCGGAGGCGTCCGCCTATATCGCACGGCGGATGGATCTTCTGTCGGATGAATTCGAACGCGGCTGGCAGGGCGAGGTCGTCGATGACAGCGGCTACCGCTTCACCCGCCAGTTGCGCGGCGTAACAGAGGTCACCGGCATCGATGATGACCTCTTGAATTCCGCCGATGCGCGCCGGCTCGACCGCCTCGCGGTCCATCTTCAGGAGATCTATGGCAAGGCCGCGATGTTCCGCCGCAAGGGCGGGGAGACCGAAATCCGCTCACCGAGCCAACTGTTCTCGGCCGTGATGGAGGCCGGTCAGAAGGGACTAGCGCTGCAACGCTATAAGGGTCTCGGCGAGATGAACCCGGACCAGCTCTGGGAGACGACGCTCGACATCAATGTACGCTCGCTTCTGCAGGTTAAGATCTCCGAGGTCGACGAGGCAGACGAGACGTTCTCGCGGCTGATGGGTGACGTCGTCGAGCCGCGCCGCGAATTCATCCAGGACAACGCCCTGTCGGCAACCGTCGATATCTGACATGCGGATGTAAACGCCGCCGTCCTGCTTGCATGTCTGGCGCAAGTCGTTTGTCTCACACTCTCGCCATACTGCAGCACCGTCACTCCATGGATGGCGGCAAGCCTGTGTCAGATCACCCGGTTCACGGCGAAGATCGCATCACAGCTTATCACCTGACCGAGAGAACCTTCGCGGCCTCTCTCCCGTAACTGTGATCGTTACCAGACTGCGCTCTTCTTTTCCGGCAGGCCGTGCCCGCCGGACCGGATGGTGCGCGCCAAAAAACCACCAATCGATCAATGGAGAGGTCACATGCGTTTTCTCACTCTTGCCGCCAGCGCCAGCATCGCAGCGCTTATCGCCGTAACCCCAGCTCAGTCGGCTGATATGGACATCGTTGACACTGCCGTCAGCGCCGGATCCTTTGAGACTTTGGTTGCAGCCGTTCAGGCCGCCGGTCTCGTTGACACGCTGAAGGGCGAAGGCCCGTTCACAGTCTTCGCGCCGACCGATGAAGCCTTTGCCGCTCTGCCCGAGGGCACGGTTGAATCTCTGCTCGAAGAAGAAAACCGTGACCAGCTCACGGCCATCCTGACCTATCACGTGGTTCCGGGTAAGGTCATGAGCGGTGATCTTGCAGGTCAGTCACTGTCGGTCGCGACCGTTGAAGGCTCCGAAGTGGCGATCGATGCAACGGGCGAATCCGTCATGGTCGACGGCGCAACAGTCATCACCGCGGATGTCGAAGCAACCAATGGCGTCATCCACGTCATCGACCAGGTCATCCTACCGGAATAGTCCTCGGTCTTAGGAGCGGAGTGTATAAAACGGTCTGAGCTGCTTCCAGCAGTCGCCTCACCCTACTCCGTTGCTCATAATGTCACTTGAGGGCGTCGCAGGTATCAAAGCCTGCGGCGCTCCGACCACCGCTCAAGACCGGGCCTGTGCACCGCTTCCCGATACCCATCGTTGCAGCTGGGCGATTTGGGCAGGATCCCACGCTGGCGGCGATCTGTTGTGGCTGGCAAGACATCAGCAGACCGATAGCCCTGGGTGCGTTATCGGCTAAGGTGACGTCTCTTCGCGCCACAATGTCAGCCAACAGCACCGGGCCCGACGTTCCACATCATCCCAAACACCTCCATCGCGAGGCTGACCCCTGATCGAACTTGGCACGCCGTCGCGGGACCACGCTATTTGGCGGTATCGCATCGACAGTTCTCCGACCTCCTAAGGACACCTGGGCTGAATGACGTCGCTAACGCCAGGTGGCCTTAATGCTTGCGCTTGCGCTTGCGGTCGGTGTCATTGGCACGCTCACAACACTG
>JBCBSK010000158.1:0-8247 GCA_039819185.1 Pseudomonadota bacterium | reverse complement strand
TCGACGCAGCGCTTGGCCGGATGAACCTGTTCGGCCGCATCCCCGTCTGCGGCATGATCTCGCAATACACCTCCAGCGCCCCACCGCCGCCGTTTAAGAACTTCCGTTCGGTGCTGGTGAACCGCCTGACGATCCGCGGCTTCATCGTTTTCGACTTCATCAAGGACTATCCCGAAGCCGTCGCCGCCATGGGTGCCTGGCACGCCGATGGCAAGCTCGTCATGACCGAGGATGTCCGCACCGGTGGCCTCGACGCCTTCGGCGACACCCTGGCGCTTCTGTTCACCGGCGGCAATTTCGGCAAGCTGGTTCTCGAGGTCTAGTGATGCCAGAGCAATTCCAGCGAAAGTGGGAACCGGTTTCGCGTCCGGAATTGCGTAAACGCAAAGAGCTAGAGCATGTCCGGTGACTCAGGTTTCACCGGACAAGCTCTTGCCCACGATGTGACCCTGATCGTCGTGCGTCATGGTCAGACCGACTGGAACGCCGTCGCCCGCCTCCAGGGACGGCAGGATATCCCGCTGAACGCTCTCGGCCGCGCCCAGGCGCGCGGCAATGGTCGGGCACTTGGGGAATGGGCCAAAACGGAGGCGCGGGACCTTGCACGCTTCCGGTTTGTCTCAAGCCCCTTGTCCCGCGCGCGCGAGACGATGGAGCTCTTGCGCGGCGAAGCCGGCCTCGCGCCCAACGATTATACGCGCGATACCCGCCTCGAAGAACTGACCTTTGGGGATTGGGAAGGCCTGACGCTCAAGGAGTTGAAGGTTCAGGATCCGACCGGTCATGCCGGCAGGAAGGCGAATCGCTGGGGCCATGTGCCGCCCAATGGCGAGAGCTATGAGATGCTGTCCAAGCGCATCGCGGGTTGGCTCGAAACGGTCGATCGGGACACGGTATCTGTGTCTCATGGTGGCGTGCTGCGGGTTTTGTTTGGGCTGATCTGCGGTGTCGCGGACACAGAGGTGCCGACGCTGCCGGCGCATCAGGACCGGTTCGTCGTGTTTTCAGGCCAATCCGCGCGCTGGTATCCGGCCGTAGAAGCGCCATGACCCTCTACCTTGTCGCCTATCTCGCCACCGCCATCACCTTTCTTGCCATCGATGCCATCTGGCTCGGCCTGATCGCGCGGGATTTCTACGCGCGCCAGCTTGGCGATCTGATGCTGGCACGCCCCAAACTCGGCATCGCAGCGGGGTTCTACACGCTGTATATCCTCGGCGTGGTGGTCTTCGCCGTCATGCCCGGCATTCGGGCGGACAGCTGGCTCACGGCCCTTGGGCTTGGCCTGCTGCTCGGACTGGTCGCCTATGGCACCTACAACATCACCAATATGGCAACGCTGAAGGACTGGCCGGTCACGATGAGTGCGCTCGACCTCGCCTGGGGGTCGCTGCTAACGGGTGTCGCGGCGCTATCGGGGTATGTCGCGGTGCGAGTATTGGCTGGAGCGTGAGAGACCCCTTAAGGGGCCTTTCCGTTCACAAAGACACAATGTCCCCGAGGTTTCTATGCATCGCAGCGCGCGCAGCTGCGATGCCGCCCCCGATGGCACCGGTGAAACCACCAAAACCTGTGTAAGCAGACGATATCCAAAGACCCTCGACTGGCGTTTCGACAGTGCGGGGCGGTTTCTTTGGCAAGCTCTTGGGTGGCACCAGGGCAAAGCCGTAGATCGCGCCATTCGGTGTGTTCAAGTGGTCACGCATCGTGCGCGCCGTCGAGATCGCGCTTGCCTTGACCGCGTTCGCCAGACCAGGCCATTCCGCATCGAGCCGCTCGATAAACGCTGACAGCCAAGCGTTCCGTCTGGCGCTATAGGCCGCTTCATCCAGACTTTCCCAGTTCTCGAACCGGTCGGCGCAGACAATGTTCATCGGATGGAGTTCGCTTTCGTCCAAGCCACTGTCGATTTGGCCGTAATCGACGACACACATGACCGGGAAACGGCCGCTTGGCTCGGCGGCGAGCAAGGGCGTGCCCTGCTTGAAATCGCTGAAGCGTTCCATCCAGTCCGGTACGAGAATCGTCGAGTAACTCGTGACACCGAACTCTGTTGGCGGCCGGTCCAAGCCAAGCGTGGCTGATATCAGGGAAATGGAGAGCTGACGGCCGGAGAACGGTTCCATAAACGTGGTACGAATGCCAGCGGGCAACATATCCCGGATCGCGTGTGGCGCAGCATTTGCGAACACGTTCTGTGCTAACACGGAAACAGCTTGCCCCGTCCGGCCGTCACGATACCGCACGCCGGAGACAGCACACTCTTCCTCGACATCGATGCCGGTCGCGGGGCTGCTCGGCAAAACGTTGCCACCCGCATTCCTGATGGCTGCAACGAGACTGTCGGTGAGACGTTGCGATCCTCCTTTGATATAGTAACCGCCGGACTGCATATAGCCGCCCTGAGCCATGGCAAACGCCATCCACCAGAGCTCGTCCGGATCATCGGCGTAGTACGCCAGATTGGCACAGAGCGCGACTTTGAGCGCTTCGTTGTCACCAAAATAACGTTCGAACACCTCGCTGAGCGACGCGCGGATATCACGCAGTCCCGCCCACAGATCGAGAGGCAGCTCGGCCGCGTGCCGAGCCTTCCACCATCCGTCATGCTGTGGGTCCATGAACTCTGCCATCCGCAGCGTACGCCGGACCTGGGTCAGCAAGGCTTTGATGCTTGTGCTCTCAGCCGGAAATCGCTCAGCGAGCTTGGCTTCGATCTGCTCGAAGCCGTGAGGCAACTGGAACGGGGCGCCTAGCCCCTTCCAGCGAATTTCGTGGAGGTTTGGGACGGAGACGAGATCGATGTCATCTTCAAGTCCAAGGACGTCGAAGAGCTCGCGTTTCGGATCTCCCGGAGCCCATGGTGGTGTTGTCTCGTGCAGAGACGCTTCAATCGTCAGCGCGCCGCGATGATACGTCGTTGCTGCCCCGCCCAGTGAGGCATTGCGTTCCAACACAAGCACCCGGGCACCCGCGTGTGACAGCAAAGCACCTGCCGTCAGCCCACCGAGACCAGACCCAATTACAACCGCATCATAGTGTTCCGGCATGGCTGCTGTGTCCCTTTGCAACACTGTTGCAATGTGATGGCGGCCAATTTGAAACGATGATTTCGATCAAGACTTCATGCATTGGCATAGGCATGGACAGCAGACTAACGGTTTTCAGGCTCGGTTCTGCTCGGCCTCGTCGCCTATCGCGCTTACAACATGATCCGTAAGACGACGCTGAAGGATTGACCGAACACGATGAGCACGATCGACCTCGCCGAGGGGACCGTGCTGATCGGCGTTGCTGCACTGGCGGGGTACGCGCCGTGCGGGCGATGAAGGGCGTTAGGCGGCGCGGCGCCGGCGCGAGCGACGCCGTTTCGGTGCGCCTGGTTTCTCGCCCCTGTTCGACGCGGCGGGTTTCGGACCGCGCCTCTGCGGCGCCCGCTCTTCTCTGCTCGGCCGAATGCCACTGGCCACCGGAATCTCGACCTTCATGAACCGCTCGATCTGATGCAGAAGCTCGACTTCTTCGGGCGCGCAGAGCGCGATTGCCTGGCCCTCGCGCCCGGCCCGCGCGGTGCGGCCAATGCGGTGGACGTAGTTGTCGGGGACATCCGGCAGGTCGTAATTGACGACATAGGCCACGCCCGGGATGTCGATGCCCCGCGCCGCGATATCGGTGGCGACGAGCGTGGTGATCTTGCCGTCGCGGAATGCCTTGATCGCACGGTCGCGTTGGCCCTGGGTCTTGTTGCCGTGTATCGAAGCCGCGTTGTGGCCGTCGGCAACCAGCCCCTTCATAAGCTTCTCCGCGCCATGCTTGGTGCGGGCGAAGACCAGCGTCAGGGCATCAAGGTCGCGTGAGAGAATCTCGCGCAGCATGGCGGGTTTACCGGGCTTTTGAAGGAAGTGCACCGATTGCTCGACTTTGTCCGCCGCCTTGCCGGGAGGTGCCACCTGCACACGACAGGGGTCGGTCAGATAGGCCCGAGAAAGTTCTTCCATCGGCTTGGACATGGTGGCCGAGAACAGCATGGTCTGGCGCGGCGTCCCCAGAAGCGGCGCGATCCTGCGCAATGCATGAATGAACCCGAGGTCCAGCATCTGATCCGCTTCATCCAAGACCAGGCGGCCGACCCAGCTCAAATCGACTGCGCCACGGTCCGTCAGGTCGATGAGACGGCCCGGCGTGGCAACCAGGATGTCAGTGCCCGGTTTCAGAGTATTGATCTGCCGGTTGATGGATTGTCCGCCCACGACAGTGGCGACGCGCAACCGCGTACCTTTGGTCAGCATACGGAGACTCTCGGCGATCTGACCCACCAGTTCACGGGTTGGGGCCAGGATCAACGTGTCGGCGGACCTGGGTGCGGGCTTGCCGCGTTCTTCCAATAGATGGTCGACTATGGGCAGACCGAAGGCCAGCGTCTTGCCCGTTCCCGTCTGGGCGAGGCCAAGGATGTCACGCCCGGCCATCGCCAGGGGAATTGCCTGTGCCTGGATCGGCGTCGGTCGGGAAAAGCCTGCGTGGCTCAGCGCGGCGGTCAAAGCCGGCGCAAGGCCGAGGGTATCAAAATCGTTCAAGATATATCCTATTCAGCCGCGCGACGGGCTTCGGCCCAAACGGCGGCGAAGTGCCGCACGGTCTGTGCGGTACTGGAGGGTGGGCACGGCCTCCAGACAGACGGGTTCGTCCCGCGCCATCCGGCCGTCGCCTCAAAAACCCTGCGTGATGGGAGTTGTGTGTCTGTTTGCGCTGGTGCGGCCCATTCGGGGGCGCGGCATGCTCACGCAGCAGCACAGCGTCCGAAAGCACATGGGCCATTGCTGGCCAGGTGTCAAGCGAGATGACATCCTAGGACAGAAAACGGTCATCGTCGGCATCTCGTTTGACCCACCCTGTCCAGCGACCTACAAGGCGCGGGTTGTTTTGTTCCGGCGCGCACTGTCCCGTTCATGTCCCATAACAGTTTCGGCCATCTGTTCCGCTTCACAACGTTTGGCGAGAGCCATGGCCCCGCCATCGGCGCCGTCGTTGATGGTTGCCCGCCGGGGCTTAACCTGAGCGAAGCCGATATCCAGCCCTTTTTAGACCGACGCCGGCCCGGTCAGTCGCGCTACACGACCCAGCGCAAGGAAACGGATCAGGTGCGTATCCTGTCCGGCGTCATGCCGAGCGAAGACGGCGTCCAGCGCACGACGGGCACGCCGATCGCACTCCTGATCGAAAATATTGATCAGCGCTCCAAGGACTATTCGGAGATCGCCCAGACCTATCGTCCGGGCCATGCCGACATGACCTATGAGACAAAGTATGGCCTGCGCGACTATCGTGGCGGCGGCCGATCATCAGCCCGGGAAACGGCGTCCCGCGTCGCAGCCGGTGCCGTCGCGCGCAAGGTGCTGGACCGCGTGACGATCCGCGGCGCGCTGGTTCAGATGGGGCCGCACACGATCGATCGCGACCGTTGGGATTGGGATCGGGTCGGCGACAACCCCTTCTTCTGCCCCGATCCCAAGGCGGCCGAGGCGTGGGGGCCCTATCTCGACCAGGTGCGTAAGGACGGTTCATCGGTGGGTGCTGTGATCGAGATCGTCGCAGAGGGCGTTCCGGCCGGCCTCGGCGCGCCGGTCTACGGCAAGCTCGACCAGGAGCTTGCATCCGCGATGATGTCGATCAACGCGGTCAAGGGTGTCGAGATCGGCGAGGGCTTCGCGGCAGCTGCGCTCCGCGGCGAGGACAACGCCGACGAGATGCGCCTCGATGACACAGGCCACCCAATCTTTCTCTCAAACCACGCAGGCGGCATCCTGGGCGGCATCTCGACAGGCCAACCGATCATCATTCGCTTCGCCGTCAAACCAACGTCGTCAATCTTGACACCGCGCCGGACCGTAACGGCGGATGGCCAGGAGACCGATGTCATCACCAAGGGGCGCCACGACCCGTGTGTCGGAATCCGCGCCGTTCCGGTGGGTGAAGCGATGATGGCGCTTGTACTCGCCGACCATGTGTTGCGCGACCGGGGACAAACCGGCCGCGACCGTTTCGGGAATCTCTGATGACCACATTCGATCCGATCGACCAGGCGATCCGCGCCCTCAAACAAGGCGAGATGATCATCGTCATGGACGATGACGACCGCGAAAACGAGGGCGACCTGATTATGGCCGCTTCGCTCGCCAAGCCGGAGCAGTTGGCCTTCATGGTGCGGCACACCAGCGGCATCGTCTGCACACCGATGCCTCAGACCGAGGCGCAAAGATTGCATCTCACTCCGATGGTCGCGGCCAATGACGCCCCGCTCGGCACGGCCTTCACCGTCTCGGTAGACTACCGCCACGGCGTGACCACAGGCATCTCGGCGGAAGAACGCACCACAACCGTGCGCGCGCTTGCCAACAACAATGCCGGTCCGGCTGACTTCGTGCGCCCCGGCCACATCTTCCCGCTGATCGCGCGCGAGGGCGGCGTCCTGATGCGGTCTGGCCACACCGAGGCCGCTGTTGATCTGTGCCGGCTTGCTGATCTGCCGCCAGTCGGCGTCATCTGCGAACTCGTCAATGACGACGGCACGGTCAAACGCGGCCCCGATGTGGCAGGATTTGCTAAGGAACACGGCCTGACGCTGGTCTCGATCGCAGACCTGATCGCCTGGCGTCAGGCACGCGAACGACTGGTCGAGCGCGTTGCCCAGTTCCCGGTCACGCTCGAGATCGGCCCAGCGCAAGGATACGCCTACACCACAAGGTTCGACCCGATCGAGCATCTTGTGCTTGTCTATGGTGATATCGGCGACGGGCAGAACGTGCCCACCCGGCTACACCGTGGCAACGCGATCGACGATGTCTTCGGCCCGCGTACGGCGATTGTTCAATCGCTGCAGCGCTTCAAGCAGGATGGGCGCGGTGTCTTCGTGTTCCTGCGCGATGGCTCGGCAGGCGTTCCGGCAATCCCGCTGTATAGCGAGCCCGAGGAGACGGCTCCTCTTGTCACTGGCGAAGAAACCCGCAGCGCGGAAGCCCGACGTGAGCAATGGCGCGAGATCGGTGTCGGAGCACAGATCCTGCGTGACCTCGGCGTGTCCTCCATTCGGCTGCTGGCCTCACGGCCGAGGAACTATGTCGGGCTGACTGGCTTCGGTATCGAGATACTCGAGACCGATATCATCGAGGGCTAAGCGCTTTCAGCAAGCATGACAGCCATCGAGAGCAACACGTGTTACTCTACGGGTTGGCCAAGTTGCTCGGCGAGTATATCGGCGGCAGGTACTGAACGCCGCGGTCGGGTTTTTTTCAAGATCGCGCCGAGGCGCGTGCCGGCGCGGTCCTCGATAAAGGTGATCCAACCATCGAAACGTAGGCTGCGCATTCGCACAAGACGCACGATGCTGGCGACACGGCGGCTAGAATAGATCAGAAGGATCAACCCGCCAGCGATCAGGAAGACACCGGTCGGCAAGGGCAATGGCAGCGTGATCAGGCCGGCTACAAGCGACACAACACCAAGCGGCCTGAGAATGAAAACGCCTATCATCCGCTTTTCCTTAGCCGGCGAGTTCACGCCACCGCAAATGCTCGCCGCCTTACACCCCTTGCCGCGTCCCTGTCACGCAGGGAGCGTCGGTTCGGATCAATCCTGCACGCCCGAACTGGGGCACGACCTCAAGACACTTTTGAGTCTTGCATGGATCGATTGAAAAAGTGTCATCGATCCTGTCGGTGTCTCAAGGTCACGGTTTCATATAGGCCGCGATTTTCGAGACAAAAGCGGGTTTCGATGACAGCGGCATGAAACCCGCTTCGCCAAAAAGCTGGTCGAGGTCTTCGCGCGTGTAGCTGTCGTAATAGGGCTCGTGAAAACCGACCGGAAAGGCTTTGAGCAGACCGTCGAAATCGTCTACGTCGCCGCGCTGCAGCGAATCCATGAATACGAGCAGACCGCCTGGCTTCAAGACGCGGAAGAACTCGGTCGCCACTACCCGCCGTATCTTGGGCGGCAGTTCGTGGAACATATAGATCGTTGTGACGATATCGCGGCTTTCGCTCTCGAACGGCAGATGCTCACCATTGGCGACCGCAAGCGAGACCTGGCCTCGGCGGCGCAGGTGCCGGCGCGCCTCGGCGACATAGGCGGCGGATAAGTCGACACCTGCGCCGCCGAGGCCAGGTCTCGCTTGCGATCGCCAATGGTGAGCATCTGCCGTTCGAGAGCGAAAGCCGCGATATCGTCACAACGATCTATATGTTCCAC
>JBCBSK010000157.1:0-8367 GCA_039819185.1 Pseudomonadota bacterium | reverse complement strand
CTTGGGCCGGACAAGACGCAAGGGGATGGATTCGGCTGGACCGTCGATCTCGATTGTCTCCGCGCGGGGCGAGTGGGGGGCCAGTGGGAACGGCACGCCGGTCTCCTTGCGCAGCCGCCGCACCTCGGCCGCGCGGAGACAATCGAGATCGACGGTCCAGCCGAATCCATCCCCTTGCGTCTTGTCCGGCCCAAGGGCACGCCGCGCGGCGTCTTTCTGCACATTCACGGCGGCGGCTGGATGCTCGGCGGAGCTGATCAGCAGGATCCGCTTCTGGAGCGGATTGCGGATGCGGCGTCTGTGATCTCCTTAAGTGTCGACTACCGGCTGGCGCCGGAAGACCCCTACCCCGCAGGCCCCGACGATTGCGAAGCGGCAGCGCTTTGGCTGGCCAAGAACGCACAAGGCATGTTCGGCACCGAACGGCTTCTGATCGGTGGAGATTCGGCCGGCGCGCATCTGTCCCTGGTCACCCTGCTCAGGCTGCGAGACCGCCACGGCCTCACGCCCTTCTCGGCCGTGATGTTTGATGCCGGCTGTTTCGATCTCAGGCTGACCCCAAGCGTGCGCAGTTGGGGAGACGATCCGCTGATCCTGAACACGCTGGACATTCGGAACTTCGTCTCTGGCTTCGTGCAGAACCAAAGCTTGCTCGAAGAGCCGGATGTATCGCCACTACTTGCTGATCTCTCGGGCCTACCGCCGGCTTTGTTCAATGTTGGAACCCTTGATCCACTCGTTGACGACAGCCTCATGATGGCGGCCCGATGGACGGCAGCCGGGAACGCGGCCGACCTCGCCATCTGGCCCGGCGGCGCCCATGTCTTCACGGTGTTTCCCGGCGCACAGGCCGACGCAGCACGTGCGCGGATAGATGCATTCCTGACGGCGGCCGCCATGGGAGTCAGCGCATGAACTTGCCGTCACCACAAGATGGCTGGACCGAAACCGGCCGTGGCGTTGTCAATTCCTGGGACTGCGATGAGAACGCGCATTTCAACATTCAAGGCTATCTCTCAGCCTTCGACGTCGCGGGGCGTCACTTCGCCCTAGTCTCCGCCGATGGCTCCCTATCAGCAGAGCGAACCGTCCGGCACATTCGCTATCACGCCGAAATGCCCGCCGGTGAGCCCTTCGTTGTGCACTCGCGCTATGCTGACGGCCCCTATACCGGCACGGTCGAGCACCGCATGACAGCGCTCGGCAACACACGGCTGGCGGCGACTTGTCTCGACGGCTACAACAGTGCACTCCAAGCTGAAAACAGCCCGCTCCCCGCGCCGTCCGACGATGCCCTCGGACGCGGCCTGCCGCCGGATCCTGCCGCGCTTGTCCGCCCGGACATCACAGAGGGACGCGGGCTCGTCACCCATCGCGGGGTCGTGACGCCGGCGGAATGCGGTCCCGATGGCTGGCTGCTCGACCGCTTCTATTTCGCCCGCGTGTCGGATGCCGCCCCGCATATCTGGGGTCATGCCGGGTTCACCCATGACTGGCTGATCGAGACCACCGCGGGCCGCGTCGCCATGGAAATCAAGTTGACCTACGGCATGGGGCTTCAGGCGGGCGACCTCATCCATATCGAAAGCGGACTGATCGCAATTGCCGCCAAGACCTTCACGCTCCGCCATGTCATGGTCCGCAGCCGCGACGGAGCCGTTGCGGCCATTGCAGAGGGTGTGGTTCTGGTGATGCATTTGGACACCCGCAAGGTGATCCCAATCCCGGACGTGAAGAAGGACGCTCTGGCCGGTAGGCTCCTAAGCTGATCTCGTTCGCATCAGACTTCGCGAACGATCTCCCGGCCTTCGGGTACGAAGTGGTTCAATGGCGCTTTCTGACGCCCATCAGGATCGAAATTGTCCGGCGCAAGCCAAGCCTCGAAGCCGGCCCGGATCGCTGGCCATTCGGTGTCCAGAATCGAGAACCAGGCCGTATCTCGATTTCGGCCTTTGTAGATCGTCGCCTGGCGGAACAGGCCCTCGAAAGAAAAGCCGAGCCGTTTGGCAGCCCGCCGCGACGGCGCGTTGAGCGCATCACACTTCCACTCGTAACGCCTGTAGCCAAGCTCATCGAAGACCCGCGCCATCATCATATACATGCACTCCGTCGAGATCGCGGAGCGCTGGATCAGCGGCGAAAAGTGGATGAACCCGACTTCGATGACGCCGGGGCCAGGATCGATCCTGAGATAACTCGCCATGCCGACGGCATGTCCCAAGGCACGGTCTGTGACCGTGTAGAACAATGGATCGTCGCCAGTGCATGTCTCGGCCAGCCAGGCACGAAAGCCATCGCGATCCGCAAAGGGTCCAGACGGCATATAGGTCCAGTTGCGCCCGTCTCCGTCACGTGCAAAAGCGTCGAACAAATCGCCTGCATGGGCATCGACATCGATTGGCACCACCCGACACAGCCGCCCCTCCATCGCCGTGCGCGGCGGATATGGACGGGGCTGCCAATCCGGCACCGGAAACCCGATCGGGAGACCAGCGGAGTTCATATGCTGTGTCATGGCGACAAGTTTGATAGATTGGCGCGATGACTGACAAGCCGATTGTTCCGCTGATCAGCCTTGATCCGGCCGCAGTGCTGGCGCTGAACAACGACAGCGCCGAGGAAACCTCGCCGCTCGATCCCGCCAGCCTGGCCCGGTTGATCGGGGTAAGCATTTACGCAGGCGGCGTCGCGCCTGCGGATGCGATGCTGATCGCCTTCGATCAGACTGCCGATTATGACAGCCCGAACTTTCTCTGGCTTCAGGAGCGTTTTGATCGCTTCATCTACATCGATCGGGTGATCGTGGCCGCAACGGCACGGGGCACAGGTCTCGGCAAGCGGCTCTATGAAGACCTGCGTGATTGGGCGCGCTCGAGCGGTCATGCTCGCATCGTCTGCGAGGTCAACACGCAACCCGACAACCCGACCTCTCACGCCTTCCATCTCGGCTTCGGGTTTCAGGCTGTTGGGGACGCACGCCACTCGGCTGAGAAGGCAGTGCGGTTTTACGCGTTAGGACTCCGCTAAAGTACAACCGCACAACGCCTATTGCGGCAACTGATCAAGGTCCTGCTGAAGATCACGCGCCATATCGAAAAAGCGGCGCATGATCTGCTCGAAGGTGTCCATCACCTGATCGAGTTCTTCGTCGGTGGGAATGCCATTGTCACTGGAGGGCGGCGCATCGGCTTCAGGCGCTATCTCGCTGTCGCCACCCGTTGATGCGCCCTCGTCTTCCAGGCGCGCGAGCAACCGCCTCAGATCCTGGTTTTCCTCCGCCAGGCGGGAAATCTCGTCTTCCAGCGCTTCGCGATCGTCGGGAACAAGTTGGCATGTCCAACCGACCGACCGCTCGCGGCATACCGACGCTTCACCGGTCTCCCGGTCGACGCGGAAAAAGCCGTCATCGGTCCGCTGCAACAGGTAGCGGCCATCTTCATCTGGCCGATCGCTACCTTGGTCCGATTGCGCCAAAGCAGGCCCGAAGGCCGCGATCACGGCAGCCGCTGACATCAGAACCACCAAAGCAGGCAGAATGGCAGGTATGGAGCGCATCGCAGACTGTCTGCCTCGAAGCCAAGAAATCCTCGATTGAGTTTCATCATGCTAAGATGGCGCTGCTGTGACGGTGGTCGCGGCCTATGCCTCGCCGTCGGCATTCGCCATCAGATAGGGCGCGCGGCCCGACGACAGCGCGTCGTCGAGCAGGTCGAGCCGATCCTGCCCCCAGAACACCTCACCATCGAGCACATAGCCCGGCGAGCCGATCACCTGACCAGCAATCGCGGCATTGGTGTTGGAACGATAGATCGCTTGGATCGCATCGGTCTCGGCTGCCTCAGCCAAAGCCGGTCCGTCGGCATCGATGTCATTTGCAAGAGCGATCAGCACGTCTCGGTCTGCCGGATTGAGCCCCTTGCGCCACAGCGCATCGAATACAGCCTCGATGAATGGACGCGGATCGTCACCACGCTCCAAAACCGCGATTAGCATGCGGTCAGCGAGCGCGGGATCGAACGGGAAGAACGCTGCCTCAAGATCGAAGTCGAGACCACGCTTGTCGCGCCAGCGGTGCATTTCAACCATGCGATAGGCCTGGCGCACGGGATGGCGTTCCTTCAAGGGCAAACCGCCAGATTTCTTGAAGACCGCACCAAGCCAGCACGGCTTATAGGCGATCTCGACGCCATGCTTTGCCGCCAGGTCATGAAAGGCAGCGTGGCCGATAAACGCCCAAGTCGATTGCAGCGTGAAATAGTAATCGATGCGACGGGTCATGCGGCCTTGTCCTTCTCAGGCGCAAACCGGGCATAGAAGGTCTCGCCGGCGCCCGCCATCTCCTCAAGCAGCACATCGGGCTGGAACCGCGGGCCAAGGCGTTCTGCCAGGGCCTTGCAGAGCGTCACGAATGTCGCCGTTCCCATTTGATCGATATAGGTCAGCGGCCCGCCGGTATGGGGCGCATAGCCAAAACCGAGGATCGCACCGACATCTGCCTCGCGAACATCGGTGATGACCTTGTCGGAAACGCAGCGGGCGGATTCGAGCGCCTGGACGACCAGGAAGCGGCGTTTCAGCTCATCGACATCAACGGCCTCAGGGTCCAATTGAGCGCCGGATATCTCGCTCAGGCCGGGCCAGAGACGCTTTTCGCCGGTATCGGTATAGTCATAAAAGCCTTTCTGGTTCTTGCGCCCGAGTCGACCGCGCTTGATCACCATTTCTTCTAGAATGTGCATCTGGCGTGGATCGACCGCGTCCTCGCCCATCTCCTTGCGGGTCGCGTCAAGGATCTTCCAGGCAAGATCGACGGCAACTTCATCGTTTAGCGCCAAAGGCCCGACTGGCATACCCGCAAGCTTGCCCGCTGTTTCGATCATCGGCGCCGGCACGCCCTCGGCCAACATGATGTGCCCTTCGCGGACATAAGTCGCGACGACGCGGGAGGTGAAGAAGCCGCGCGCATCATTGACCACGATCGGCGTCTTCCGGATCGCGCGGACATAGTCGAGCGCGGTGGCCAGCGCCGCGTCATTGGTCCCATTCCCCAGGATGATCTCGACCAGACGCATCTTCTCGACAGGCGAGAAGAAATGGATGCCGATGAACTGGCCCGGCCGGCAACTCGCCTTGGCAAGGCCGGTGATCGGGAGCGTTGAGGTGTTCGACGCAAACACCGCATCGTTGCTCAAATGTGCTTCGGCCGACTGGGTGACATCGGCCTTGATGCCGGTGTCCTCGAACACCGCCTCGATGACGAGATCGCATCCTTCGAGTGCCGCGTAATCATCGGTCACGTCCAGCCGATCAAGAAGCGCCGCCTTGTCCTCGGGTTGAGCGCGCCCCTTACCGATCTGGTCGGCGATCTGGCGTTCGGCATGCGCGCGGGCGCGTTCCAGTGCTTCCGGGTCGCTGTCGAGCACGACCGTTTCCATACCGGCCGCAGCGGTCACATAGGCAACACCACAGCCCATGAAGCCGGCCCCAATAACGCCGACCTTTTTCGGTGTGCGGTCGGGAACATCCTTCGGCCGGCGTGCACCCTTGTTGAGCTCCTGCATGGACAGGAACAGGGTGCGGATCATCGCGGCGGCTTCGGGAGAGGCGATCGCCTTGGTGAAGTAACGGGATTCAATCGTGAGGCCGGTGTCGATCGGCACCTGTAGCCCTTCATAGACGCATGCGAGGATCATGCGGGCCGCAGGATAGTTCAGCGCGGTCTCGCGGCGCAGAATGGCGTTCGCAGCTATGAAGGTCTGCGCCCCGTGCGGGCTCCAGACGCGGCCACCCGGAAGCTTGAACCCCTTGCGGTCCCAGGCTTGCGTCGGTGTCTTGCAGTCGCGCACCCAGGCTTTGGCAACATCGGTCAATGCGTTGGCGGGTACGATGTCATCGATTAGCCCCATGCCCTTCGCCTGGCGGGCGCGTAGCTCGCGTCCCTGCATCAGGAGCTGCAATGCGTCCTGATGCGACAGAATACGGCTGATCCGTTGGGTGCCGCCTGCGCCGGGAAGAAGCCCGACCTTGACCTCGGGCAAGCCGAATTTGGCGCCCGATGTGTCCGCTGCAACCCTGTAGTGGCAGGCAAGCGCAAGTTCGAACCCGCCGCCAAGAGCAGTCCCAGACAGCGCGCAGGCGACCGGTTTGCCGCAGGTTTCGAGGCGGCGGAGAAGCTTGGACAGTCGGCTCGTCTCGCTGTGCAGGGCTTCCGTTGCTGCGACCGGATCCATCTTCCTACCGGCGTGATAGGTCTTCAGTGCTGTTTCCAGCATGGAGAGATCCGCCCCGCCCGAAAACGCCTGTTTACCGCTTGCGATCACGGCACCAGTGATCGCCTCGTCAGTTTCGAGCCGAGTAACGATGGTCTCCAGGTCTGCCATGACGTCAAGATTGATGACGTTCATCGACGTCCCCGCCATGTCCCAGGTGAACAGCGCAAGGCCATCGGCGTCGAGGTCGAGGGTGAAGGTTTTCAGAGCCATGTTCTACACCCGCTCGATCACGGTGGCAGCACCCATCCCGGCAGCGACACAGAGCGTCACCAGGGCCGTTTCCTTGTCAGACCGCTCCAGTTCGTCGAGCGCGGTGCCGAGGATCATCGCGCCTGTCGCGCCGAGCGGATGGCCCATGGCGATCGCCCCGCCATTGACGTTGACGACGGCTGGATCAAGATCGAAGGCCTGCATGTAGCGCAACACGATCGAGGAGAACGCTTCGTTGATCTCGATGAGATCAATGTCGCCGAACGTCATACCAGTGCGCTTGAAGAGTTTTTCGGTGACATCGACCGGGCCGGTCAATTGCAGGGCCGGGTCGGAACCGATCGTCGCGAAGGACGCGATCTTGGCACGTGGCGTCAACCCGGCGGCCTTGCCTGCGTCCCTGGTGCCGATCAGAACAGCTGCCGCACCATCAACGATGCCCGACGAATTGCCCGCATGATGGACATGGTCAATGACGTCGACCTCCGGATGCGCCTGGATTGCGACCGCGTCGAAGCCCGCCATGGAGCTCAGTTGCGCAAAGGACGCGTTGAGCCCGCCGAGCGACTGCATGGTCGTCTCGCGCAGGTGCTCGTCGCGATCGGCAATCGTCAGCCCGTTAATGTCCCGGACCGGCACAACAGACTTCTCAAAGCGCCCATCATCCCAGGCTGACTTCGCGCGCGCCTGGCTTTCAACGGCAAAAGCGTCGACCTCGTCACGCGAGAAGCCATATTTCGTCGCGATCAGATCCGCGGCGATACCCTGTGGAATGAAATAGCCCGGCAATGCCGCGGCGGGATCGGCGGCGAGTGCCGCGCCCGACGAGCCCATCGGGATGCGGCTCATGGATTCAACGCCGCCGGCTACGGCCATATCATATTGCCCGGCCATAACGCGGGAGGCGGCGAAGTTCACCGCTTCCAAGCCCGACGCACAAAACCGGTTGATCTGGATCCCGGGAACATGATCGCCGTAGCCCGACGCGAAGACAGCGGCGCGGGCGATATCACCGCCCTGCTCGCCGATCGGATCGACACAGCCGAGCACGACGTCGTCGACGAGGCCCGTGTCGAGATCGTTGCGGTCGCGGATGGCATCAAGCGCCGTTTTGGCGAGATGCAGCGCCGTGCACTCATGCAGGGCGCCATCCGCCTTGCCACGCCCGCGCGGCGTGCGCACCGCATCATAGATATAGCAATCGGTCATTGGGAATCCTCGCCCTTAAGTACCCAAATCCCCTTGGGTGACCGATTTGACTCGTTCATCTTGTTCTGTTTTCGAAGCTGAGTTGCGGCCCAACGCATATCGTATTGCCAAGTATACTGTAGATCACCGGACGCTTTGAGCTCGTCACTATGGAGCTCCCAAATGGTCTTTGCCACCTGCGGAATAGAGGCCCTTCCATCGTTTATGCGAAGTGCTTCTTCAACCCAAGCCAGCAGGTCTGATCTTTTTGCCAAGACTTCGTCTCCTCAGAACGCCTCGGCGGGAAGCGACATCATCGTCTCCGCGCTAGCCTCGATGCGGGCGAGCCGCATCTTGGTCTCGGGCAGAAGCCGCTCCATGAAGAACCGCGCCAGCGTCAACTTGCGGTCCAGGAAACTCTTGTCGACGCCGTTGGGAGAGGCCTGTTTCTCAAGCGCCGTCTCGGCCATCTGCGCCCACATATAGCCGAGCACGACAAGCCCCATCAGGTGCATGTAGTCGGTCGATCCGGCGCCGGCATTGTCGGGCTTGGCCATGGCGTTCTGCATGAACCACATGGTTGCCTTTTCGAGATCCCCAGCCGCGGCAGCAAGCGGGATCACGAACGGGGCCATCTCCTCGCGACCCTCTCGCTCCTTGAGGAAGCTCGTGAGGTCCGAAAAGAACGTCATCATCG
>JBCBSK010000156.1:0-8639 GCA_039819185.1 Pseudomonadota bacterium | reverse complement strand
TGCTCTACCAACTGAGCTAAGCCGGCGCGCATTTGTGTCTGGGATACGTGGTTGGATCACGCGTCGTCAAGGCGCGAGACTCGGCCGATCGGCATTGGTGAGGTCCAGCTGCGCAATCTGCCAGATAAGAGCACAGCTGTCGCTCGGCAAATGTGCGGTTTCGCACAATGTGGAGCTGGTTAAGTCTTTCAAAACAATATTATTTTTGTGATCAAACTGTGTTCTGTCGCAGCCTTACGTGATGGATCGCCAGCGCCATATTCCGTGTCAGAAGGCGCGGATGTCCGCGTCAAGGAGGCAGATATGATCCGTTTCACCCATCTTATCGCTGGCGCAGTGCTGGCTGGGGGTCTTTTCCTGGCGGGCCCGGCGACCGCATCGTCCTTGGTAGCGTCGCCCGTTGCCGCCGCACAATCCCACAGCGCGGATACGCCGGTCGCGCAGATCCATCATCGTCGACACTATCGGGGCCATCGCTATCACAGCCATCGCGGTTTTCACCGCCGCCATGTCCAACCACGCCGTCACTTCAATGGCCGGGCCTACATCAACCGTCATCGCGGTTATCGTCATCATCGCGGGTTTCACGGCCACCGTAGCTTCCGCCATTCCGGCAAGACATTTTACTTCCGCTACTGACCGAAAGACATCTTCGGCTTACACCGGGATGAGGCGTCGGCTTGCGATGTAGAGGGCAAGTGCTGCTGCATTCGAGACATTCAGGCTCGTGATGGCGCCCGGCATGTCGAGCCGGGCGATGTGATCGCAGGTCGCGAGTGTTTTCTGACGCAGGCCCTTGCCCTCTGCTCCCAGAACGAGGGCCGTGGAGGGGGCGAATTCTAGCGTGTCGAGAGCAACCGAGCCCGTCTCGTCCAGGCCCGCGACCTGAAAGCCGGCAGTCTTTAGCTGTTCCATGGCGTTGGCCAAGTTTCGCACCCGGTAGATTGGAACATGTTCGAGCCCGCCAGACGCGGTTTTGGCAAGCACAGCGGTTTCGCCCGGCGCGTGGCGGGCGGTCATAATCAACCCGTCTGCGCTGAATGCTGCTGCAGACCGCAGGATCGCGCCAATATTGTGCGGGTCCGTGATCTGGTCGAGGACAAGCATGAGTCTCCGCTGTGCGCTATCGGGCTCAAGGACTGTTTCAAGCTCCAGGTCGGGCAGGGGATCGCAATACAAAAGCGCGCCCTGATGAACGGCGTCAGGGCCGATCAGGCGCGTGATGTCCCGGGCGGATTGGGTCTCCGCGTCGATGCTAACTGGCGCGCCCTGTTCCTTGAGGCGCTGCAGCGCGTTGTCGGTCGCGACGAGTCGATGGCTCCGACGCTCCGGATTGGCAAGTGCCGTCGCCACCGCGTGGATGCCATAAAGATAGTGGGTGTCGCCCGCCGGCTGGCGTTTCGCATTCTGTCTCTGGGAGGGCGGTCTCTTTCGTCCGGTCATCGCCGCATCAAGCATGCGACAGCGCAAGGCTGCAATCCCGCGAAACGCCTGCCCTTGAAAACCGGTTGACTTGTACCCTGGTTGTTTCCATAACCCCGCGGCGCGGCGGCTTGGCTTGCGGCGGCGGTCGCCTATTCTCCATCGTTCGGGGACTGGTGATTGCGTCCGATCTTGCCGCCCCTGGGTCGGGAGGGATGCCCGAGCGGTTAAAGGGGACGGGCTGTAAACCCGTTGGCTTAGCCTACGTTGGTTCGAATCCAACTCCCTCCACCAGACCCAAAGACAAGATTTGCGATAACTCGCGAATGGGTCGCCGAGTTGTATCAGAGGGTGCGCTGACGGACTTGCGGGTATAGCTCAGTGGTAGAGCAACAGCCTTCCAAGCTGAAGATGCGGGTTCGATTCCCGCTACCCGCTCCACCGACACCAGACTGACTGTTCCAGACATCAGACAAACACGCGGTATTCGGCGCGCTGACGATTGAATTGCCGGGCGAAACCCCCGGCGCGATTGAGGAGTTCGGATCAAGATGGCCAAGGCGAAGTTTGAGCGGACGAAGCCGCATGTGAACATTGGGACGATTGGTCATGTTGATCATGGCAAGACGTCCCTGACGGCTGCGATCACGAAGTTTTTCGGTGAGTTCAAGGCCTATGATCAGATTGACGCTGCACCTGAAGAGAAGGCGCGCGGCATCACGATCTCGACGGCGCATGTCGAATATGAGACCGAGAACCGCCACTATGCGCACGTCGATTGCCCGGGCCATGCCGACTATGTGAAGAACATGATCACCGGTGCTGCCCAGATGGACGGTGCGATCCTGGTGGTGTCGGCGGCCGATGGTCCGATGCCGCAGACGCGTGAGCACATTCTTCTGGCGCGCCAGGTCGGCGTGCCGGCGATCGTGGTGTTTCTCAACAAGGTCGATCAGGTTGATGACGAGGAGCTGCTTGAGCTTGTCGAACTGGAAGTGCGCGAGCTTCTGTCGTCTTACGAGTTCCCCGGCGATGACATTCCCATCATCAAGGGCTCTGCGTTGTGTGCGCTTGAAGACCGTGAGCCTCAGATTGGCGAAGAGGCGGTGCGTGCGCTGATGGCGGAGGTTGACACCTACATTCCGCAGCCTGAGCGTCCGATTGACCAGCCGTTCCTGATGCCGATTGAGGATGTGTTCTCGATCTCGGGCCGCGGCACGGTTGTGACGGGGCGTGTCGAGCGCGGCATCGTGAAGGTTGGCGAGGAAGTTGAGATTGTCGGGATCCGTGACACCACGAAGACGACGGTGACGGGTGTTGAGATGTTCCGCAAGCTTCTGGATCAGGGCGAGGCGGGCGACAACATTGGCGCGCTGCTGCGTGGTGTTGAGCGTGAAGGTGTCGAGCGCGGCCAGGTTCTGTGCAAGCCTGGCTCTGTGACGCCGCATACGAAGTTTTCTGCTGAAGCCTACATCCTGACCAAGGAAGAAGGTGGCCGCCACACGCCGTTTTTCGGCAATTATCGTCCGCAGTTTTATTTCCGGACGACGGATGTGACGGGCGTTGTGCAGCTTCCGGAAGGGACGGAAATGGTGATGCCGGGCGACAGTGTGACGATGGATGTCGAACTGATCGTGCCGATCGCGATGGAAGAGAAGCTGCGCTTCGCCATCCGCGAAGGCGGCCGAACCGTCGGCGCCGGCGTCGTCGCAAAAATCATCGAATGACCTTTATGTCCGACGTCTAACGGCGAAAACACGGTAGGAACCAGCGTCGAGGCAAGCTATAAGGCTGGTTTGGCGCTACAGGGGTGTAGCTCAGTTGGTAGAGCAGCGGTCTCCAAAACCGCAGGTCGTGGGTTCGAGTCCCTCCGCCCCTGCCAGTTCTGGCCGTGATGTACGTCTTCATCAGCGTAGCTCAGGCACAATCATCACAGTCCGACCCATCAAGCCTATGCGATGGGCTGAAAATCTTGCGTGCAGGTGCGAAATTGGGCTTGTGTAATCCCGATTACCGGATTAAGTAGTTCAATCTGATCATCACACATCGACGTCAGGCGTGCGAGCGACCGTTCGCGCGCATTCATGTTCGGACGAACACTCTTGGCATGATTCAGGTGTTGATGTGGTGTCGGAACCGGCCTTCGAGCTGATCGGCTTTGAACCGGATAGTCAGGGCTACAGACAGCGTCAGGGTCACGGGACATCGGATGGCGAAGACCAATCCTTTCGAGTTCTTGCAGCAGGTCAGGACCGAGGTCGCCAAGGTTACCTGGCCGTCGCGGCGTGAGACGATAGTGACGTCGATCATGGTGTTCATCATGGCGACGATCGCTGCGATCTTCTTTTTGATCGTCGATCAGATCATCGGCTTCGTCGTCCGCTGGGTCCTCGGGTTTGGGGGCTAGGATGCCGAAGCGCTGGTACATCGTTCACGCTTATTCGAATTTCGAAAAGAAGGTCGCTGACGCGATTATCGACAAGGCGCAAACGAGCGGGCTGGAAGATGAGTTCGACCAGGTTCTTGTCCCGACCGAAAAGGTCATCGAAGTTCGCCGTGGCCGCAAGGTCGATGCGGAGAAGAAGTTCTTTCCGGGCTATGTTCTTGTGAAGATGGATCTTACCGACGAGACCTATCACCTGATCAAGAACACGCCCAAGGTGACCGGTTTCCTCGGTGCCGACAACAAGCCGATGCCAATTTCCGAGGCGGAAGCTCAGCGCATTCTAAGCCAGGTTCAGGAAGGCATCGAACGGCCCAAGCCCTCGATCAGCTTCGAGGTTGGCGAGCAGATCCGCGTCTCCGATGGTCCCTTCGCGACCTTTAACGGGCTTGTCGAGGAAATCGACGAGGAACGCGCCCGGCTCAAGGTTACAGTATCAATTTTTGGCCGCGCGACGCCGGTCGAGCTGGAATATGGCCAGGTCGAAAAGGTCTGAGCCGTAGGGGCATTGCCCCAACATCGCGTGGGAGGCAGGGCGGCATGCCAAACTGTCCGGAGCCGCACCACGCACCGCTCCAAACGGCTGAGTGATATCGGTCGGAACCAGCGGGCAAGGCCCGCGAAAGGAACGTGAAGGATGGCGAAGAAGATTCTGGGCTACATCAAGCTCCAGTGTCCGGCGGGTGGGGCGAGTGCGTCGCCTCCGATTGGTCCGGCGCTTGGTCAGCGTGGCCTCAACATCATGCAGTTTGTGAAGGACTTTAATGCCAGGACGGCGGAGATCGACAAGGGCGCGCCGTGCCCGACGATCATCACCTACTACCAGGACAAGTCTTTCACCTTCGAGATCAAGACGCCGCCGGCATCCTATCTTCTCAAGCAGGCGGCCAAGGTGCAGAAGGGCTCGCAAACGCCGGGCCGCGCCAAGGCCGGCAGCGTGACCCGCGACCAGGTCCGCGAGATCGCCGAGTCCAAGATGCAAGATCTTAACGCCAACGATATCGATCAGGCGATGAAGATCATTGAAGGGTCGGCACGGTCCATGGGTCTTGAGGTGCAGGGGTAGACGATGGCTGGAAAACGCATGCGTCAGGCCCAAGAGGGCATCGACAAATCCACGCTTTATCCGCTCGACGATGCTCTCAGCCTCGTCAAGGAACGGGCGTCGGTGAAGTTCGACGAAACGGTCGAAGTGGCACTCAATCTCGGCGTCGATCCACGCTATGCCGACCAGATGGTCCGCGGCGTCTGCAATCTTCCGAACGGCACGGGTCGTGACGTGCGGGTTGCAGTGTTTGCCCGCGATGCCAAGGCGGATGAGGCGCGGGAAGCCGGCGCCAACATCGTCGGCGCGGAAGATCTGGTCGAGACCATCCAGAAGGGTGAGATCGACTTTGACCGCTGCATCGCGACGCCAGACATGATGCCGCTGGTCGGCCGGCTCGGTAAGGTGCTTGGTCCGCGCGGTTTGATGCCAAACCCCAAGGTCGGCACCGTGACACAGGATGTCGCGGCAGCCGTCCAGGCGGCCAAGGGCGGAGCGGTCGAATTCCGCGTCGAGAAGGCCGGTATCATCCATGCCGGTGTCGGCAAGGCATCGTTTGCGCCCGAGAAACTGGCCGAGAACGTTCGTGCGTTCACCGATGCTGTCGTCAAGGCGAAGCCATCGGGTGCCAAGGGCACGTATCTCAAGAAGATCGCAATCTCCTCGACCATGGGTCCGGGTGTGCGCGTCGAGCCGTCGTCTGTGGTCGGCTGATTTTTGTTTGGGCGCGCGGGGCTGACCGTGCGCCGTTTCGAGGTTCCTGGCCGGCTTTGCCGGCCTGGATAGTCCGGCGGGAACGCCGGGCGCCCTGTCCGAGATTGCAGGTGCGGTATCGCATAATCCGGGTCACCGGCTGCCTGCATGAGATGGGAAGAACAGGACACCCCCGAGAGGGGACGTTCGGTTCGAACCGGTTGCTCTGGTTCCAACGTGTGGGGGCAGGGCGGGACAGGCCCTGTTGCCGGATCCTTTGCGAAGGGTTTGGTGAGAGCAACCGGCGGGATCGGGTTGGCAGTCTGCCGGCATGACCCGCCAAATTGGAGAGAGCAAGTGGATAGAGCGGAAAAGCAAGAGCTCGTTCAGACGCTCAACGACGTGTTTCAAACCACGGGCGTTGTCGTCGTTGCCCACTATGCCGGTCTCAATGTGTCCCAGATGTCGTCCCTCAGGGCGAAGATGCGGGATGCGGGCGGCTCGGTGAAGGTGGCCAAGAACCGGCTTGCGAAGATCGCGCTCAAAGACACCGAGCTCAGCGAGATGGCGCCCCTGTTCGCGGGCCCGACTCTGATCGCCTATTCGGACGATCCGGTCGCGGCGCCGAAGGTTACGACCGATTTTGCGAAAGCAAATGAAAAGTTGGTCGTGATCGGTGGGGCACTTGGCGCAACGACCCTTGATGCCGATGGCGTCAAGTCGCTTGCGACCATGCCATCTCTGGATGAGCTGCGGGCCAAGATTGTCGGCATGATCAACACGCCGGCAACAAGGCTTGCGGGCGTTCTTCAGGCTCCGGCCGGGCAGGTTGCCCGGGTTATCGGCGCCTATGCGGACTCTGGTGGTCAGGACAGCGCGGCCGCGTAAGGCGGTTCTGCTTGCAAAGTGTTCGAATCGAAAGGAAGTTGACCAATGGCTGATCTCGAAAAGATCGCAGAAGACCTGTCCAATCTGACCGTCATCGAGGCGGCGGAATTGTCTAAGCTTCTCGAAGAGAAGTGGGGCGTGTCGGCGGCGGCTCCGGTTGCTGTCGCAGGCGTTGCTGCTCCGGCGGCTGGTGGTGGTGATGCCGCTGCGGCCGAAGAGAAAACCGAATTCACCGTCGTCCTCGCGGGCGCCGGCGACAAGAAGATCAACGTGATCAAGGAAGTGCGCACGATCACCGGCCTTGGCCTCAAGGAAGCCAAGGATTTGGTCGAAAGCGCGCCGAAACCGATCAAGGAAGATCTTCCGAAAGAAGAAGCCGAGAAGATCAAAAAGCAGCTTGAGGACGTTGGCGCATCCGTCGAGCTCAAGTAATTGACCAGGGCTGTCAGCGACAGCCGGTCGGCGCAAAAGCCATCGCGGCAGCGCCGGCACTACGGGTCCCACATGGCGCGGCACCGGGTTCGGTGCCGCGCCAAACCTGCTTTCAGCGGGGTCTGAGAAGGTTTGCGTTGCGTATTGATTTAAACAGGTTTTCCCAAGGGCACACCGCGCCGTGCCCTTCGGCAAACCGAAACCTTGCGCCGTCATTCAGGCGGTGCGTTGCAAACATCCAAGTTGCACGTTTAAGGAGCGATCATGGCTGAGACGTTCACGGGCCGTAAGCGCATCCGCAAGTCCTTCGGGTCGATCCCCGAGGCTGCGGTTCTGCCGAACCTCATTGAGGTGCAGAAGCAGTCCTATGACCAGTTCTTGATCGTCGACGCGCCCGATGGCGGGCGTCCCGACGAAGGGCTGCAAGCGGTCTTCACGTCCGTGTTCCCGATCAGCGATTTCGCCGGCACCGCGACGCTTGAATTCGTGTCCTACGAGTTCGAGTCGCCGAAATATGACGTCGAGGAATGCCGCCAGCGCGGCATGACCTATGCCGCCCCGCTCAAGGTTACACTGCGGCTAATCGTGTTCGATGTTGACGAGGACACCGGCGCGAAGTCGGTCAAGGACATCAAGGAACAGGACGTTTATATGGGCGATATGCCGTTCATGACGATGAACGGCACCTTCGTGGTCAATGGCACCGAGCGCGTCATCGTCAGCCAGATGCACCGCTCGCCCGGCGTTTTCTTCGATCACGATAAGGGCAAGACCCATTCCTCGGGCAAGCTTCTGTTTGCCGCCCGCATCATCCCCTATCGCGGCTCCTGGCTCGACATCGAATTCGATGCCAAGGACATCGTCTATGTCCGCATCGATCGCCGCCGTAAGCTGCCGGCAACGACACTTCTTTATGCGCTTGGTCTCGATTCCGAGGAAATCCTCGCGACCTTCTATAATCACCTCGCCCTCACCAAGGGCAAGGATGGCGGCTGGCAGCGGCCCTATGATCCGCAGCGTCTGCGTGGCGTTAAGGCAACACGCGACCTGATCAATGGCGAAACCGGTGAGGTCATTCTCGAGGCCGGCAAGAAGCTGACCATGCGTAAAGCCAAGGACCTGGCGGAAAACGGCTTGAAGGTTCTGGCGGTCGCCGAGGACGAGCTTGCGAGCTTCTATGTCGCTGAGGACATGGCGAACTCGAAGACCGGTGAGATCTATGCCGAGGCCGGCGACGAACTTGACGAAAAGGTCATGGAGATCCTGGTCGAAGCCGGCTTCGACACGATCCCCATCCTCGATATCGACCACATCAACACCGGCGCTTTCATCCGCAACACACTTTCTGCCGACAAGAACGAGACTCGCCAGGAAGCTCTGTTCGACATCTACCGCGTGATGCGTCCGGGTGAGCCGCCGACGATTGAGGCCGCAGAAGCGATGTTCCAGTCGCTGTTCTTCGATGCGGAGCGCTATGACCTGTCGGCTGTCGGCCGCGTCAAGATGAATATGCGCCTTGAGCTTGATGCACCCGACACCATGCGCACGCTGCGTAAGGACGACATCCTTGCAGTCGTGAAGACGCTGGTCGATCTGCGCGACGGCAAAGGCGACATCGACGACATCGACCATCTCGGCAATCGCCGGGTGCGGTCCGTCGGCGAACTGATGGAAAACCAGTATCGCGTCGGCCTGGTGCGCATGGAGCGTGCGATC